>CAKQON010000012.1 GCA_934255515.1 uncultured Sutterella sp.
AAGGAATTCTGGTGCCCATGATGCGGATCGAACGCATGACCTCTCCCTTACCAAGGGAGTGCTCTACCACTGAGCCACATGGGCAAGGATCTGGAGCGGGTGAAGGGAATCGAACCCTCGTCGGAGGCTTGGAAGGCCCCAGCTCTACCATTGAGCTACACCCGCTCAAGTTCGAGGACTATATCATTCCGCCCCGCGGAACTTTCCTGCTGAATTGCTGCAGCAGTATCGCTGGTGGAGGGGGATGGATTCGAACCATCGTAGGCGTAAGCCAACAGATTTACAGTCTGCCCCCTTTAGCCACTCGGGCACCCCTCCGTAGCGAGAGGACCGAATTATTACGGCTTTTTTCGCTTCTGTCAAGAGCTGAAATAAAAAAGTTCCTAGATTTCGTTTTTCAGAAGCCCAAAATTTAACTCTATTCCACTAATATCATCGACATTCTCGTCGGATCATTTTTTATGGCAATACCAGAAAGCTTCACGCTTTGGAGCGTCCTGGCTGCGCTCCTGCAGCTTCTCATCGTTCTCAGCGTCATTGTCCGCGTCATGCTGACGCGTCATCCACCGGGATCTGCCTTTGCCTGGATTCTGCTCACGACGATCCTGCCCTACTTCGGCTTTCTCCTCTACCTTGCTTTCGGCGAACGGCCCATCGGAAGACTCAGAGCCAAGCGTCTCAAGGCCGCCATTGAACGATGGGGACAGCTCTCGCAGCATAAGCTCACGCCGCTCGGGCCTCTTCCCCGACATCTCGCGCGGCACCGCACGCTTCTTCGGCTCGCTGCGAAACTCGCCGGCATGCCTCTTGCCACCGGTTCCACCGCGCTTCTCAAGGCCTCTTCCGCTGAAACCATACAATCCCTCCGTAAGGACATCGCGGCTGCGAACGAATCCATCGACATGGAGTTCTACATCTGGGAAGACGGCGGCGAGGTCCGGGAAATAACGCGCTCCCTTATTGCTGCCGCAAGGCGCGGCGTGCGCATACGGCTTCTTGTCGATGATTTCGGCTCGCGAGTTTTTCTTCGCTCGGAAGCTAAAAAACTTCTCGAACGCGAAGGCATTGTCATTGCCTCTGCGCTCCCCATGAAATTCCTTCGTTTTTTCGGCCTGCAGCGCGCAGACATCCGGCTTCATCGCAAAACCGTGGTGATCGACAACAAAGTTGCCTATACGGGAAGCTTCAATATGATCGATCCCAGAAGCTATGCCGAAGCTTCCGTTGTCGGCGCCTGGGTCGATGCGATGGTGAGAGTCGAAGGCCCCGCCGTCAGAGCGCTTGCGGCGGTCTGGCAATTCGACTGGGCGCTTCAGCCCGACGGCGATCTTTCGGATTTCGAAGATACCTTTGCGGCGGAAACAACGCTCAATGTCGGCGACGCCGTCATTGCGACCGTCCCGTCAGGACCTTACGCCAACGGAGACCGCAACCTTCTGCTGGTGCTTGAAGCCATCAACCGCGCTGAACATACCCTGACCATTACCACGCCCTATTTCATTCCGACGGAATCGGTAGTCTGCGCGCTCTTTAATGCGGTGCTGCGCGGCGTCGCCGTGACGCTCATTGTTCCGGAAAAGTGCGACAACCCGGCCACGGGCTGGGCCATGCGGCGCTATTTCGACGAACTTCTTGAATCGGGCGTGCGGATTCTTCTTTATGAAGGTGGGCTTCTCCACACCAAATCCATTTCCGTAGACAACGAATTTGCGGTTTTTGGAACCCTCAATATCGACAATCGCTCCCTTCACCTCAATTTCGAGCTGATGATGGCGATTTTCGATCAGGCGTTCGTTCGCGACCTGTCTCTGCTCCATGCCGAATATGAAACGCACTGCAGAGAACTTGAAGCCGACGCCTGGCGCAATCGTCCGCTTTCGGACAGGCTGCGCGAAGGCGCGTCCTTCCTGATTTCTCCTCTCCTCTGATGCAATTCGGGCGCACAGCTGCGGTTCGCAAACTGTACGCCCGGGAACATCATTCTGGGATTCAGCCTTCTTTCTCAGGACTTCGATGAATCCTTCGGGTTAACCGGCGTTTCCTCAATGTCTTCAACATCCTTCATTACTCTGCGGCGATCGCCGGGACGCGGAGAGGAGGAAATGCTGATCTCCTCGCGCTCATAAACCGTGCCGGAGCGGGCAGAGCCCCCGTGATACTGAGAACGCGCCATGGCTTCAGCTTTTTCCATCACCTGACGGAAAGCCTTTTCCTCTTCAGACTCCCAGCCGAACTTGCGCTTGAGCCATCCCCAGCAATACACAGCCGCAATCAGCAGAATGACGGCAATCACTATGCCGGCGATAAGCGGCAGGAAGAAAATCACGAGACCTATGAGAATGGCAAGCGTGGCGAGCCCAACCAAAAAACTCAGGATGGGGCTGCCGCCGCCGCTGGGGGGAAAAATAAATACTGGCATCGTTGTCTCTCTACTCTATAACGCCCGTTGCGGGAGGCTTTCCTGCTTCCTTCTATCAGCGTCATGTGTCAAAAGTATATCGGGCGCATGGGCCGCATATTTCTCGTTCTCAGACCTTCCGCGACCTCAAAATCATTGCAGACGGCAGAAATATGCAAGAAATCGTATCTGTCTACATAGTTAGGCCCACGCTCTGCGGGCGCATCCACTGCGCACCTCTAGTAAGATAGCCACCCAACTCAAGGAAAAACCCCTTAAGGTTTTTTCCGGTATCTGCGCGCGTGCCTCTGACCGCCGTCTCGTTCACGCCGGACCAGCCGACGCGTGCATGAAGTCATTCAAAGGACTGCGAGACCCATCTTTATGATCGAGGACGTCAGCCCGCACCAAATACAAGATAAGACTTTCGCCATGGAAGCTGAAAACAAGACAACTCTCCCGGACGTACAGTCCTCCGAAGACGAGCGCAACATCGCCATTAATCGCGTCGGCGTGCGCGGCATCCGGCTGCCGGTTATTGTTGCCGGCCGTGAAGCGCCGCAGCATACGGTCGCCGACATCACCATGACCGTTTCGCTCCCTGCCGACAAGAAAGGCACGCACATGTCGCGCTTCATCGCGCTCATGGAAGAACTGAGCGAACCGCTCGATGCAGATCTGATGCGCCGCCTCTTTGCAGAGATGCTCGAGCGTCTTCATGCTGAGGACGGCACGATCGAAATCCGCTTTCCCTTCTTCGTGCGCAAGATCGCGCCCGTGAGCAAGCTCGAAAGCATCATGAACTATCAGTGCGCGCTCATCGCCACGTCGGTCAAGGGTGAGGTAACCGTGCGCCAGGAAGCGCTTGCGCCGGTAACGAGCCTCTGCCCCTGCTCGAAGGAAATCTCCCGCTACGGCGCGCACAATCAGCGCTCGCACCTGACGAGCTCGCTTATCCTTTCGGCTCCCATGAGCTTTGAAGAGCAGGTCGCCATTGCAGAAAACTCTGCTTCCTGCCAGCTCTGGTCGCGCCTGAAGCGTTCGGATGAAAAGTACGTCACCGAATACGCCTACGATCATCCGAAGTTCGTCGAAGACCTCGTTCGCGACATGGCAAAGGCCCTCAACGCCGACGACCGCGTCGTCGCCTACCGCGTCGAAGCGGAAAACTTTGAATCCATTCACAATCATTCGGCCTACGCCTGGATCGAGCGCGACAAGCTCCTCTGATTTCAGAGTTGATCCGCGCCCGCAATACTTAGAAGCCCGTTCTCTCCCATGCTCGACAATCAGAAAGAAGCCATTCAGAAGCTCATCGCCGGAGCTCTCGCCAAACTCGGCGCAGAAGACGCCCCTGTGACGCTTGAGCGCCCGAAGGATCCGACGCACGGCGACATCGCCTGCACCTGCGCTCTGCAGCTGGCCCGTCGCCTGAAGAAAAATCCCCGCGCAATCGCCGAGGAGCTTGTCGCCGCCATGAAGGCTGATCCAGCCTTCTCCCAGACGGCAGACACGGTCGAGATCGCCGGACCGGGCTTCATCAACATTCGCGTTGCGCAGAATGCCCGTGTGGCGATCATCGGCGAAGTGCTTCGTCAGGGCGAGGCTTACGGCACGAACCGCGAGCATGAAGGGGAATCGGTGCTTCTCGAGTACGTTTCGGCGAATCCCACCGGCCCCCTGCACCTGGGCCATGCTCGCCAGGGCGCTTTGGGCGACGTGCTTGCCAATCTTCTCGGCTCTCAGGGCTGGAAGGTTTCCCGCGAGTTCTACTACAACGATGCGGGCGTTCAGATCGGAAACCTTGCGCACTCCGTCCAGCTGCGCTGCCGCGAACTTCAGGGCGAAGCCATCGAGCTCCCTGAAAATGCCTATCACGGCGAATACATCATCTCGATCGCCCGCGATTTTCTCGACAAGAAGCCCGTCCATCCGCATACCGGCGGCGTCATTGAATCTTCCGGCGACTACACGGATACGGACCTCGTGCGTCGTTATGCCGTCGCCTACCTTCGCAACGAACAGGACGACGACCTCTCTGCGCTCGGCGTGAAGTTCGACAATTTCTTCCTCGAATCCTCGCTTTACTCCACCGGCGCCGTACAGAAAACCGTTCAGGCGATCATCGACTCGGGCAATACCTACGAAAAGGATGGCGCGCTCTGGCTTCGCACCACATCGTTTGAGGACCTCGGCAACGGCCTTACGGACGACAAGGACCGCGTGATGAAGAAGGCTGACGGCACCTACACCTATTTTGTGCCGGACGTCGCCTACCACCTCAACAAGTTCAGCCGCGGCTACACCAAGGCTGTAAACATTCAGGGCACGGACCATCACGGCACCATCGCCCGCGTCCGCGCAGGCCTGCAGGCTGCATCGGGCGTCCTCGGAATCTCAATTCCAAAGACCTTCCCGGAATACATCCTTCACAAGATGCTCTCCGTCATCAAGGACGGCGAACCCGTGAAGATGAGCAAGCGCTCGGGCAATTACGTGACGCTTCGCGATCTGGTCGACTGGGCCGGCCGCGATGCCGCCCGCTACTTCCTGGTTTCGCGCAAGGCCGATGCAGAATTCGTCTTCGACGTGACGCTCGCTCAGCAAAAGAGCGACGAAAACCCGGTCTACTATCTGCAGTACGCGCACGCCCGCATCTGCTCGGTTTTTGCCAATGCTGCCGAACAGGGCTATGCCGTGCCGGCGAACGACAAGCTCGCCGAAGTTGATCTTTCGCCGCTCAATTCCAAAGCGAGCGAAGCGCTCATCGGCGCCATTGCGGAATATCCGGCCACGCTTCGCGTTGCGGCGCGCGATCATGCGCCGCACGTGCTCTGCTACTACCTCAAGAACTTGGCGGCCACGTTCCATGCTTTCTACAACGCCGAACGCGTGGTGGTTGAGAATGATGCCGAACGCAATGCCCGTCTCGCACTTCTCGCCGCAGCCCGTCAGGTGCTTGGCAACGGCCTCCGTCTTCTCGGCATTTCCGCCCCTGAGCGCATGAGTCGCCGCGAAGAGGAACCGGCTGAAGAAAAATCTGAATAACTTGGTCTGGGAGCCTTGAAGTGGCAAAAAGCGGATTCGCTACCGGCTTTGCCGGCTTTCTCATCGGCGTGGTTACCGGTCTCGGCATCGCCGCCGGCGCAATGCTGGTCATTGCCAAAAGTCCGGTGCCTTTCGTCGACAAGGTTGATCGCGTGACCGCTGATGTGGATCCCGCCGCGAAGCTCGCGGGCGGAGTGGATCCCAATGCGCGGCTCAATCAGCAGAACGATGCTGCCGACGCATCTCAGGAAACAGGAAGCGTACGTACTGTTACCGTTGCCGGGAATTCAACTTCTGAAACAGAAAAGACTCCTGCCTCAGCTCAAAGCTTCTGGGTTCAGGTGGGATCATTCTCAAAGCAGGGTGATGCAGAAACAAGTGCAGCCAACCTTGCCATGCAGGGCATCGGCGCGCGAATCCGCCAGTCAGGTCCCTACTGGCGGGTCCGCGTCGGACCCTTTGCTTCCAGAACTGCCGCTCAGGAAGTCCTCAACAGTCTTTCTGACCAGGGACTGAATCCTGTTATTGTTCAGGACAAGCAGTAAACACCCCTTCGGAACTGCACATTCAAAAAGGATTACGCACAATGCTTTCTCGTCGCCAGGTAGTTCTCGCCGCAGCGCTCGCCCCGGCTTCCGGTTCCCTTCTTGCCGCGCCGACCTATACCGCCGGTAAAGAATACCTCATCGTGAATCCTCCGGCGCCCACGCCGCGCGACACAATCGAAGTCGTGGAGTTCTTCGCCTATACCTGCCCGCACTGCCTGCAGTTTGCGCCACATTTTGAAAAATGGGCCAAGACCGCGCCCAAGGACGTGACCATCCGCGTGTGCCCGGTTGCCTGGCAGCCGAAATTCCTGCCCTTCACACAGACCTACTTCGCGCTTGAAGCGCTCGGCCTCCTCGACCAACTTCACATGAAGTTCTTCGAGAGCGTGATTTATCAGGAGCATCCCTACAACTATGACAATCCTGCCCCCGACATTCTCGACTTCATGACGAAGGCCGGCGTCGACGGCAAGAAGTGGGAACAAACCATGCGCTCCTTCAGCGTCATGAACAAGTCCCGCCAGGCTACGCAGTACTGGAACAGCTACCAGATCGACAGCACGCCGATGATCGGCGTGGGCGGCATCTATTCCACCGGTCCCCATCTTGTCGGTACGCGTGAAGCGACTCCGGCCTGCATCTCGTACCTCGTTGATCAGGTTCGTGCTCAGCGCCGCTGATTCGTCTTTCTTTTTCCATTAAGGACGGGGCGTTTCGGAGCCGTCATCCGAAACGCCTCTTTTTATATCCAGAGGTTTTCCTGTGCTCAATGTTTTCATCACCGGCGCATCAAGCGGCATCGGAGCTGCGCTTGCACGCGCCTACGCAGCCCGCGGCGCCACTGTTGGCCTGGTGGCCCGCAACCGCGATCGTCTTGAAGAGCTTGCAGATTCCCTGAATGGCGGCTTAAAGCGCCATTTCGTGCTTCCTGCCGACGTCACTAATCGTGAGGAAATCTTTGCGGCCGCCCGGGAGTTCGAATGCCGCTCGGGAGGCACGACGCTCGTTATCGCCAATGCAGGCATTTCGCACGGCGTCAAAACGGAGTACGAAGAAGACATCGACATGCTCGAAGCCGTCTACCGCATCAATGTCTTCGCCATGGCCTACACCTTCCATCCCTTCATTGAACCTATGAAGGCGCGCGGCTACGGGCAACTCGTCGGGATGGGCTCCGTCGCCGGCATCAGAGGACTTCCCGGTTCTGAAGCCTATTGCGCGAGCAAAGCCGCAGTCATTACCTACTGCGAGAGCCTGCGCATTGAACTGCAGAAATACGGCATTCTCGTGAGCACCATCTGCCCGGGCTTTGTTCGGACGCCGCTCACGGCGGAGAACCCCTACAGGATGCCGTTCATAATGGAACCCGATGACTTTGCCCGCGAAGCGGTTAAAGCCATTACGGAACGCACAACCTACCGCGTCATTCCCTGGCAGATGGGCGTGCTCGCCAAAATCATGCGGCTCATTCCCAATTCCCTTTTTGACCGCATTCTGGCCAACAGGAAGCAGAAGCCCCGCGTAACGACTCCGAAAGCCTGAAGCGAAGCGCCTTTCTGTCAGCACTCCGCCCGCACGATTCCGATGATCTCCTCGGCATAGCTTTCAAGCTTTCTTCTGCCGACGCCGGGGATGCCGAGCATGGCGTCTAGCGTGACAGGCTTTCTGCGTGCGATTTCAAGTAGCGTGCGGTCGGGAAAAATCACGTAAGGGGGCTTATTAAGGGCGTGCGCCGTCTCAAGCCTCCATTTTCTAAGGGCTTCAAAGATCTGTCGGGCGCTTCCTCCAAGGCCCGCCAGAATTTCATCTCTTGAAGCCTTGGCCTGCGCCCGATTCGATTTTCCTTCAGGCTGATCAATCACCTCGCGGCGCACTTCGACCTTAATTTCCCCACGAAGCAGATTGTTGGCAAGCTGCCCTAGCCTCAGTACGTTGTGCCGCTCGGCATCAACCCAGACCACGTGCCGGGCAATCAGCTGCCGCAGCACTGCCCGCCACTGCTGATCATTGAGATCCTTGCCGATTCCCCAGGTACTCAGCTGCGTATGACCGCAGGAGAGAACCCGCTCCGTTTCCTTGCCGACAAGCACGTCGATGACGTGTTTTGCGCCGAAGCTTGTCCCTGACTTCTGCTGAATGCGCCAGATGCAACTGATGAGTTTTTTGGCCGCAAGCGTCGCATCCCAGATTTTCGGCGGGTTGACGCAGTTGTCGCATTTCCCGCAGGGCTCGCTTTTTTCACCGAAATAGGCGAGAAGCCGCACTCTCCGGCAGTCGCAGGCCTCCGCAAGGCCGAGCATTGCATCGAGCTTCTGCGTGGAGAGCTGCTTATAGAGCTCGTCGGCGTCGCTCTGCTCAATGAACCTGCGCTGGCTCACGACATCCCGAAGCCCGTACGCCATCCAGGCGTCAGAGGGAAGTCCGTCGCGTCCGGCACGCCCGGTTTCCTGAAAATACCCTTCAATCGATTTCGGCATATCGACGTGCGCGACGAAGCGCACATTGGGCTTATCAATGCCCATCCCAAAAGCAATTGTCGCCACCATGACGACGTCATCCTCGCGCTGGAAAAGCGCAAGGCGCGCGGCGCGCTCCTCTGAGGAAAGTCCGGCATGATAGAAGACCGCACGCACGCCTCTCGTCTGCAGGAATTCGCAGACATCCTCACAGGTGCTGCGAGCGAGACAATAGACGACTCCGCATTCGCCGGGATGCTCCGTGCGGATGAAGTGCGCGACCTGCTCCTTCACGTTGTGCTTGTCCACAATCCGGTAGAAGATGTTGGGCCGGTCAAAGCTCGCAATGAATTTGCGCGGATTGAGGAGGAGCTTTTCCACTATCTCCTCCCGCGTCTTCTGATCTGCCGTCGCGGTGAGGGCAATTCTCGGCACCTGCGGGAAGGTTTCCTTCAGGACTGAAAGCTTGCTGTATTCCGGCCGGAAGTCATGTCCCCAGATGCTCACGCAGTGTGCTTCGTCAATCGCAAAGAGCGAAATCCGAAGCTCCTTCAAAAAAGAGAGCATGGAGGACATCAGAAGGCGCTCAGGAGAAACATAAAGCAGATCGATTTCCCCTAGCCGGACCTGATTTCTGACTTCCACGGCCTCTTCAGGCAGAAGCGTCGAATTCAGATATGCCGCCCGGACGCCAAGCTCCTCGAGCGCATCCACCTGATCATGCATGAGCGCAATAAGCGGTGAAACCACAATGGCCACGCCGTCGCGCAGAAGCGCCGGAATCTGGTAGCAGAGACTTTTTCCGCCGCCCGTCGGCATGAGCACAAGCGCATCCTCGCCGCTGACAACGGTCTCAACAACCTCTTTCTGAAATCCGCGGAAAGCGTCGTATCCGAAGACCTGCTGAAGCGCTTCCAAAGCGGATGAATAGCGGCGCATGAATATTTGACCAGGAAAGTGAATTCGAAGCTCTGCATTCTAAAAGAACGCCCTGCCGCAGGAATCCCGCGGCAGGGCGTTCTCGGATTGATGCCGGAATCAGGGAAAATTATTCCTTCTTCCCTTCAAGACGTTCAGCACGCTTGCAGGCGGCAATCGTAAAGAGCGCGTCGGCCGAAGAGTTAAGCGCCGTTTCGCAGGAGTCCTGCACCACGCCGATGATGAAGCCGACCGCAACCACCTGCATGGCGGTGTTCTGGTCAATGCCGAAAAGGCCGCAGGCAAGCGGAATCAGCATGAGCGAACCTCCCGGGACGCCGGAGGCGCCTGCCGCGCAGATCGCAGCAACGAAGGAGAGGAAGATGGCCGAAAGAACGTCAACCGGCATGCCGAGCGTATGGACGCCCGCGAGCGTGAGCACCGTAATCGTGATCGCCGCGCCCTGCATGTTGACGGTGGCGCCAACCGGAATGGAGATCGAATAGGTAGCCTCCGGAAGGCCCAGACGGCGGCAGATCTCAAGATTCACGGGAATATTGGCAGCGGACGAACGGGTGAAGAATGCGGCAACTCCCGATTCACGCAGCGTCATCAGCGTGTAGGGATACGGGTTCCTGCGAATGCAGAGCCAGACGAGGAACGGATTAACGACAAGCGCGATGAAGAACATCGTGCCGACGAGCACCGCAAGCACCTTCAGATAGCCGGCGAAGACTTCGAGCCCGGTCGTCGCAAGCGTGGAGGCGACAAGCCCGAAAATGCCGAAGGGCGCAAAACGGATGACGAGGCGGACGATGAACTCCACGGCACGCGCGGCATCAAGCAGCACTTCACGCGTAGAGCTGTGCGCATGGCGGAGCACCACGCCCATGGAGATCGCCCACACGAGAATGCTGATGTAATTGCCCTTGCTGATGGCGTTTACAGGATTATCGACAGCCTGCAGCAGCAGGTTGCGGAACACTTCCATAATGCCGCTCGGTGCCGAAACTGCCTGATCCGTCACGGAAAGCGCAATGGACGTCGGCCAGAGGAAGCTTGCGCCAACGGCAATGAGCGCGGCAGCAAAAGTGCCGAGAAGATAAAGCACGACAATCGGCTTGATGTGGCGGTCGCCTGCAATCTGCTGATTGGCAATCGACGACATCACCAGCACGAAGACGAGGATCGGCGCCACGCCCTTCAGTGCTGCAACAAAGAGGCTGCCGAGGAGGCCGACGCTCTTGGCGACTTCAGGGAAGGTAAGGCCGAGCGCTATGCCTAGAACAAGGCCGACTACGATCTGCTTGACAAGCGATGCCTGGAGAAACGGCATCGCAAACTGGAAAACGCGCTTCATAAACTAGTGCTCCGGATTCGGGGAAAAAGTAAAACCCGATCGTCTGACGGAATCTGCTGCATTGATTGAGGATCCGCTCCGAATATTTCGGAGCCGCAGAAAATACCGCTCTGATATTTTTCTCTTGGGATGCGGATGAGTTTGCTCTGGGTCCGCACCTTCAAATATTCAGCAGTCCGCTAGAGGCCTGAGCGCTTTCCGTATAGAGGCGCGCACATCTTTAGAAACTGCTTCCTCAACACTAGCAGGGGATCGGGGGAAGCGCCTGAGTCATCCTCCCGATATTCCTCGCCTCAACCCGTCTGAAATGTTGAGAGAAGGGATTTATTCTGATTCACATCATTCTTGCTAAGCAAATCACCTGAATTTATAGAGGGATTGCTGTCCGGCTATTATTTCCTCTTCACTCATCTGCTTTTCGGTCCTCTTCCATGGTCAGAACGCCAGCCGCAGGCTTCGTCCTTGCCTGCGTGTTTCTTGACGCGCTGGGCATCGGGCTCATCATCCCGGTGCTGCCGCGGCTCATCGGCACGCTTGCATCCTCACCCGATGCTCAGGCGTCCTGGTACGGCGCCATCATGGTGAGCTACGGACTGATGCAGTTCTTTTCCGCCCCCGCGATCGGAGCCATTTCCGACCGTCTCGGGCGCCGCCCGGTCCTTCTCACCGGCATCCTCGGCCTTGCGGTCATGATGCTCGTTCCGGCCTTCTGCGATTCGCTCTGGCTTATTCTCCTCTCGCGCATTCTGGGAGGCGCCATGAGCTCCAACATCGTCGTCGCGCAAGCCTACATTGCAGACGTCACGGATGAGTCCAGCCGCACCGCAGCATTCGGCCGCATCGGAGCCATTTTCGGCGTCGCCTTCATTCTCGGCCCGGCCGTTGGCGGCATGCTGGGGGAAACGGATCCGAGCAGACCCTTCCTGATTGCCGGCATCATCTGCGCGCTGAATTTCCTCTACGGCCTCTTCGTACTTCCGGAAAGCCTCCGTGCGCCGGCGCGCGACCCCTTTACATTAAAGCGCTTCAATCCCTTTTCGTCGCTTCTTGCGCTTTCCAGAGAGCGCCTGGTCCTGCCGATTCTTTTCGTCATCACGCTCTATACGCTCTCTCAGAGCCTGATGCAGTGCACCTGGGCGCTCTATACGGAATTCCGCTACGGCTGGACCCCGAAGATGATCGGGATTTCCATCTTTGTCCTGGGAGCCGCCATTACGGTCACGCAGGGCTGGATACTGCCTCGTCTTTCCGCTAGGCTCACGCCCACGCAGCTCGTTTTCACG
Organism: uncultured Sutterella sp.; assembly: GCA_934255515.1. Classification (GTDB taxonomy): domain Bacteria; phylum Pseudomonadota; class Gammaproteobacteria; order Burkholderiales; family Burkholderiaceae_F; genus Sutterella. The sequence continues at coordinate 12,012 of CAKQON010000012.1, forward strand.
GGACTTTTCTGCGGCTTTGCGGCCCTGATCGGCATCGGTTTTTCCACTGCCGGCACATTTCTTCTCCCGCTCCTCGCACTCTTTTCCCTCATGGGGGTCGTGGGCCCGACGCTCCAGAGCGTCATCAGCCGCACAGGATCCCCGACAACGCAGGGCGTACGGCTCGGCGCAGCCAGTTCCCTCAACAGCTTCACGGGCGCCGTCAGTCCGCTTCTCGGCACGCCGCTCCTTTTCTTTACCTCGCAAAGCGCCCCGACGGCCCCCGCTGCCGGCACGCCCTATTTTCTTGCGGCGCTGCTTGTTCTTGCCGCCATCATTCTGACCCTCATTTCTCCGCCCCCCGCCGAAACCGGAAATACTCATTAGAAAGCATTTCACATCTCCCGTTCGGGGGGTATTCGGCTTCATTCAACCCTCCGCTTTGGGAGCTAGACCAACGGATTAGACCGGTCGAAAATGAATCAGTGGATTAATTCACAAAGTAAACAAAAGAATTATCCGTAGACCCCGACCATGAACTATTCCGCCATTCTCGTCATCGCACGTCCGGGCCGGCTAGAGGCTGCCGTCGAAGCAGCCAGCCGCATTGAAGGCGTGGAACCCCACCAGACTGATCCGGCTACAAACCGCTTCATCTGCACCATTGAGGCCGCCACGACCGATGACGAAGTCCGTCTCTTCCGAACTGTCTCTGAACTCGCAGACGTCTTTGACGTCAGCCTTATCGAACATCGTCCGGACGCCTCTTAAAAGGCGCCGCCGGCAAAAGATGCCGTGCGTTCAGAAACCTTTCGGATCCAGCCAATCTGAGGGAGATTGCATATGACCCAGGAACGCCCAGTCACATTCCATCGCCGTACGGTGCTCAAATCGGGCATCGCCGCAAGCGCCGCGCTTACGCTCGGCATCCCCGTCACTGCAGCAGAGGCTGCTGACGCCAATGCGCTCGACCAGGGCATCAGCTGGCACAAATCCGTCTGCCGCTTCTGCGGCACCGGCTGCGGCCTGATGGTCGGCGTTCGCGACGGCCGCGTCGTCGCCACCAAGGGCGACCCTGAAGCCCCGGTGAACCGCGGCCTCAACTGCGTGAAGGGCTACTTCAACGCCAAGATCATGTACGGCAAGGACCGCCTTACGCAGCCCCTGATGCGCATGAAGGACGGCAAGTTCGACAAATCCGGCCGCTTTGAGCCCGTAACGTGGGAAACGGCTCTCGGCGAAATGGCGAAGCACCTGCGTGCAGCCTATGAAAAGAAAGGCCCCGAAGGCATTTCGATCATCGGCTCGGGCCAGTACACGATTCCGGAAGCCTATACCGCTTCGAAGCTCATGAAGGGCGGCTTCCGCTCGAACAACATCGACCCCAATGCGCGTCTCTGCATGGCGTCCGCCGTGGTCGGCTTCTACCAGACCTTCGGCGTCGATGAGCCGGCCAACTGCTACGCCGACATTGAAAAGACGAACACCATCATTCTCTGGGGCAACAATCCGGCTGAAGCCCATCCGGTGCTCTGGTCGCGCATGGCAAACCGCCGCCTTACCGACAAGGGTACGCGCATCATTCAGCTCACGACGCATCGGTCGAGCTCGTCGAACCTCTCCGACCTCGTCATCATCTTCCGTCCGAATACGGACCTCGCGATTCTCAACTTCATCCTTCGCGAGATCATCCGCCGCGGCAAGGTGGATCAGTCCTACGTTGAAAAGCACTGCATCTTCTGCGCGGGCGTGACCGACATCGGCTTCGGCCTCCGCAATACGGACAAGTTCGCCTTCCCGGCCGAAAAGGACGTGATGGCGCGTCAGCTCTCCGTGAAGCTCGACAAATGGGAAGCCGTCGCCCAGGGCAGAAAGGAAGGCGAAGTCGTCCCGCAGAAGAATTCGGGCGGCACCGCCGGCAAGCACTGGAAGATTTCCTTTGAGGACTTCAAAAAGGGCGTCGAGCCCTACACGCTCGAGTTCGTGGCGGAACTCGCCAAGGGCGACAACGATGAGTCGATCGACACCTTCAAGAAGAAGCTCATGGAACTCGCCGACTACATCTGTGACGAAAAGCGCGACATCATGAGCTACTGGTGCATGGGCGTCAATCAGCACCAGCGCGGCGTCTGGGTGAATGAACAGATCTATGCCTATCATCTGCTGCTCGGCAAGCATGCGCTCCCCGGAAACGGCGCCTTCTCGCTCACGGGCCAGCCCTCTGCCTGCGGCTCCGCCCGCGAAGTGGGCGCCTTCTGCCACAGACTTCCTGCCGATATGCTGGTCGCCAATCCGGCTCATCGCGCGAAGACGGAAAAGATCTGGAATCTCCCTGCCGGCACGCTTAATCCGAAGGTCGGCGCGTCCCTCATGAAGATCCTGAGGGGCGTCGAGGACGAATCGATCGACTTCCTCTGGACCCAGGTCGTCAACATCATCCAGTCGGCTCCGAACAACAATCACTGGATCAAGGCCTGCCGTCGTCCGGACGCCTTTGTGGTCGTTTCGGACATTTATCCGACCTTCTCCGCACGCTGCGCCGACCTGATTCTCCCGGCCGCCGCGCACTTTGAAAAGTGGGGCCTCTACGGCAATGCCGAACGCCGCACGCAGGGCTGGCATCAGCTCGTGAAGTCCCCGGGCGAAGCGCGCACCGACATCTGGATGATGATGGAGCTCGCCAAGCGCTTCACCATCGGCGAAACCTGGAAGAGCGTCCCCGTCAAGGGCGTGAAGGACGACAAGCTCCCCGACGTGCTTTCCGCGGCTGAAGCCATGGGTCTGAAGCCCGAAACCACGCTCTTTGATGCGCTCTTTGCTCCGACGGGCAAGCGCGCCGAAGCCGTGTGGCCGGATCCGCTCTATAAGACCGAACTCAACAACACGGGCGACGCGCTCGGTCTCAAGTGGTTCCCTGAAAAGGCGCTCTTCAACGAGTACCGTCAGTTCACGCTCGGCGACGGGCATGACCTGGCAGACTTCGACACCTATCAGGACCCGAAGTGCCGCGGCCTCATCTGGCCGGTCGTGAACGGCAAGGAAACGCTCTACCGCTTCAATACCGAATACGATCCCTATGCGAAGGAAGACAACCTCTTCTACGGCAAGCTCATGAAGCCCGTGGCTTCCGGCGACCTCTACAACGTTACGGATCCGAAGCAGACGGCTTATGCGGGCACGGCGAAGATCTTCTTCCGTCCCTATGCCGCACCGGTCGAACAGCCTGACGGTCACTACGACCTCTGGCTCTGCACGGGCCGCATTCTCGAGCACTGGCATACCGGCTCCATGACGCGCCGCGTGCCGGAACTGCACCGCGCAGCTCCGCAGGCGCTCCTCTACATGAACCCGGGCGATGCCGAAAGGCGCGGCCTCAAGCGCGGCGACCTTGCGCATGTCGAAAGCCGTCACGGCACCTGCGAGGCGGTTGTGGAAACCCAGGTCCGCAACATCATGCCTGCCGGCACCGTATGGCTTGCCTTCTTCGACGAGAAGGTGAAGTGCAATGCCGTCGTGATTGACGCCACGGACCCGATTTCCGAGGAACCGGACTTCAAGAAGACCGCGGTCCTCGTTAGAAAGGCCTGATGCCGTGACAAGCCGGGAAAGCCTGAGCCGCCGGGCGCTTCTTGAGGGAGTCATTTCCTCGGGATGCGCCATGACGGCAGGAGCCTTTCTGCTCGGGATGATCCCCGTGCGCGAGAGCGCTGCCCGCTGGCAGCCCCGACCGCCCGGGGCGCTCCCTGCAGAAGCATTCAGCGCAGCCTGTGCGCGCTGCGGCCAGTGCGTGAGCGCGTGTCCCTACGACACCCTCAGGCTGGCAGGCATGTGGTCTCCTGCTCCCGTCGGAACTCCTTACTTCACGCCGCGGGAGATTCCCTGCTACATGTGCAGGGACCTCCCCTGCGTCAAAGCGTGTCCGACCGGAGCGCTCGACCCCAACCTCACGGACATTCGCGACGCCCGCATGGGCGTCGCGGTGGTGGACCCCAACTCCTGCCTCTCCTGGCAGGGGCTGCGCTGCGAGGTCTGCTTCCGTGAATGTCCGGAAAACGACCGTGCGCTCACGATTGAAGTGCGTCCCCGCGGTCTTTCGCGTCACGCCGTCTTTGTGCCCGTCATCCACCCGGATGCCTGCACAGGGTGCGGCCTTTGCGAAAAGGCATGTCCGACTGACGAGGCGGCCATCCGCGTAGCAGATCCCTCGACCGTGCTCGGCACGATCGGCAGCCACTACCGTCTCGGCTGGTTGTCCGAAGAGGATCCGAAGAACATGCGCCGCGAAGGTCCTCCTGCGGCGCCCGGCGCCGCGCCTTTTGAAGACGATGCGGAAAAGGCGCCGGCAACGGCTCCGGGCATGGACTACCTCAACAGCGAGGAGCCGCTATGACGCATCAAACCTTCATGCGCAGGCACCGCTTCACGATCGCCAGACGCATTACCGAGCTCCTGGTGCTCATGCTCTTTGCGGGCTCCGCTCGGCTGGGCTGGGAGATCGCCGGCAAGCCTCTGCTCCTCGGAGACCTCTCGCAATCGAAGATTCTGGGGATGATTCCGCTCGGTGATCCGCTCGCTTTTTTCGAGCGGCTTCTTGCCGGAATCATTCCGACGGCTACGACGCTCATCGGAACAGCGCTCATCACGCTCTTCTACAGCCTTCTCGGCTCGAGAACCTTCTGCGGATGGGTCTGTCCGATGAACCTTGTGGTTGAGGCAGCTGAATGGCTCCGGACAAAGCTCGATCTTCCCGCCGACTACATCCGTCTGCCGAGAAGCGCGCGCTATGCCGTGCTTGCAGGCACCCTCGCGGCGAGCCTTGCAACCGGCACGGCAGCATTCGAGTCCGTAAGCCCTCAGGCCATCATCTGGCGCGATGTTGTTTACGGAACCGGCCTTTCGGCACTCTCTGCCGCTCTTGCCGTCTTTGCCCTTGAACTCGGACTCATGCGCAACGGCTGGTGCGGACACCTTTGCCCGCTCGGCGCCTTCTGGTCCCTTGCGGGCAGAGCGTCGCCCAGGCCTCTCGTGACCATTGCCTTCACCGATGCGAAATGCACGCGCTGCGCCGACTGCCTCAGGGTCTGCCCGGAAAAGCAGATCATCCGCTTCAAGGACATGGCCGAAACCGGCCGCATTCCCTCGGGGGAATGCCTCAACTGTGGCCGCTGCATCGAGGTCTGCCCTGAAGACGCGCTTCATTTCCGCATCCCCGGCTTGCCTGTCAGCAATAAACATTCATAAATTGGATTAGAAAATTCTGGAGAACCTTATGACCCGCCATATGATTTTTGCCGCATTTGCCTCTGCTGCTCTCCTCGCCGGCCCGGCGCTTGCCGCCGACAATCCCATCGTCGGAGCGCCGAGCCCGGTCCCGCATCCGGTGGCGAACTATCTCCCCATTACCATCGACAAGAACAACTGCTTGATGTGCCACCGCGAGCAGCCTGCTGACCGTACGCGCCAGAAGGGCGAAATTCCCAGCTCGCACTATGCCGCTCCGGGAAAGCTCTCCGGCGAACGCTTTGAATGCATGCTCTGCCACGCGGAAAGCTCTCAGGCGAAGCCTCTTGCTCCCGTAAACGCCAACGACGCCACGGAAGACTAACGTCTCCCTGAGCCAGCACAAGCGGCAGATGTCACATCTGCCGCTTTGCTTTCTGCTCTTCGCGCTGAGCAGCCCAGACGGCAGCCTCCACGCGGCTGTTGAAGCCGAGCTTCTTGAGAAGATGCTTCACATGCCCCTTGACGGTGCCGTCAGAAATCTGGAGCTTGCGCGCAATCATCTTGTTCGTCAGCCCCTGCGCGATGTAGCTGAGCACCTCTTCCTCGCGCTCCGTCAGGGGATTAGGCGGTTCGGGCTGAGCCTTCTCGCGAATCATGTCCGTGAGATACCTCACCATCGCCGTATCCACAATGAGGCGTCCTTCGAGCGCTTCATGCACGTTCTCAAGAAAGCGCTCGGGCTCCATGTCCTTCAGGAAATAGCCGTCCGCACCGGCACGAATGCAGGCGAGGAGATCGTCTCCGGAATCGCTCACGGTCAGAATCACAATCCGCATCGACGGGTCTTCAGACTTGAGCGTCGTCAGAATTTCCACCCCTGACGAGCCGCGCATATTGAGGTCGAGCACGATGAGTTCAGGCTCGAGCTGTCTCGCCAGAAGCACCGCTTCATCACGAGTCCCGGCCTCGCCCACGACCGAAATCGTGTCGTCGAGCGAAAGAAGCTCCCTGACGCCGCGGCGAAAAAGCGGGTGGTCGTCAACCACCAGCACGGTGTGCTTGTCTGCTGCGGCGGTTTTTGATTCTGGCGCGTTCATAAAACGTATTCCTTAAGCCTGAGAGAGACACATTCAGAGCATGAAAGCCCTTGCATCGGCGAAAACCAATTGTAAACAGCGCCTTCGCCGATCCTGCTCAGTCTCCAACCGTAGATTCTATGCGCCATTGCGCAGCCCTCTCTTTCAGGACAAATCCGATATTGCACTCTTCAGAAATCTTTCCGTCAGCACCTCATTTCGCCGTCTGCGGATTCATTACAGGCTTCTTTTCGACGCGCACGACCGTACCGCCCTCGGGCCTGCGGGCCACTTCAATCGCAGCGCCCAGCGCTTCCGCACGCTCCTTCATGATGCCGAGACCAAAGTGCCGTGCTTTTTCCGCATGCTCTGGAATCCCAACGCCGTTATCCGTCACGGTGAGAATGCATCCGCCGGCACCGGCGGTTTCGATGCGCACAGCCGCCTGCGTTGCCCTGGCATGCTTTTCAATATTGGAGAGCGCCTCGCGAAGAATTTGAATGAAGTGCACCTGATCGTTGGTAGAAATTTCCACCCCCAGAAGCGTGTTGGTAAGCGACACCGGCATGCCGGTTCGGTTTCTGAAGGCGTCTACGGCGGCATTCACTGCGTCGCCGAAGCCCGTCCCCTGGAGCTGCAGGCGGAATGCCGTCAGAACCTCGCGCAGCTGCCGATATGCCGTGGAAATGCCTTCATCAAGCTCAATGAGAACCTCACGGGCGGCATCCCCCGTCGGATCCGCCTCAATGGCTCGCTTCAGCCTTAGAAGCTGAATCTTGGAGAAGGAAAGCGACTGAGCGATCGAGTCATGAAGCTCGCGCGCGATGGTGGAGCGTTCCTCAAGCACTGCGAGGCGCCTCTCATCCATCGTCCTCAGCGACGCATCCACTGCCCGGCCGATGAGGGCCGCCGTCATGCCGAGGAAGTTGCTCTGCCAGGCCGAAGGCTCCTCCGGGAACCAGATCTTCAGCATGCCGAGCGTTTCCTCCCGGACTCCGATTGCCGGAATATTGAGCAGATGGCCTTCCCGCCCCTGGCTGTCGCCCGGCGTTTCAGCAAAGCGCCAGGATTTTCCGTCGTCCCATGTCTTCTGCGGGTCGGCGCTTACGCAGAAGGCTGCGCCATTGGCGCCCGTGAGCTGTGCGGCGCCCTCAAGCACCTTCTCGACGGCTTCGGGCAATTTCGGCCCGTCGACAAGAAGCTGCTCAGAAGCTTGAGCGAGAAACTGAAGTCCCTGATTGCGTCTATTCAGGTCCGCCGTTTTTTTCGCAACCTCTGCTTCCAGAGAACCGTAGAGCCGATCAAGCTCGCTCACCATGAAATTGAAGCCGCGCGCGAATCGCCCGATCTCTGAATTGTGTTCAGCCGCTGTCGAGCGCACATCAAAACTCCCTTCACGCACCGCTTTCGCCGCCGCCTCCAATTCCTCAAGCGGAGAGAAGATGCGGGACTTCATCACGCGCAGCAGGCCGAAAGTCACGGCGAGCGCTCCGAGAAGCGTTAAAACCAGTATCGCCTTAAGCCATCCCATCAAGCCGGAAAGACGCTCCTCGAGGGCGAATACGAAAACGTCGACATCGTCGACAAAGCCGCCGATTTTTCTCATGAAGCGCTGCCGCGCAGCTTCATCGTCAATGCCTTTCAGGGCGAGCGGACGAATCTCAGACGAAAACCGCTCGGCCACGATGTTGTACATGCCCCGTATCGGATCAGCAGGGTCGTTCGGCACGCTCGAAAGAAGTCCGGGTCTCGTAAGGCGCTCCCAGAATTCCTCTACTGCTCTTCGCGTATTGGCCTCACGCTCTTCATGCGTTTCATAGGGATTGCTGACGGCAACCGTGAGCTTGTAGCTCATCATGCGCAGGCTCCCCGACACGTTGATGGCGCCGCCCGAACCGGTAGAGAGCTCAGTCAGCACAACCGCAGGGATTGCAGCCAGAGTCACGCAAATCGTGATCAGAATGAAAACAAGCTTGAATTCCCGGTAAAGCGAACGATTTTGAGGAACGGTTTGCGGCTCAGTCATTTCAGGCGTCCCGAAGGAGAGATAAATGCGCCCCGGCGCCGGATTCAATCCCGAACGCCGGGGCGTACTCTGAGTATAGGAAACCTTATGCCGCTTCCGTAACTCAGATATCCTCGCGCACCATTTCAATAGCGCCGCACGGACATTCATTGGCGCATATCCCGCAGCCCTTGCAGTAGTCGTAATTGAAGCGGAACTTCCTGCCGGGTCCGAGCTTTACCACCGCATTGTCCGGGCAGACCCCGTAGCAGTTGTCGCATTCAAAGCAGTTGCCGCAGGACATGCAGCGGCGGGCTTCAAAAAGTGCGTTCTCTTCGGTCAGGCCTTCGAGCACCTCTTCAAAGGTCGTCTGGCGCCGCACGATGTCGAGCTGAGGACGGATCTTCTGCGGCGCATCCGCGTAATACCAGGTATTAAGCTTTTCAAAGGTCGCCGGATCCGCCGGCGCCTTCTCGCCGGGCATCTCGCCCCTGAGCCAGGCATCCATCGCCTTTGCCGCGCGCTTGCCGTGACCGATCGCCACCGTTACGTTGCGATCGCCCGGCACCACATCGCCGCCGGCAAAAATACCCGGAACGCTTGTCATCATGCGCTCATCGACCACAACCGATCCTTTTTCCACCTTCAGATCAGGAAGAGCGGAAAGGAAGGAGAGATTGGTTTCCTGCCCCAGGGCAAGAACCAGACTGTCGGCTTCAATGGTTTCGTACTCTCCCGTCGGCTGCGGATAGCCCGATTCGTCGAGCTTCATCTTTTCGATGCGGATCGTTCCGCGTTCCGCTTCGGAAATCGTGGAAAGCCACTTCATCGAAACGCCTTCTTCAAGCGCCTCTTCAATTTCAAAAGCATGCGCCGGCGCACGCTCGCGCGTACGACGGTAAACAACGATCGGTTCCGACCCCAGCCTTTTTGCGGTGCGCGCCACGTCAATCGCCGTATTGCCGCCGCCATAGACCACGACCCGGCGCCCGAGGAGCGGTTCTTCGCCGGGCGAAGACGACTCCACAGATCTGAGAAGACTCACGGCATCCATGATGTGCGCGGCATCGCCGGCAGGGATGTAGGCGCGATGCGCAAGAGACGCTCCGGCGCCGATGAACGCTGCGGCATAGCCGCCCGCCTTCATTTCAGCAGCCAGATCAGAAACCTCGCGGCCGAACTCGAATTCGACGCCCAGAGCCTCAATGCGCGCGATTTCTGCGTCAAGCACCTCCCGCGGAAGACGATACTTTGGAATGCCGTAGCGCATCATGCCGCCGGCAGTTTCCGCACTCTCCACAACATGAACGGCATAACCCATGCGGCGGAGGTGATAAGCCGCGGAAAGGCCAGCCGGTCCGGCACCGACAACCAGGATGCGCTTTCCGTTTGCCTCAGCAGGCTGAGGAAGCTTCCAGCCGAGCCTGAGCGCATGGTCGCCTAAAAAACGCTCCACGGCATTGATGCCGACCGGCTCATCGAGATCGCCTCGATTGCACGCCGTCTGACAGGTGTGGTAGCAGACGCGTCCCATGACTGCGGGGAAAGGATTGTCTTCAACAATCTCTTTCCAGGCGCCTTCATAATCTCCGCTTTGCGCAAGAAAGAGCCAGTCGCGGCACTTTTCCCCGGCAGGGCACTTGGCATTGCAGGGCGGAAGGCGATTCACGTAAACGGGTCTCAGCGTACGCCAGGAGCCGGTCCGGTTGGCGAGCGACGATCCGACGTCGAGGGTAATCGCAAACGGTTTTTCTTGGGTCATTTTTATCCTCCGCCTTCAGATCTGCTGGCTGCGCTCTTCAGCCTGCGCGGCGACGGGAATCTGAACCTCGCGGCCGTCGTCCCCGGCCATGAGGTTGAATTTTTCAATATTGCGGTCCGCAAGCTCCTGGATGCGGGCGACAACCGCCGGGTCTCCTTTCTTGCCGAAAAGATGCGCAAAGCGCTTCTGCAGCTTCAGATACGCTTCCACCGGCTGGCGTCGGCGAATTTTGTAGGAACTCGTCACTTCCCCGTACTCGGCTTCAAAAACCGGGAAAATGCCGGTTTCCTGCGCAAGACGCGCAACCTCGATGGTCTTTCCGGAAGCGGTGCCCCAGCCGAGCGGGCAAGGGACAAAAATGTGGATGTAGCGTGCGCCGTGCATGCTCATCGCCTTTTCAACCTTGCGCTCCAGATCCCGAAGGTCCGCTACCGTCGCGGTTGCGACATACGGAATGCCGTGCGCCATGGCGATGAGCGGCACGTCCTTGCCCTGCCCCCACTGATTGCCCGGTTCGCTCCCGGCAATCTGCGTAGTGGCCGTTCTTGCCGCCGGCGGCGTTGCAGACGAACGCTGCACGCCGGTATTCATATAGGCCTCGTTGTCGTAGCAGATATAGAGCACATCGTCATTACGCTCAAACATGCCCGAAAGGCAGCCGAAGCCGATATCGGTCGTGCCGCCGTCGCCGCCCATGGCAATGACCCGCGTAGGCTCCGTTCCTTCCTTTTTGGCCCGGGCCCGGAATGCGGCGGCCATGCCGGTGGCGACTGCGGCCGTATTGCCGAAAAGAGAATGGAACCAGGGAAGCTGCCAGCTCGTTTCCGGATAGGGCGTTGAAAAGACTTCCAAGCACCCGGTGGCATTTGCCGCAGCCAGTCTGCCTCCCGTAGCCCGCATTGCCGCATCCACGGCATAGCGGGCGCCAAGCGCTTCGCCGCAACCCTGACAGGCGCGGTGCCCCGAAGTGAGGGAATTAAAACGCTCCATGGAAGACTGCACGGATCTCGATTCAGGCCCGAGCAGCCGATTGCCGGCCGTGAACGTGCCGGTCTGATAGAAATGAATTTCCGACTGAGACATGTTCAGATCTCCTCGCCCCGGGCAAGTTTGCGTTCATTGACATGACGGTTGAGGGCTTCGGCAACAGGGCCGATATGGCGCGAAGCTTTTTCGCGCTCCATCTGCCGGCGAACGAGCTCCTCGTCAAGATCAAGGAAGATTTCCTCTTCTTCGAGCGTTCCGGCAAGCGCCCGGGCAAAGTAGGGCTTCAAAGCCTGACGCGTGACGGCGCGCCCGCCGAGCCCAGCAATCAGCGTGCTCTGACGAACCGGGAGTCCCCTGAGCGCCTTCATGACCTCAAGCGAAACTGCACCTGCGCCGCCTGCGCTCACCATGCGCTCCATCACCACCACGCTGCGCAGAGACTTCAGCGCCTCCCTCAATGCCTTGAAGGGGAAGGGGCGGAAGCTCTTAAGAACGATGACGCCGATTCTCGCTCCGTCTTCGCGCATTTCATCCACCGCATCCTTGACGGTCCCGGCAAGCGCGCCCATTACCAGCACGGCGGCTTCAGCATCTTCCATGCGGTAGGTCGAGAGAAGCCCGCCGGAATTGCGGCCGAAGATTTCGTGGAAAAGCGCCTGTGTTTTCTCAATCACAGGAATGGCTTCCTGCATCCGACGGTCTGCGAGCCAGCGGACCTCGGTGAATGCTTCGGGGCCGACCATTGCCCCGATGGAATAGGGATGATCAGGATCGAGCTGCTGGCGAGGCCGGTAGGGCGGCAGGAAAGCATCGACAGACGCCTGATCCGGAATGTCCATTTCCTCAAACGCGTGCGTGAGCACGAACCCATCCATGCAAACCATGACGGGGATGGACATTTCCTCGGCAATGCGGAAGGCCTGGATGTGGAGATCGCACGCTTCCTGATTATTTTCAGCAAAAAGCTGAATCCAGCCGCAGTCGCGCTGGCTCATGGAGTCTGAGTGATCGTTCCAGATATTGATCGGAGCGCCGATCGTGCGGTTGGCTACTGTCATCACCACGGGAAGCCCAAGCCCGCCCGCGTTGTAGACGGCCTCCGCCATATAAAGAAGACCCTGGCTGGCCGTTGCCGTATAGGCGCGGCCGCCCGCCACCGAGGCGCCGATTGCCACAGACATCGCAGCGAACTCGCTTTCCACATTGATGTACTCGCAGTCGGCAAGCACCCCTTTGCGGCAAAGGAGACCAAGATTTTCAACAATGTGGGTCTGAGGAGAAATCGGGTAGGCGCACACCACGTCAGGCCTGCAAAGCGCGACCGCCTGCGCTACGCCCTGGCTGCCTTCGAGCTGCTTAAGCATGGTTCGTCTCCTTCTGGGCAATTACGTATTCATATGCCTGACGGGCAATCTCGGCATTCGCCTCAGCAATCCGGCTGGCAAACTTGACTGCGTACGCGTCCGCAACGCTTTTGAGCTGCATCATCGACGTCATTGCCGCGAACCCGGCAAGCATTCCCGCCCCGGGAAGCGGCCTGCCGAGCGCTGCAAGCGCGAACTTCGTAGCCGGCACGCACATGACGTGTCCCTCCGGAAGCCTGCGCTTCAGGTCGCCGAGACCAAGCGCTTCAGGCGTCTGACTCGAATTCACCAGAACGAAGCCATCGGGCCTGAGTCCTGCAAAAACAGGAACGCTTTCAAGAAGCGTGCGGTCCTGGATCAAAACGACATCGGGTTCAAGCACGGGTTCTCGCAGGCGGATTTCGGTCGGAGAAAGGCGTGCAAAAGCGACCACCGGAGCCCCGGTTCGTTCAGAACCAAAGCTTGGGAAAGCCTGTGCCTTATGTCCTTCCATGAAGCCCGCGAGCGCAAGCATTTCTGCTGCCGTCACAACGCCCTGGCCCCCGCGGCCATGTATACGAATCTGAAACACTTCGGATCCCTCTTTGCGGAAAAGAGGCCGAACGCGCGGACGAAGCTATGCCGAAGTCTCCGGCAGAAATCTTTCTGCCGGAGGCGCTTCTCTATGCCCCGTCCGAGGTTTTGCAGCCCGTTCTCTGCCTCTCTTTGAAGGCATGACGAAAGGGCTGACGCAACCGAGGGTCCGGCCGGGTTGGCTCTGTCCGAAGCTGTCGCGCCGCCTGAAAAATACAGTCAGCGATGCCGGGTCTAGAAGCTTCCGACAGAGCGGGTTCTTTGAAATTGTTTTCTAGAGTTCCACTCTAGCAAGATTAACGAAGGTTACGCGAGGCTTTTTCCGAAGGACACATTTCACGGAGCGGCACATTAAGGATGCTGCCGCTAGACTTTCGTGCATCACCTTCCTACTCTCAAGCACCCTTATGCGCGCCCTTTCCGCCCTGTTCGCGATCCTTCTCCTCGCGAGCTGCACCACCATTCAGTTCACCCCCGATCCGCTGAAGGACGCTACAGCCGTCTATTCATGGGAAGCCCGCGGACGGATGGTATTCCAATGTTCCTATGATTCAGAAGGCTTTTTCTGGAATTTCGTACAAACGGAAGGAGAGCTTCTGAATGACGCCGGGCAGCGCCAGGCAGTACTGCAGCCGAACTTCGGCATTACTGCCCGCGACGGCTCCACGATTCACGCGAAAATCATCAGCCAGGGGGAACAGATCTCTCCCCGGGATCTGCGCACAGCCGTTTTTTCCACCCAGTCCGAAGGCCGCGGGATCCTCGAAGGCGTTCGCTACATCGCCCGCCGACAGCCTTCCGGAGGCATGCCGCTCGTCACATGCACAGCCTCGCAAAGAGGTCAGTATCTCCGGGTGCCGTTTCGCGCACGCTATGTGTTTTACCGCTGAGAAACAAAAACCTGACTGTCTGAGTCGGGAAAGCCCCCGTCCGGTTTGCTAAAATCTATTTTCTTGCGGCTTGCGAGCTCTCTTTGGGAGCCCGAAGCCTATATTTTTATTAGGGGGAAAAGTAGTCATGGTACCTGCAGCCACCACGGTGGGAGGCTATCTCCAGAGTCTGCCCAACGATCGCCGCGTTGCAATGGCCAGAGTCTGCAGCATGATCCGACGCTCCGCCCGAGGCGTGCGTGAAAGCATGCGCTTCGGTCTTGCCTTCTATGAGCTTGACGGACCGATTTTTGCCGTCAAGTCTCATGAGAAGTCTCTCATCCTCTATTACGCAGAAAAAGACGCCGCTGCCGGCAATGAGGAACGCTGGAAGGGACTCGATACCGAGCATCGCTCAATCGAGTTCAAGGATCTGAACTGCCTGCCGCTCGATGTTGTGGAAACCGTCGTCCGCAATTCGCTCAAGCTTCGCCGTGCAAGACCGGCAAGCGAGATGCCGTCTCAGAGCGAGCTTCTGGAGGTCTGGGGCATTCGCGAGGAAGACGCCGCTGTTGCGCCTCCCATCGTGCGCATCGTCGTCAATCACGATGAGGAAGGCGCCGGCGATGCTCCGGCGGGCGAACCGGCCGCCAAGTAACCGAAAATCGGCACTTGCGCATTAGAAAAAGCCGCTCGGGGAAATCTCGGCGGCTTTTTCTTTGTCCCTCAGAAATGACGCTGCATCCAGTCCTCAACGACCGCAATCAGGTCCTGAAGACATTCCGTTACCGGCCAGTGACGGCATTTGAGCAGCACAAACTCTCCGTCAGTAAGCGCCCCGGCTTCGCGTCGCATCGCCTCAGGATCCGTGTACCTCCCGGAGGAAGCCCCGATGATGAGCACCGGCGCCTTAATCCTGGAAAGCTCCGGACTCGGACGACCGACCTCAAGCAAATCCCGTCCGTAGTCCGCCATGTGGATATGCCCGAGATCGCGCCAGGGCGAGGAATACTCCTTCACAAAGGCTTCCAGCGCTGCGCCGCCTTCGGCAATCTTGAGCCGCGCAGCCTCGTCGCCCGTGCGAAGGTTGTAGGGCGGCAGACGGCGCTGCAGATGAAGCTCCCGGGAAACAATGCCGATTTTTTCAAGAAGAGCCGGCATCCAGCGCTTCCTTCGCATTTCAATTGCCTTCGGAGTCAGACAATTTGAGAGCAGCGGATCGAGGAGAATCAGCCCCTCAACGCGTTCGGGATACTTCGCAGCAAAATTCATGGCCACTGCGGCGCCCAGGCTATGGCCGAGAATTACCGCGCGCCTGCGTCCGAGGAGATCCATGAGAGCCGCAATGTCGCAGGCATGCGCTTCGAGCGTTCCGGCAGTACGCGAGGGACTCGCCCCATGCCCCCGGAGGTCGAAGCGCAGAATATCCCAGTTGTCCCTGAGCCTCGTTTTTTCTACGAATTCCTCCCAGCGCGAAGCGTTGGAAGCCGCTCCGTGCACGAGGATGAGCAGTCCTCGGGCAGTTTTTCCTGCCCGTGCAAGCGCAGCAGCAATTGCCGCCTCGCCTCTCGAGATGCCAATGCGCTCCTCTCCTTCGGTAAGCCGAAAGAAAAGCCGCTCCTCGGGTCTCATCGACGCGGTCATTTTGTTCCTTTCTCCTTTTTCTGCTGTAGCTCTCTGGCTTCCTGAAGTCTGCGGTAAAGCGTGCGCTCGGATAGCCCCATTCGACGGGCAAGTCCTGCCCGGGTTCCCTGCCAGCGCGACTCTTCCTCTAAAAGCGTATCGCCGCAGACATCCTCTGCGGAAAGCTCCGAATAGCGCGGGGCTTCCAGATCAGCAGGACGAATTCTCCTCCCGCCCGCAAGAAGCTGCGCACGCATGAGCGCACATTCAAGCTCGCGAATATTACCCGGCCAGCTGCGCTTGAGAAGCAGCGCCAGAACTTCAGAGGATATTTCCGCGGATTCACCGTCTCCCGTACGGCGCAGGATGAGCTCCGCGAGCTCTCCGATGTCTTCGCGCCGATCTTTGAGTGGCGGCACATCAATGCGCGCCACGCAGAGCCTCAGCCACAAATCTTCCCGAAGCGCGCCCGACGCCACCAGCCTGTCCGGATCCTCTGCATTGGTCGAACAGACAACGCGCCAGTCGAGCGCAACGCTCTGCGCGCTTCCGGCTTCACGCACGAAGCCGGATTCCAGCAGCGTCAGGAGACGCCGCTGAAGCCCCGGGCTAAGCGCAGATATTTCATCAAAATAAAGCGTCCCGCCCGGACGGGAGGCGAGGCCGCCCGTCCTCGATCCGCCAAACTTTGCCGACCTGCCGAGAAGCTCGTCCTCAAATCGCTCATCCGTAAGCGCGGTGCAGTCGAGCTTCACGAGCGCATTCACAGCACGTCGTGAATTCTCATGCAAAAAGCGCGTGAAGCTTTGCTTGCCGCATCCTCCGGGGCCGCAAAAAAGCACCGGCACGTTCAAGGTAGCCACACGGGCAATGGCGTTGAGCACGCGCCTTGTTGCCGGACTGCGGGCAACAATACCCTCGCGAAGGGCCGCATTCTGCGCATCATCACGGATGCGGATGCGCTCCATAAAGTAAACAGGACTTCCATCTGCGGCAGCGACAGGCACCGATTCCAGTTCGAGGAAGCGTTCGCCCCCGGGCACAAGTTCCCTTTCGAGCGCACGCTCAACCTGCCGGGAAAAAACGGATTTATCCATCGGACAAATGCGTCCGCAGCTTCCGCAGGGGTTGAGGTCATGAAAAACCAGCTCATGACATTTCCGCCCCTCAAAATCATCGATGCCGAATTTTTGACGGAAAGCACGATTCGCATAAGCCACGGTGTAATCCGATCTTACGAGGAGCCTTGGATCCTCAAGCGCATCAAGAATGCCCTGAAATTCTGCACTTACTGCCATATCGAACTGCCAAAGTCCGCCAAACTGTAATTTTGGCAGTCTGACAGTTCCATTTAACACCGTCAAGCCGTAAACGGAAGGCGTCAGATATGGGAATTCTCCCAACGCGCTCATTAAGATGTAGGCACGAAAAAGCCGCCTTCTGCGAAATCAATCGGAGCAACTGATGGACAACACCACAGACCGCCGCCGGCGTCCCGGACTTCTCGCCGAAATCATTCTGGTCGTCGCGGTCAAGCTCTTCCTTATTTTCTGTCTTTGGTACCTGTTTTTCAGTCCTGAACACCGGACTGACGTCACGCCGCAGAAGATGGGGGATGCGCTTCTTGGCGCTCCGGCGGCCACCTCGGAACCCCGCTAACAACTCTCAAAACCACATCAGGAGTCTCAAGTGATCTCAACTGATCTTGTTGACCTGTCACGCCTGCAGTTTGCGCTGACCGCGATGTACCACTTCATTTTTGTGCCGCTTACGCTCGGACTTTCGTTCCTGCTGGTGGTCATGGAAGTGACGTATGTCCTCACGGGCAAACAGATGTACAAGGACATGACCCGCTTCTGGGGCAAGCTCTTCGGCATCAACTTCGCCCTCGGCGTCGCCACCGGCATTACGATGGAATTCCAGTTCGGCACGAACTGGGCCTACTACTCTCACTATGTAGGCGATATTTTCGGCGCACCGCTCGCCATTGAAGGCCTGATGGCCTTCTTCCTTGAGTCGACCTTCATCGGCCTTTTCTTCTTCGGCTGGGACCGCCTGTCGAAAGGCAAGCACCTTTTTGCCACGATCATGATGGCGCTCGGCTCCAACCTCTCGGCGCTCTGGATTCTTGTCGCCAACGGCTGGATGATGTATCCGACCGGCGCGGAATTCAATTTTGAAACCATGCGCATGGAGATGACCAATTTCTGGGCCGTCTTCACGAGCGAATGGGCTCAGGCCAAGTTCGTCCACACGGTTGCCGGCGGCTACATGACGGGCGCCATGTTCGTGATGGCCGTTTCCGCCTACTACCTCCTCAAGCGCCAGGACGTCAAATTCGCCGCTTCGTCCTTCCGCCTTGCCGCTGCTTTCGGCATCGTCTCGAGCATTCTGACGATCCACATGGGCGACGAATCGGGCTTCCTCGTGACGCGCGACCAGCCCACCAAGATTGCCGCCATGGAAGCCACCTGGGACACCCACGAGGCTCCGGCGCCGCTCACGCTTTTTGCGATCCCCAATGAAGCCGAACAGAAAAACGCCATGGAAATCAGCATTCCCTGGGTATTCGGCCTGATGGGCACGCGGTCGCTGTCTACGGAGATTCCGGGCATCAAGCAGCTTGAAGCCCAGGCTGAAGAGCGCATCAAGAACGGCCAGAAAGCCGTTGCCACTCTGGAAGCGCTCCGCAAGGATCCGAAGAATGAAGCTCTGCGCGCTGAATTCAAGGCGCTCCAGCCCGACCTCGGCTTCGGCCTTCTTCTGAAGCGCTATACCGAAGACGTCACGCAGGCCACGCCTGAAATGATCAAGCAGGCCGCTCAGGATACGACGCCGCAGGTTGCGCCGATGTTCTGGAGCTTCAGGCTGATGATCAGCTGCGGCCTCGGCATGGCGCTCATCTTCGTGCTCGGCCTTGTCTTCTCCATGAAGAAGACCCTCCAGAATCAGCCGCTCTACCTGCGCCTTACGCTCCTTGCGCTCCCGCTGCCCTGGATCGCCTGTGAAGCAGGCTGGTTCGTCGCCGAATACGGCCGTCAGCCCTGGACCATTTACAACATCCTGCCGACGCACCTCTCTGTTTCGTCCCTCTCCACGGGCGACCTGATCGGTTCGATCCTCGGCTTCGTCATTCTCTATACGCTCATGCTCATCGCCGAAATGTGGCTGATGATCCGCTTCAGCCGCAAGGGTCCGAGCTCGCTCGGCACCGGCCGCTATCACTTCGAGCAGAAGTAACCCGGGAGCATTGACAAAATGATCGATTATGAAATTCTGAAAGTCATCTGGTGGCTCTTCATCGGCGTGCTCCTCACGGGCTTTGCAGTGATGGACGGCCATGACATGGGCGTCGGCTCGCTGCTGCCGTTCCTCGGCAAGAACGACAATGAGCGCCGCGTGATGATCAATTCCGTCGCTCCGCACTGGGACGGCAATCAGGTGTGGCTCATCACGGGCGGCGGCGCCATGTTCGCTGCCTGGCCGATGATGTACGCCGTGGCTTTTTCGGGCTTCTACTGGGCGATGCTCGTCATCCTCGCTGCGCTCATGTTCCGCCCGCTCGCCTTCGACTACCGCAGCAAGGTGGCGGCCACCCGCTGGCGCACTACCTGGGACTGGCTCCTCTTTATCGGATCGGCCGTTCCTCCGGTGATCTGCGGCGTTGCGTTCGGCAATCTCCTTCAGGGCGTGCCCTTTGAGATTGATGCAACGATGCGCCCGATTTATACGGGGAGCTTCTTCGGCCTTCTCAATCCGTTCGGACTGCTCTGCGGCGTGCTCGCGCTTCTGATGGTTGTCTTCCACGGCGCCAACTACCTGGCGCTTCGTACGGAAGGCGATCTCCATGACCGCGCCGTCAAGGTTTCCGGCATTGCCGGCATCCTCACGGCCGTGCTCTTTGTGCTGGGCGGCATCTGGGTCTACATGGGAATTGACGGGTATGTCGCAACCGCCGGTCTTGATCCTGCCGGTCCGGCGAATCCGCTTGCGAAGACGGTTGAAGTTCAGGCCGGCGCCTGGTTTGCCAACTACAGCGCCCTGCCGCTTCTCTGGGTCGTCCCCGTGCTCGGCATTGCCGGCGCGCTTCTGGGTTCGGTACTCGTGAAGAAGGGCCGCATCTGGCCGGCGATCTTCTGCTCTTCCGCAGCGATTCTCGGCATCGTCCTTACGCCGCTTATTTCGATGTTCCCCTTCGTGATGCCGTCCTCGACGATGTTCAATGCCGGCCTCACCATCTGGGACTGCACGAGCTCTCAGCTCACGCTTGAGATCATGCTTTTCGTCACGCTCATCTTCCTGCCTATCGTGGTTTTCTACACGTCCTGGGCCTATCGCGTGATGAGCGGCAAGCTCAATGCTTCGTACATCGAAAAGAACACGCACTCCCTTTATTAATTGAACAGCTGAGTCTTCAATTCCGAACTGTCTCCGGGAAGAGGCAGTCCGGGATTGAAGCCGGATCGTTCATCTGGAGCTCAACACCATGTCTTATTTCTACTGGATTGCAGGTCTTTCCTGCGCAGTTCTCCTTGCGGCAACGCTTGAAAGCTACGCATCGCGCAATGACGACTGATCTTGAAAAGCCTCTGGAGCGCATTCACGGAAGCAGCGGCGAAAGGAAAAGCAGTTCTTCTTTTCTGAGGGTTCTTTCGCTTCTCGCCGCGCTTGCATGTGCCGCGCTCGTCATTCTTTATCCGCGAGCGATTGCTCATGATGCAGCCGGCGTTCCTCACGGCTTTTTGGTCGGCATGCTCATCGGCATGAGCATTCTCTGGGTCTATGGTTTCGGCTTTGTGCCGCGCCATCCGCTTATTCGCCGTATTTTTTCGCCGCTCGTCGGCTGGGCTCTGTTGCTCGGCTTCGGTGCGGCCGTTTTTCTCCACTGACCATGCCAGAACAGTCCTCTCTTTACGCCGCCATTGGCGGCGAGGACGGCATTGCAAGGCTTGTCGCTTCATATGTGCGCATACTGAGAGACAATCCTTCCTTCGGGCAACTGAGAGCGCTTTATACTCCTGAGGGCATCAAACGCTACGACAGCCGCATGCGCGAATTTCTTTCGGGCTGGCTTGGCGGACCTGCGCTCTATCAGGAGCGTCACGGACTGCCTATGCTGAGGGAATCGCACCGCGCCATTCCGATCGACCGGGCGCTCATGCAGGAATGGATGCGCGTGATGCGCATGGCGCTCAACGAGGCAGTCGCCGATCCAGCCCTGCGGCTTCGTCTGGAAGGAGCCTTTGCGCGGATGTCGGAAAGCCTCATCAACCAGCGCTGAAAGCAAACCTTTTCGCAATGCTCTAAACGCGAAAACCCGCTTCTTCTCAATGAAGAAACGGGTTTTCGTTTATTGGGGGTCCGTCAGGTCCAGCGCTGGGTTTCGCGCTTGAGATATTCCGGATTGATCTGCACATCCGCAGTGTCGCTGTTTACCCAGATCACGCTGTCCTGGATGGTGACGGCAAACTTCATGCTTCGCAACGCCATCACGGCAAGCGCGTCAGCCTCAGAATCAGGAATAAAAATAACCGTCAGCTTGTCGATTTTCGAAAGCTCTCCCTTCACGGATTCCCACCAGGGTTTTGTCCGCGCCTCATCATATGCGAGGACGAGTACATGCTCGCTTTTACCCGCCGCCTTGCGCACGGTCCGTACGTCTGGCGCACCGAGCTCCACCCATTCAATAATGGCTCCGGTATCGTCCGTCTCCCAAAGCGCGGGTTCGCCATCAGAAGAAAGGCCGCGGCCGAATTCAAGATGTTCTCCGGCGCGCACGCACCAAGCGAGGACGCGCAGCATAAGACGTTTTTCTGTTTCCGAAGGGTGTCGGGCAATCGTGAGCACAGGCTGCCCATACCATCCTCGATCCAGATTCGAGATGGAAAGCTGCGCCTTGTAGACCATTGCTCCGAGAGCCATGAAAACTCACTCCTTAAGAAAATTGCGAGGGAATTTTTCAGTATAGCGTTACTGCTCTTCATCGAGCCTCGAATTCCCCCGGCATCAGCTCATCGGCATCGGTTCGCGCCGCACGAGCCGCTTCCAGCCGTAAAGGATTCGGTAGGCAACCCAGATGCCAAGCACCAGCAGGCCGCCGATCAGCGTAAAGAATCCAATGCCGACAAAAGCGAGCGGCATCGAAATGATGTAGATGAGAATCATCCAGAGAAACGCATACCAGAACGTGCGGATCTGCCAGGAGAAGTGCGAGGCCACGAACGTCCCGCGGGCGTCGGAGCGGAAGATATAGTTGATGATGACGGCAAGGATGGAGGGGCCGGAAAAAACAAAAGCTCCGGCTATGGAAAGTCCTGCCGTAAGAAGTCCCGTCAGTATGGAAATGCTGTGGAGGCCGTAAACAATGTGGGCAACAGTGACCGTTCCGGATGCCGGCTCAACATAATCCTCGAGCCGGTCGCGGTGTTCGATATCCACTATCTCGTTCGGGTCGCGACGGGCATAGCGCTTCTCTGGCATGCTTCTTCTTCCTATTTGATCTGCGGGAAGCTCTC
Source organism: uncultured Sutterella sp. (assembly GCA_934255515.1). Taxonomy (GTDB): domain Bacteria; phylum Pseudomonadota; class Gammaproteobacteria; order Burkholderiales; family Burkholderiaceae_F; genus Sutterella. The sequence continues at coordinate 33,988 of CAKQON010000012.1, forward strand.
TTCCCGAGTCTCAATATTATGGTAGCTGCACTCTCAGATTGGTCTCCGGCGGCGGTTTTTGCCGCTGCACTTTTGTCTCCCGGATGGGGCGCTCTGCTCGCCGGCGGTTTTTCCTGGGTGTTTGCATCGAGCCCCGAACTCCTCGGAATATGCGCCGCTGCCGGCGGCTTTCTGCGCGACGCCGGCATCTATGCAATTCTTCGCCGTCAAAATGCAGAAACCGAAAAAATGCCTGCCGGAGGCTTTTCGCTGTTTTCATGCATCGCGTTACAATCGATTCACCTTTTTCGATTGGATCTAGCGCGCCGAGCCGCTGCCGACTGCGTTCCAAGTCTTCGCTTTTTCGGAGCACTTGCCGCAGGTTCCTGCCTTGGAGCCCTTGTAGGCGCCTTCATCGCCTACTTCGGCCTTGCCGTATATTTCGGCGGCTGGGGCCGCGAATCCGCCTATCCCATACTTACCGGCCTCATTGTGCTTGCGCTTCTCGTTGCTGAAACGTGGCGCATAGTGCTTGAGCGCCTGATTCTGAGATACCGTTTACATGAGAATTCTCCTCGTTGAAGATGACGACATGATCGGCGAAAGCGTCGTTGCCGGCCTTGAATGCGAAGGCCATGCCGTTGACTGGGTCCGGGACGGCAACTCCGCGCTTTTAGCTCTTAATACGACAGAGTTTTCACTCGTCATACTTGACCTCGGCCTTCCCGGCAAGGATGGCCTGCAGGTTCTCAAGGAAATGCGCGCCAAGCGCAACGCGACGCCTGTTCTCGTCACAACCGCCCGGGACACGGTTGACGACCGCATCCGCGGCCTTGATATGGGCGCCGACGACTACCTTATCAAACCCTACGATCTTGATGAGCTTTCAGCGCGCATCCGCGCGCTGCTGAGGCGTTCCGCAGGCCGTGCAGACCCGATCCTAGAGCGCGGCGAACTCCGGATTTCGCCTCACACGCGCGAGGTGACCTATCGCGGGGAACCCGTCATTCTCTCGTCGAAGGAATATGCGCTTCTCTTTGCGCTTGCTGAACGACAGGGCGTTGTCTGGAGCCGTTCCCAGCTCGAGGAAAAGCTCTACAACTGGGACAACACGGTAGGATCGAACGCCATTGAAGTGCACATCCACCACCTGCGCAAGAAGCTTTCCGACAGCGCCATCAAAACTGTCCGCGGCGTAGGCTATCTGCTTGAAACCTAATTGCCTGACACAAAGGGCCAAGCATGACCTCCATTCGCAGGAAGCTCCTTTTTACGCTGCTTCTGGCGCTTCTGGCTGCCGGATTCACGACAGCCACCGCCACTTTTTTCTCCGCGCAGGCGGAGTTCAATGAATTCCTGGACTCCCATCTGCGCGAAACCGCGGAGTCGCTCGGCGACTCCGTACGGCACAGCATGCCTACCAAGGAGCCCGAGCACCTGACCATCATCGGTGATGCGCCGAGCTACCGCGTCATCGTGCAGGTCTACGATTCTGCGCACAACAGTCTCTGGCAACGGGAGGGGGCTCCCGCCATGCCGCTCCCCGAGGGGCCCGGCTTCGGCCTGGTCAAGGTTGAGGGGAAAACCTGGCGGACTTATTCCGTCGCCGTCGGCCCGCTGGTCATTACCGCAGGGCAGGATCTGGAGGTGCGCACATCACTCGCCGCCACAGCTGCCTTCCGCATCCTTCAGCCGCTTTGCCTGCTTCTGCCCTTCATCGCCATCGCAGTTTGGATTGTTGTCGGAAGCGGCCTTGCACCACTCGAAAAAACCGCACGATCCGTAGCGCGCCGTTCGCCGACATCCCTTGAACCGCTCTCTACCAAGGGGCTCCCGGCAGAACTCGCAAGTCTTGTAAACGCCATCAACGATCTCCTGCGGCGCCTCGCAGACAGCCTCTCAGCTCAGCAGCGATTTGCGTCCGATGCTGCGCATGAACTGCGCACGCCTCTTACGGCGCTGAAGCTCCAGGTTCAGCTGGCTCAAAGAGCAAAAACGCCTGAAGCGCAGCAGAAATGCTTCTCCCGCCTCAACGAAGGGATTAACCGGGCAACACGCCTGGTGCAGCAGCTTCTTACCATTGCCCGCCTGGATCCGGATGCGTCCAAAAAGCCGATGACGACCATTAATCTCGCTGAACTGGTCAAAAGCGTGCGGGACGACATGGCTCCAATTGCGGCCCAGAAGAATATTGAAATTACGGAAGATGCCCGCCCAGCCATGCTTGACGGCATGGAGGATGCCATTCGTCTGATGGTCACCAACCTAACGGACAACGCAATCCGCTACACGCCTGAAGGCGGACGCATTGAAATCACGTCCTCCACCGAACACGGTCTCTCCGTGCTACGCGTCTGCGACAACGGTCCGGGCATTGCACCTGAAGAACGCAGCCGCGTTTTCGACCGCTTCTACCGCGCGCTCGGCACCAAAACATCCGGTACGGGCCTGGGCCTCGCCATCGTGAAGCGCATTGTCGACATTCATCACGGCACTGTTGAGATTGAGGACGGTCTTGATGGACGAGGAACCATCTTCAAGCTTTCCTTCCCTCCGCTCGGCGCCTCATCTCACCACACTGCCGCAGTACCGTCCAGCCGCATCTGAAGGCGATCCTCTTCATCTCTTCTGTTACAAATTTAACCGGACCAAAACACGCTTTACTCTAGCGTTTCTGAAGGATTTCACTCCCTCAGGTAGAGTTTTTGCTATTAGAAACATAGAGAACCGGTCGATGCACCCGGCATCAGGCTAAGAGGAGCCTTTTTCATGAAGTCGTTCACTAAGACCACGCTTGTTGCTGCTCTCAGCGCAGCGCTGATCCTTGCCGCCCCGCTTTCTGCCAGCGCGGCAGACTCCGAGCAGCAGACTGCCCAGTCCGTTACTCAGCTTCCCAATTTCGTCAAGCTGGTTGAAGACAACGGCCCCGGCGTCGTCAACATTTCCATCATTAAGAATGCCCGTACGGTTTCTGTGCCTTTCGGCATTCCCGGAATGGATGAACGTCATGCGGACATCTTCCGCCGCTTCGGCTTCCCCATGCCTTTCGGCGGCGGTGAAGAGGAAATTCCCGAGCAGCGCGGCACCGGGTCGGGCTTCATCATTTCCGATGACGGCCTCATCATGACGAATGCGCATGTTGTTGAAGGGGCGGACCGCATTGTCGTTCGTCTCACCGACAAGCGCGAATTCACCGGCAAAGTGCTCGGCACCGACAAGCAGACCGACATCGCCATCGTCAAGATTGACGCCAAGAATCTGCCTGTTCTCAAGATCGGCGATTCCCAGAAGCTTAAGGTCGGCGAATGGGTGGCAGCCATCGGCAGCCCCTTTGGACTCGACAATACGGTGACCGCCGGCATCGTCTCTGCGCTTTCGCGGAATCTGCCTACAGATCAGTACGTTCCCTTTATTCAGACCGACGTTGCCGTTAACCCGGGCAATTCGGGCGGCCCGCTCTTCAATATGGCGGGCGAGGTGGTCGGCATCAATTCGCAGATCTTCTCGACTTCCGGCGGCTTCATGGGTCTCTCCTTTGCCATTCCGATCGATCTTGCCATGCAGATCAAGGATCAGCTCGTGAAGGACGGCCGTGTCACCCGCGGCTACGTTGGCGTCTACATCCAGCAGATAACCCAAGAACTGGCCGATTCCTTTGCGCTCAAGGCGCCTGAAGGCGCTCTGGTGACGAAGGTCGAAAAGGGCAGCCCTGCAGAGAAGGCCGGACTCAAGGCTGGCGACGTCATTACGGAATTCAACGGCAGGAAGATTACGTCTTCCGTGTCTCTTCCGATGCTCGTTTCTTCTGTTCGCCCGGGCACCAAGGCTGAGCTTACGGTGATCCGCGACAAGAAGGAGCAAAAGCTCTCCATCACCATCGGCACCAATCCCAATTCGGATCAGTCTGCCGGCGGCGCAGCCAAAGAAAACGGACACCGTCTCGGCATTGAAGGCCGCATCCTCACGGATGAGGAAAGCCGTGAGGCCGACACGACGGGGCTTCTCATCACCAAGGTGGGCAAGTTCGCCTCTTCAGTCGGCCTCGCTCCTGGCGACATCATCGTGAGCGCCAACGGCAAGCTGGTAAAGAGCGCTGAAGATCTTCAGAAGGCCTGCCGCGAGGACAAGGTGCTTCTCCTCGTACAGCGCGATGGAGGCCGCATCTTCATCCCGGTCCGCTTCGATAAGGACCAGAAGAAGTAATCTCCTGTCGGACCAGCATTGAAAAATCCCCCGTTCTTGCCGAAGACCGGGGGATTTTTTTGGTTCTTCGGAAATTAGCGGGCAACCTCTACTAAAGAAGTAGAAACTTTAAAGCGATTACTGAGGAGTGTT
>CAKQON010000013.1 GCA_934255515.1 uncultured Sutterella sp.
GATTCGGGAAACTCAGTTATGGGATGGAGCTACTTCCCTATAGGTATCGTTTGCCCGGTAATTTCCGAAGAGCCAAATTTTTTAGGGGAATTGTGACTTCCTGCACGGCTTTCATGATGCGCTCCATTCTCGGAACACATTGTACACTAGGCTTATGAAGTCATATATATTATTTTATTACTTTTCCTTAATCGGATCGCAACCGACATCGGGCCGCATCCTCCGCACAGCCTCGTTCGATGCTTTGGCATACGGAGAGACACGCATCTCCCACAAAAAAGCCCGCAGAGGCGACTGGAGGGGGATAAATGTTGCGCCCTCTGCGGGAAAGGCAGTGAAGTCGGAGGAGAATGCACCTCTCGGGCCGGGAACCGGAATCCTCGCGGGAGGAGGCTCGAGAATCGCGAGGGGCTCGCTTGAACCTAGGGGGACAGGCGGCCGCTACGACTATGTCACCGCTCACTTTTGATTCTATTCGTAGTAATTCTGTTTTCCTTGAAAATCTTTTGATAAAAGCACCCTGGAAGCTCCGCTTTGATTGTTTCTTGCGTTCGGGCAAGCTCCCCGCATTCCCTGAGTGTTTCTCCTCTTGCTTGCCGCTCCTCACCTGTGTACCAAATCCGACTCTTCCTCAATTGCCTTCAGAATGTCCTGATGGCTTGCGAAGTAAGCGAGCGCATTCTTGCGAAGAAGATCCGCCGCCGTCTCCGAGTGGCGCTCCGCAATCACGACGGAATCAATGCCCGCAGCCTTTGCGCCCAGAATGCCCGGGAGCGCATCCTCCACCATGAGGCATTCTTCGGGGCGGGCGGAAAAGTGGTCGAGGATTTTCAGAAACGCTTCCGGATCAGGCTTCACGTGCGCCACGTCGTCGCGCGTGATGATGAGATCGAAATAGTCGGAGAAAGGTGCGGCGGCCCGGAGCTTCTGATTGTCCTTTGAATAGGTGTCGATGTTTCTGCGGCGCGTGGTGGTGGCGATGGCGAGGGTCTTCCCGGCGCGCTTCAGATCCTTCAGCACCTCCGGCGCCCCGGGGCGATAGTCGACGCGCGTCCGGAGAAACTCCTGAGCGAGCTCGTAGCGCTGGCGGTGGATTTCCTCGGGCGTCCCGGGAAGTCCAAACATGGCCTTCATGTCCGCCATGTACTTGAGGTACGCATCCGACCCTTCGCCGTACTTCTTCATGGCGCTCATTCTGAGGTGTCCGGCCTCGTCCTCGGAAATCTGCACCCGACCGTCAGTGAGGCGCTTCAGAAGCTCCTGGTCGACCTGGCTCCAGACGCCGAGGGAGTCGATAAGCGTGCCGTCAAGGTCGAAAATGATGATGCGTCGATCGAGAAACATGTTTGAACTAGGAAGGGAAAAAGAAGTAGGAGGATCAGAGAGGCTTCGCCTGGTCCCGAAGCGCATGAAGAGCGGCATTCTTCCCGGCAATGCGCCCGAAGACGAAGGCGTCGAGAAGGCCGCTTCCGCCCAAGCGGAATTTGCCGTGAAGGCCCCCCGTGGTTTCGCCGGCCGCATAGAGCCCAGGAATCGCCTCGGATGAAAATTCGCTCCCCTTTCTCACGCGGGCATCGGGGAGAACGGCAATCCCGCCGCAGGTGTAGTGCACTTCAAAGCGTTCGCGGCCGAAGTAATACGGGGGCTTTGAGAGATCCTGCAGGAACCGCGTGCGGCCGAATTCCGGATCCATATCGTTCCTTGCCGCTTCGTTGTAGAGTCTGAAGGTGCGTTCGAGGCGCTTTAAAGGAACGCCCATTTTGCGGGCGAGCTCTTCGAGCGTTTCCGCGCTGTCGGCGAGACCCTGCTGCATCTTTGTCGCAAAGGTTGCGCCCTTCACGCTTCTGCTGTCGGTAACGACCCAAAATTCGGTAGCGCCGGTTGCGATCAGATCGGAAAACACCGTATCCCAGGCAGCCGTTTCGTCGGTGAAGCGCATGCCGTCCGTCGTGAGGAAGATTTCCGCACCGGGATAGTCGAGCATGCGCCCGCCCCAGAAAGGAATGGCAAGAACGTATTCCATGCCGGTGACCGCGCCTCCCGCGGAGAGCGTCATCCGGATGCCGTCCCCCGTTGCCGGATCCTCATTCATGCGGCCCGGACTGTAGGTAGTGCCGAGATCAACCGGAATATCGGGCGCCCAGATGGAGCGCAGGGACAGATTGGCGCCGAACCCGCCGGTGGCGAGCACAACTCCGAGTGCGGAAAGCGTCTCATTTTTTCCGTCGGGAGTCTGCACAACGAGTCCCGCAACCCGGCCCGCGGCATCGAGCGCAATGCTTTGAGCGCTCGTGCGGTAGCGAATCTCAACCCCAAGCGCCCGGGCGCGGGCAAGAAGCCTCTGCGTATAAGCGAGCCCGCTTCTCGCGCGCGTGGTTTTGTGCGCCCGGGGGAATACCCCGGAATAGGCTTCATAAAGCTTCGGGTCGAACTCCACCCCGATCGACTTGAGCCACGCGATGACGCCGGGGCTCTCCTTCACCATGCGTTCGATGAGCTCTGGATTTCCGATTCCGCCCCCGCCTTCAAACGTATCGCGGAAGAACTGCTCGGCCGAGTCCGTTCTCCCCATGCGCCTCTGACCTTCCGGGTCAAGGGCATTAAGCATCCCGGAACTCACGAGCATGTGGCCGCCCGCCAGCGCCATTTTTTCAATGAGAAGCACCTTCCTCGCGCCTGCTTCCCTTGCGGCAATTGCCGCGGCGAAGCCTGCGGCGCCGGCACCGACAGCAATCACGTCCCAGGATTGTTCCGCGGGAATGGATTCCGCCCGGAGCATCTTCGGGCAAAGTCCGGAGAGCGCGAGGAAGCCTAATCCCTGAAGCGCGGATCTGCGGCGCAAATAAGCCATCTCAACGGCCTCCGTCAGGAAGGAGTCCGGCAGACTCAAGGGCCTTGGCCATCGCAACCGCTGAACGGACGCCGAGCTTCTTTGCAGCATTGCCGCGATGGAGCTTCACGGTGGGAAGCGAAATCCCGAGCTTGTCTCCGATCTGCTTGTTGAGAAGCCCCAGGGCGACGAGGCGCGCCACTTCGAGTTCGCGATCAGTAAGCGTCGCCGCTTTTTCGGCAAGATCCGCCTGACCCGCGTCGGCCGCGAGGTCTTCAAAACTCTTCTTCACCGCTTTTTCAACGGAGGCAATCAGCACGTCCGGAGCCGCGGGCTTCACGAGGAAATCCATGGCGCCCCGGTGCACGGCCTGCATTGCCATCGGGATGTCGCCGTGCGCAGATAGAAAGATCACGGGAAGGAGGCTTCCGCGTTCAACGAGCTCCGCCTGAAGCTCCATCCCGGTCATGCCAGGCATGCGGTGGTCAAGAAGGAGGCAGCCCGGCTTTCTCGGATCATCCATCTCGAGAAAGGACTGCGCGCTCTGATAGGTCATCACCTCAAAGCCTCCCATGCGAAGCAGAAAGGCGAGGCTCTTCAATTGTTCCGCATCGTCGTCGACGATCCGAACGAGGGCATCCTTATTCTCAGTCATCACTATTCTCCTTTCGGGCGTCAGGGTCCTCAGCCTCATCCAGAGCTTCAATCACTGCTTCGGCGCAGATGCCTTCATGCGGAAGCTGATAAAAGCGAAGCACCCCGCCATGGCGGTCGGCAATGCCTCTGCAGATGGAGAGGCCTATGCCTAACCCCTCCTGTTTCACGGAGTCGCCGTAGCCGGTAAGGCGCGCGAAGCCTTCTTCGGAAAGCTTCGGCCCGTTGTCGGTCACATGGAGCACAAAGTTCTTTTCCTCTCTCGCGAGCGACACACTCACGAATCCGTCCGGGCGCACGCTTGCCGCATGGGCGGCATTGCGGATCAGGTTGAGGACGAGGAGTTCAAGTTCAAGTGAGTCGCCCAGCACCATCGCCGCCCGGTCGTCCGCCGGATCCGCAGCCAGGTAGCTGCCCGGCGCCGTAAGAATCGGAACGCGCCTTGCGTCGTGACGCTCGACAATCAGAATCGCTCGGCGAATGACTGCCGTCCAGTCGCAGGGCTTCAGTGGCTCGGTGCTCTGCCTCGCGTAGCCGCGCACGCGGTTGACGATCGCCGTGATCCGGCCCGTTTCCTCCGCCATGGCGCTCAAAGCCTCTTCGGAGAGCGCCTTGTCGGCGGGCACCGCGCTCCTCCTAGAATTCCAGATTCTGAGGCCCCCGATGTAGTTCGAGAGGGACGACAAGGGTTGCTTCAGTTCATGCGCAAACATGGTGCTCATCAGGGAGAGCAGTGCCACGCGCTCGATTGCGGAAAGCCGCTCGCGCGACACTCTCGCCTCTTCCTCCATGCGGTTCTTTTCCGCGAGCGCTGCCTCGAGGTCCCGCGTTCTGACACGCACGAGGTAGCGAGAGCGCACCGCATGAAAAGCGACAAAGAGGAAGACCGCGAGCACCATAAGAAGAAGTTCGCTGTGGCGCTTTGCAAAGCCGATAACCGTCTGCTCGTCAAGATAGGCATAGGGCCCGTAGTGCAGCGCCTGCATGAGGCTTCGCACCTGAGACAAATCCACGCGCGTGCCCCAGCGCCAGCCTTCCTGGTCGGGCATGCTGAAGGCCACGGCGGCCACTCTTCTCACGGCGCCGCTCTCGGCTGCGGGGAGGTATCCCACCGTCCAGTCGGGGAGCACGGGCGTGCTCGAGCGGCAGGAGCCCGGAGTCCCGGAGAGGACGGCAGCCGGCCGGAAGGCATCCTTGTCGATGAAGCCCGTATCAACGAGCGTCTCAAAGGTGCAGAGCGACACGAGACCTGCGTCGGCGCCGCCCGTTGCCACGGCGTTGAAGACTTCAGGAACGTCATGCGGACGCCAGACGGCAGAGGCGAAATAGCCTTTAAGATCGATTCCTTCGGAAACGAGGCGGCCGGCGAGCCACTGCCAGGGGCCGAAGGAGAGGCTGCTCTCCACTGCGATCCTCGCGTCCTTCAGGCTCGCAAGGCTTCCCAATTCCTTGCGTTTCGCGTCGACAATGAGGAGACCGCCAGCCGCCTGCGCGGCAGCGTCGCCGCCGAGAGACCGCTCTCTGACGGCCAACGGAATCGCGCCCGAGTCGTCAATCAGCGAAACCATGGAGCCCGCGGTGGAAATGACGAAGGGAATGCGCTCAGCCTTCACGGTCTGCGCGAAGCCGTGCGAGGGAATCCTGCGAACAATCACGCGGCGCTCCGGAAAAGCAATGCGAAGCGCCTCAGCAAGCGGCAGCACGATTCTTAAGTACGCCTCGTTCTTTCCCGTTTCTTCAAAGGCAAAAACAAAGTCGCCCGGGCGCACTTCCTCCTGGATCGTCTCGCGGGCATCGTCGTCAGACGCCAGATCCCGATACATCATGCTTCTCACGTCGGCGAGATTGAAGGACGCCCCCGAAAGCGCATCCGTCGGCGCAGGATCAGCCTCGACGGACACCAGGGGGAAACCCCCAAGTGCCAGCGCGAGGAGAAAAGTCAGTTGGGGAAAAGAAAATTTCATTACGCTTAATGGGACGAAGCGTGCGGCCGGCCTAAATGAGGCATTCCGAAGAAAAAAGCTTAGCAGAGTTGTTCTGCGGGAAGAGCGGCGCTGGAAGCGCTTTCCGGCGCGCCGCTTCAGCCTTTTTGTTTCGGGAAAAGCGCGTCCGTATAGCCGAAATTCGTCCAGTCGGTGACGCGCATGGGATAGAGGATGCCTTCGAGGTGATCGAACTCATGCTGCACGACGCTGGCATGAAAGCCCTCCGCCTCGCGTTCAATGCGCTCCCCCTCGAGCGAATAGCCCGTATAGCGGATGCGCTTCGCGCGCGTCACCAAGCCTTTGAGCCCGGGAAGCGAGAGGCAGCCTTCCCAGCCCTCTTCGGTTTCGTCGCCTAAAAGCTCAACCGTCGGATTGATGAGCACCGTCCTCGGCACGCCGGCACGTGCTCCTCCCGACCCCTCTTCGAGCCCGAAGCAGATCACCCGTTCGCTCACGCCGATCTGGGGCGCCGCGATCCCGATGCCTCCGTCTGCGGCCATGGTATCCCAGAGATCGGCGACGAGCGCACGGAGCCTGGGACTCCCGAAGTCCCTCACGGAAAGGGCGTGCTCGAGGAGTCTTGCGTCTCCCATTCGGAGAACTTCTCTCACCATCTTCCGGGCGCCTCCAGCGAATCGAATCAGAGATTATTCCGCGGCGTTCGCGCGAAGCGCCTCGCGCACCACATCCACCGCAGCGCGCACGCCCCGGTCGACGATTTCCCTCAGCGACTCGAATTCAATCTTGCGGTGCGACTCTCTCAGACCCGCCGCTGAATTCACCGACACGCAAAGCGCCCCATAGGGGAGATCAAGCTCCCGGGCTAGCGCGCATTCGGGGTAGAGCGTCATGCCGATCACATTGGCGCCGTCCCGCTGGAAGCGGCGCACTTCGGCTGCGCTCTCAAGTCTCGGGCCCTGGGTCGTTGCGTAGACGCCGCCTTCGACGACGCCGTGTCCGCTCCTGCGGGCAGCGCGGATGAGCGCCTGGGACATCCCCTCGTCAAAGGGGTACGTGAAGTCGATATGCTTCACGCCGGCTTCCGGCGAATCGAAATACGTGTGTTCGCGCCCCCAGGTGTAGTCGAGGATCTGGTCGGGAACCATCAGGGTGCCCGCTGAAAGCGCCTCCCCGATGCCGCCCACGGTGCCGACGGCAATGATGCCCTTGGCGCCCGCGGCTTTGAGCGCCCAGATGTTGGCGCGGTAGGGAATCACGTGCGGCGCAAACTCATGCTTCACGCCGTGGCGTCTGAGGAATATGAGCGGCACGCCGCCGAGCTTTCCGATCACAAGGGGCGCTGCGGGCTTTCCCCACGGGGTTTCAATCTCAATTTCCTCGGCATCCGTGATGATGCCTTCTTCTTCAAATCCGGTTCCGCCGATGAGTGCGAGCATGCTTTTCCTTCTCCATTAAAGGGACTGGCCTGCGAGGAGCTTTCTCAACTCCTCTTCGTCGATCACGCGAATGCCGAGCTCCTCAGCCTTCGCGAGCTTGCTCCCGGCCTCCGCCCCCGCCACCACGTAATCCGTGCGGCGGCTGACGGACCCCGAGACGCGCGCGCCCTGAGCCGTGAGAAGGTCCCTCGCTTCATCGCGCGTGAGGGTCGGGAGCGTTCCCGTCAGGACGAAGGTCTTTCCGGCGACGAGACTTTCTCCTGAACGCTTCTCCACTGCCGGCCAGTGAACGCCCGCATGAATCAGCGCCTCGATGACGGTGCGGTTGTGAGGTTCGCGGAAGAACGCATGAATGCTTTCGGCAATCACCTCGCCCACATCGGGAACGCCCAAGAGCGCGTCGATCTCAGCACTTTCAAGGGCGTCAAGCGTGCCGAAATGGTTGGCGAGCGCAAGCGCCGTGGCTTCGCCCACATGGCGGCAGCCGAGCGCGAAGATGAAGCGCGCGAGCGTCGTCGACTTAGCCTTCTCAATGCTTGCAAGAAGGTTCTCCGCCGCCTTCGGCCCCATGCGCTTCACGGACTTCATCGTCCCGACCGTAGCCTGAATGGGCGCCGTCAGATCTTCGGCCTTTAAGGAAAAGATGTCGGCCGGGGTCGCAACGAGCTTTTCGTCAACGAGCATTTCGACGATCTTTTCGCCAAGCCCGTCAATGCCCATCGCGCGGCGTGAAGCAAAGTGCACGATCGAAAGCTTCATCTGCGCCGGACAGAAGAGTCCCCCGGTGCAGCGCATGTCCTTTTCCTCTTCGTCCCGAATGACGGCGCTCCCGCAGACGGGGCAGACCTCGGGCATGCGGAAGGGCACTGCGTCCTTCGGACGACGCTCCTTCACGACGCGGAGAATTTCCGGAATCACGTCGCCTGCACGGCGAACCACCACCGTGTCGCCGACGCGCAGGTCGAGCTCCTCGGTGACGTGATCTTCGTTGTGAAGCGTCGCGTTCGAAACCGTGACGCCACCGACATAAACGGGCGCCAAGCGCGCGACGGGCGTGAGGCGCCCCGTGCGGCCGACCTGAACGTCGATTCCGAGTACCTGCGTGAGGGCTTCCTCAGGCGGGTATTTATGCGCGCAGGCCCAGCGGGGTTCGCGCGCAATGAAGCCGAGTTCGGCCTCGAGTTCAAGGCTGTTGACCTTATAGACGACGCCGTCGATTTCAAAGGGAAGGTCCCCGCGCATCCGGAGGACGTCCTCGTGGAATTGGGCAAGCGCCTCCGCGCCCTTCACGACGCGGCGCATTTTGGCGACCGGGAATCCGAGCGACTCAAAGCGATCGAGCACCGCGCTCTGGGTGTCCGCGAAATGTTCGGAACATTCTCCCAGTGAATAGGCGTAAAAGTGCAGCGTGCGCTTCGCGGTAATGCTGCTGTCGAGCTGTCGAAGCGACCCGGCGGCGGCGTTTCGCGGATTGGCGAAGAGCTTTTCGCCTTCCGCTTCCTGACGGGCATTGAGCGCCTCAAAGTCCTTCTTATGCATGATGCATTCGCCGCGGACTTCAAGCACCTGAGGATATTTCCCCGTGAGCTTCAAAGGAATCGAGCGGATCGTGCGGACGTTTTCGGTAACGTCTTCTCCCACGGACCCGTCGCCGCGGGTGGCTGCTGAAACGAAGGCGCCCGACTCGTAGCGAAGCGAGAGCGCGAGACCGTCAAACTTGAGTTCACAGTCGTATTCAACCGGAGGATCGGATTCGGTGAGGCCGAGATCATGACGAACGCGCTCGTCAAAGGCTTTCGCGCCTTCGCTCGAAAAGTCCGTTTCCGTATGAATCGAGAGCATCGGAATCTTGTGGGAAACCTTCCTGAAGCCCTCGCGCACGGCGCCCCCGACGCGAAGCGTAGGCGACGTCGAGCTCTTCAGTTTCGGAAAGCGCGCCTCGAGCGCCGCGAGTTCGTTCCAGGCGCGGTCGTACTCAGCGTCGGGCACGCTCGGCGCATCAAGGACGTAGTACTCGTAGCTCCAGCGTTCGATTTCCGTCTCGAGCTCCGCCATGCGCTCACGCGCCTTTTCGGGCGGCACGGCGGCAGCTGCGGCCTTCGCGCCGAAGGGGTCAGCGTCGGAGGGAAGCGGTTCAACCGGGGCCGGCGCCGACGTTTTTGCAGCTGCCGGGGTCTTCTTCGGCGCAGAAAGAGGCGCCTCTTCGGTCTCGTCAAAAAGAGAGGTCATGGATAGGCAAAAATCTTAAAAAAGAGCGCCCGGGGATTCTCTCCGCCGGACGCTTCGCAATCTTCAATCAGCGTGAGAAGAGAAGCCGCGCGCGGTTTGATCCGGGCTCCACGCCGTTTTCCGTCATGAGCTTCCCGTGCGCCTCGGCCTGTTCAGCAATCAGCATGGCGCCGCCCGCATCAACGGGGTGTTTGGAGCAGTCGCTCCAGCGGCTCTTCAGTTCCGCCGCGAGGTGGTTGGCGAGCGCGAAGTAGTGCTTCAGATCGCCGCGGGCGAGGTTCCCGAGCGGCAGGTCGTAGGTGAGAACCAGCGTATTCGTGCCTTCAGGACCGAAGGCAAGCGAGATCACCGGATCGCGTTCTGCCGGATCAAAGCGAAGCTCCCAGCAGCCGCTCGACGACTCAAAGCCTGCCTTTCGAGCCGCCTTCGAAACTGCTTCAAGATCAAAGGGCCGCTCCGGATCGATCGGAGCAATGACGACCTCGACCTTGCGGTCGAAATAATTGATGAAGTTCTTGAGCGTTGCGGAACGAAGCACGGCCTGACCAGGTTCGAGCTCGCGGCGGATGACGACGTTGTTCTGCGCCGCCGACTGCTCGAGCACCTGATAAAAGCGCGACGCGCCCACTTCATCGAGCTTCGCGGCCCGGTTGGCGAGCACCATCGAGGCCACGACGTGACGCGCCGGGAAGTGGAGTTCCTCGGCTTCGTAGTAGAGGCCGTCCTTCGAGGACTGCGCGAAGACGCGCACGAGGAGCGGGAGATTGAGGCGCGCGAGTTCGAGCTTCAGGCTCTTCACGCCGCCGAGCGCAAACTGCATCCCGTCGACGGGCGCAATGTCGAGAATCCATTCGATAGCAGAATCCACCGGCGGCACGGCGCGGCTTCGCGGATCGGCAGACTGCTCGGCACTCTCCTTCTTCGCTTCCTCGGCCCTTGCTGCCTCAGCTTCCTCGCGTTCAAGCTCGGCATAAATCGGAGGCTCTTCGGTCGGGGTCGGGATCTCGCTCTCGTCGAGAAGCCGCCCCAGCGTCGGATCGGCCTTGATGGTGCTGTTGAGCTCTCCATCCGCCGCCTTTCGCGCGCGTTCCGTCGCCTGAGCAATGAGATCAGGCTCCACGCGCGGTTCCGACCCCGCAAGCGCGTCCGCGGTCTGCACGGAGCGAAGCTTCCTGCCGGATTCCCGGGCGCGTTTTTCCTCGCGCTTGGATCGCCAGAAAATCAGGGCGACCAGAATGACGGCAATAACTATGATGGGTATCAGGATCTCAAGCGATTGCATGACGTGAGCCCGAGGGAAGAAAAGAAACAAGCCGCCTGTTTTTGGAGAGCGGCACTTGGCAGATCATTCTACCGATCGGAGGCATATTCGAGTAGAGAAAAATAGTTCCTCATCTTAATGAGAAGCCTTGCAAACCTTGCGCACGCCGCATGCGCATCTCAAGAATTGCCGCCTGGTATCCCCATGCAGGATTTTTCCCTTTCAGCGACGGATCCGGCATCGGGACCGACTCCTCAGCCGGCCTTCTTCCTTGCCGCGGCATCGGCCTTTGCAATCTCAACGGCTTCCTTCACGTCGACGCTCACGATGCGGCTCACGCCGGGCTCCTTCATCGTTACGCCGATCAGCGAAGAAGCATGCTCCATCGTGAAGCGGTGATGCGAGATGACGAGGAACTGCGTCGCCTCGGAGAGCGCAATGCAGAGCCTCGCGAGACGCCCCTGATTTGCTTCGTCGAGCGGCCCGTCCACTTCGTCAAGAAGGCAGAACGGCGCGGGGTTGAGCCTGAACATGGCAAAAATGAGCGCAATCGCAGTGAGCGTTTGCTCACCGCTCGAAAGCTGATTGAGCGTAGAGTTGCGCTTTCCCGGAGGATGCGCGGACATCGCCACGCCGGCCGTCAGGATTTCGTCGCCCACGATTTGGAGAGAGGCGTCGCCGCCGCCGAAGAGAAGCCTGAAGGTTTCGTCGAACCCGGCATTCACCTTCTCAAAGGTCTCCCTCATTCGAGCGCGCGTTTCCATGTCGATGCGGCGAATGGCGTTCTCAAGGGTCTCCACCGCCTTAGCGAGATCGTCCATCTGAGCGGCTGCGAGCTTCCAGGCGTTTTCAGCGGCTTCAAGGTGCGCGAGCGCCGCATGGTTGACGGGACCCAAAGCTGCGATTTCGTTCATGAGGCGCGAGACTTCATTTCTGACGGCCGTCACCTTCATGCCGCGCTCGATCGCGATGAGCCGAAGCTTTTCGGCTTCAACGCCGAGCTCATCGAGGCGCGAGGAAAGCTGGTCGACGAGCGTCGCCTTTTGCTCAGCCGTTCCGCGCAGAAGCCCCGCTTTTTCAGTGAGCGGCAGTATCTCAGCATTGAGAGTCTTCATAAGCCGAAGATTCTCCTCCGTACGGCGCTTCGCTTCCTGAAGCCGCCCCTGAGCGTCGCCCGCAGCCCGCTCAAATTCAGCGCTCTTTTCGAGAAGTTCCGTAGCGCCTTTTTCAAGAACATTCTGATCGTCCTCGGCAAGGCTTTTCTGCGCCTCTTCGAGGCGAGCCTTCTCCCGCTCGATGTCGCTCTGAATTTCCGTTCCGCGGCGCTCAGCCGTCCTGAGGGCCTCCTGCGCCTGGCTGATTTCGAGCTTCTTCATGGCGGCGCGATGGATGTTTTCCGTTTCCTCGCGCCGGATTTCAATCAGCCGGTCCTGAGTGCGCCCGTGCCGGGCCGCGGCTTCGCCTGCCGCCCGCTCGGCGTTGTCAAGCTTCTCCGCGGCTTCCTCGGCGAGTTGGAGCGCCGTTTCAGAGCGCGCAGAAACCTCCTCGAACTCAGTTTCGAGTTCCTCGCGGGAGCGCTTGAGATCCGCTTCACGCCTTTGAGCAGCTTCGAGCTCTGCGCGGGCATCGCGCTCTTCGAGCGTGAGCTTCGAGAGGCGCCTCTCGGCTTCAGTTTTCTTTACCTGGAGCGACTCGGCTTCGCGGCGGGCGCGAGCTTCGTCTCCGGAAGCCTTCTGACGTTCGTCGTCGGCCTCAGCCACTTGAAGCTCGAAATCATCGATCCGAGCTTTCAATTCCCTGATCTCGCGACCGCGCGACAGGAGCGCGAGCCTCGGATCCTCCGCTGCCCAGAAGGTCACTGTGGCGTTCGTAACAATGTCGCCCAGAGGGGTCACGAAAAAATGCCCCGCCGGAATCTTCTCGCGCTCGCGAAGCGCTCCAGCCAGATCGGGCGCAAGCGCAGCGCCCGAACACCAGGCGTCGATCGCGGCACGCGCCGCCGGGTTTGCGGTTTCGATTTTCGACCTGAGAAGTTCTACGGGCTTTCCTCCCAGCTCCCAGCCGCCGGTCTTCTCTGCACCGCCCGATGCTGCCGGGGCGGCAAAGGAAAGGCGCGCCGGGGGACGCCGGCGGGCGAAATCGGCGGCAGACCGCAGATCCCTCAGCAGGAATGCCCGGGTTCTGTGCTCGAGCACGGCTTCGAGCGCCGTTATGAGGTCGTCTGGCACTTCAATCGCGTCGGCAAGCTCAGGAAGACCATCAATGCCAGCATTTTTAAGCCATTCCGTGAGCGCATCGGCATTCAAGGCTTCCTTCTGGACTTCCTCGAGCGTCTGGAGCTTTGCGGTCTGAGACTTCAATTCTGAGAGGCGCGAGAAATAGAATTCGCTTCGCTCGGTCGCGCGTTCCCGCGAGAGTTCGGCGCGCTCGAGCGCTTCCTCGATCATCGCGGCGAGCTCTTCGGACTCCTCCTGAAGCCCGCTCAATTCTTCGGTGAGCGCCTTGAGACGTTCAGGGTCCGGACGGGAGACATTCTTTTCCTCGTCGCCCAGGCGCTTCAGACGGGCTTTGAGCTCCCGCACGCGCTCCTTTTCGCGCGAGAGCTCAAGCTCCTTGAGGCGCTCCTCCGTGCGGGCGTCGGCAAGCACGCGACCGGCCGCTTCAGAAGCCTCTCTCGCCGCGCGCTCAGCCTCTTCAGCGCGGTCAAGTTCTTCCTGCCGCGCTTCGTTCACGGCCTCGAACTCAGCGAGATCCTCTTCGAGCATTTCTATCCTGCCCGAGCGCTCCTCGTTGTCGCGCTCGAGATTTTTGAGCGCTTCTTCCTTCTGCGCAATCTGCTTCTGAGCCTCCTCGCGATCGTGCTCCGCTTTTCTGCGGCGCTCGACGAGGCGGCTCATCTCGCCCTCAAGCCGGGCAAGCTCCTTTTCGGCATTCTGGAAGTCGTTGGAGATCCGCTGATATTCGGCGTCCGCCCGGCGTTCGTCGGCAACGAGCGCTTCCTGAGCGCCTTCGCACTCTTCAATCGCCCGGCGCTTCATCGCGATGTCGTTTTCCGTGCGGACGATATCCGCTTTCGCGGCATCGGCTTCATTTCTTGCGGCTTCGCACTGAAGGAAATACCAGAGGGCTTCGGATTCCGTCTTCTTTTTGTCGAGCTCAATCCAGCGGGCCGCAGTTGCCGCCTCGCCTCTCAGGCGCTCAATTTCCTCGGCGCGCATGGTCTGAAGATCCCCCGCACGCTCGAGGTTTTCCTGTGTTTCCTTCAGATGCGACTCGGTTTCCCGACGGCGCTCCTTATAGAGCGAGACGCCTGCGGCTTCCTCAAGGTAGTTTCTCAGCTCCTCAGGCTTCGCGGACGTAAAGCGAGCGATCATGTGCTGCGAGACGATCGCATAGCTTCTCGAGCCGAGCCCCGTGCCGAGGAAGATTTC
This sequence comes from uncultured Sutterella sp., assembly GCA_934255515.1. Lineage (GTDB taxonomy): Bacteria > Pseudomonadota > Gammaproteobacteria > Burkholderiales > Burkholderiaceae_F > Sutterella. The sequence goes on from CAKQON010000013.1 coordinate 13,788, forward strand.
CTGTACGTCGCGCCTTCTCACCTGCTGGTGGTTGATGTAGTAGGCGGAAAGGCCCTCGCCCGTCACCACGCGGCGGATCGAAAGTTCCTCATACTGCCCCCATGGGCCCTTCACGGCATGGTCGGAATTGTCGAGCACGAGTTCAACGCTCGCGCGCCCGAGTGGCTTTCTCGCGGTCGAGCCCGCAAAGATGAGTTCGGAGGCGGCCTTCCCGCGCAGTTCGCTCACGCGACCTTCGCCGAGAACCCAGCGCACGGCATCAATGATGTTGGACTTCCCGCAGCCATTCGGCCCCACGATCACGATGAAGGGTTCGCGAATGTCGATCACGGTCGGATCAGCAAAGCTCTTGAAGCCGGCTATTTTGATCTGGCGCAGGCGCAACTTGAAGGGACTCCTCTTGCGGGAACTAAAACGAAAAACCGGAAAGTGCGGCCTGAAGGAGATGCGGCCGACGGATCCGGTATTTTCGCGCACTTCATTCAGTTTTAGGAGTGCCGTCCGGCCTCTCTCTATAATGCGGCGCAGCGCAATCATCAGCCGGATGAGAGCTTTCCGCCGCATTCAGGCCTTTTACAGCAGCATTTCCGAGGACGCTACATGTACGAAGTTGCTCCGCTTCTTGACGATCCCATTCATAACCTCAAGACCATCCGCGACCTTTACCGCTGGGCGGTGACAGAGATGGAAAACGCGAACCTCAGCTACGGCCACGGCTCGCCCACATCCACGGAAGATGCGTCCTTCCTCATCTGCCGGGCGCTGAAGCTCCCCTTCGAGCGCTTCGACATGTTCCTCGACGCCGCGCTCACGCACAATGAACTCGTTCGCCTCGTGCACCTCATCGACCGCCGCGTTCACGACAAAACCCCGACCGCCTACCTTCTGAAGGAAGCCTGGCTCACCGGCCACCGCTTCTACATTGACGAGCGCGCCCTCATTCCGCGCTCCTACATCGCAGAGCTTCTCGAGGAAGATCTCGCTCCGTGGGTGGCCGATCCGGAAGCCGTCGGCTCCGTGCTCGACCTCTGCACGGGGTCCGGGTGCCTCGCGATTCTCGCGAAGGGTTGCTTCCCGCACGCGGCCGTGACGGGCTCGGACATTTCCGCCGACGCGCTCGAAGTCGCGAAAATCAACCGCCGCGACTATGACCTCGACGACGAACTCGAGCTTGTTCAGGGCGACCTCTACGAAAACCTCCAGGGCCGCAAGTTCGACGTCATCATCTCGAACCCGCCCTACGTTACGACCCGCTCAATGGACGCGCTTCCCAAGGAATACCGCCATGAACCGTCGCTCGCGCTTGCCGCGGGCGAGGACGGCATGGATGTGGTTGAGCGCATCGTGAGCGAAGCGGCCGATCACCTCACCGAAAACGGCATTCTCATCGTTGAAGTGGGCGACGGTCTTGAAGCCGTTGAAGCGCTCTTCCCTGATCTTCCGATCACCTGGCTTTCGGTTTCGGGCGGCGACGATCAGGTCTTCCTTGCGCACGCGAAGGACCTTCGCGAATACTTCCGCAATTAAAGACGGGCTCCCTCAGGCTGACCATCCTTCTTTTTTGATTCACCGTCCTTTCGTCCTCTTTCAAAGATGCTTCGACTACTCAATCTCGCGCTCATGCGCGGGACGCGCGTTCTTTATTCCAAAGCGAACCTCATTGCGAGCCCGGGCGAGCGCATCGGCCTCGTCGGCCCGAACGGCTGCGGAAAGTCGACCCTCTTTGCGGCAATTCTTGGCGAACTTTCCCCCGAGGAAGGCGACATTGAAACGCCGCCGAAGGAGCGCATTGCGCACGTTGCGCAGAGCTTCAAGGTGGAGGACGTCTCCTGCATCGACTACGTGCTCTCGGGACACGCGCCCCTCATGAAGGCGCGCGAAAATCTCGCGCTCGCGGAAAAGTCAGGCGACGAAATGGCGCTTGCCGCTGCGCACAGCGAACTCGCGGAAGTGAACGAAGGGGCGGTAGTCGCCCAGGCGAAGACCATTCTGTCGGGCCTCGGGTTCCATGAGTCCGACTGCGGCCGCATGGTCCGGGACTTTTCGGGCGGCTGGAGAAACCGCATCGCGCTCGCGCGCGCCCTCATGCGGCCCGCGGATCTGCTTCTTCTTGACGAACCGACCAACCACCTCGACATCGACTCCCTCATCTGGCTCGAAAATTGGCTGAGGCGCGTCGAATCGACCGTCGTCATCATTTCGCACGACCGTGAATTCCTCGACCGTTCCGTTGAAACCATCTGGTCGGTCGAGGACGGCACCATCTGCCGCTATGCCGGAAACTACAGTCAGTTTGAGCGCGAACGGATTGAAAAGCTTCGCCAGCAGGATGCCGCACGCCGGGCGTTCGAAACGACGGCAGCGCACCTCACGGCCTACATTGAGCGCTTCCGCTACAAGGCAAGCAAAGCACGTCAGGCGCAGTCGCGCATCAAGATGCTCGAGCGCCTCGAGTCCGTCGAACCCGTGCGCTCGAAGCGCGAGTGGCGCTTCAATTTCCTGAAGCCCGAACGCCTTCCCGATCATCTCGTCGACGCCGAAGGCCTCGCCTGCGGCTACGACGGGAATCCGATCCTGAGGGGCGTCACCTTCAGCGTGCGCTCGGGCGAGCGCATCGGCATTCTCGGCGTGAACGGCGCGGGCAAATCCACTCTTGTCAAGACGATCGTCGGGGACCTCCCGCCGATCGCGGGCGAAATCCGCCGCGGACAGGGCCTTGAGATCGGCTACTTTGCCCAGCATCAGCTCGATCAACTGAGAATGGACGAAACGCCCCTCGAGCAGCTCCGCCACATTGCTCCGGAAGCGCGCGAACAGGAGCTGAGAGACTTCCTCGGCACCTACCGCTTCTCGGGCGACTTTGCGACGAGTCCCGTGGGGCCGATGTCGGGCGGCGAAAAGGCGCGCCTAGCGCTCGCACTCATCGCGTGGCAGAAGCCCAATCTTCTCATCCTTGACGAACCGACCAACCACCTCGACATGGAAACCCGCGAGGCGCTCACGATTGCGCTCTCGACCTACGAGGGTTCGGTTCTTCTCGTCTCACACGACCGCCACCTCCTTCGCGCCGTTACGGACGAACTCTGGCTCATTCATGACGGGAAGCGCGAAACCTATGAAGGGGATCTTGACGACTACGCGAAGCTCGTTCTCGAACATCGCCGCATGACGCAGGCCGAGGCGAAGGCGGAGCGCGCCGCCGCCCGTCCTGAGGCTCCCGGCATCAATAAGAGCGAGGCGAGGCGCCTTGCCGCGCAGGAGCGCGCGCGCATTGCCGAGCTGAGAAAGCCCTTGAAGCGCGAGCTCGAGAAAGTGGAAAAGGAAATGACGAAGCTGGGCGACCGCCTCAAGGCGCTAGACGCTCAGTTGGCCGACACGGAGTTCTACAACAGCGCCGACCAGGACAAGGTCGCCGAAACGCTTCGCGAACACGGCGAGCTTGCGCCTAAGGTTGAGGCGCTTGAAATGCGCTGGCTCGAGCTTTCAGAGAAAATCGAAGCGATCGGAAAGGATGCCGCTGAGTCCGCTCCGCATTAAAGCGGCCTCAGCATCCTGAAGAGAAGAATGGCGGCCTTTCTTTCCGGAAGGACCGCCATTTTCTTCTTTTGGAGCGTTCAGGCCGGCATCAGGCCTTGGCTTCAGGGACGGGCGCAGCGCCCGGGACGAGCTTCGTGTTCTTCCAGGTTTCAAACACCTTCTGAACCTGCGAATCCATCGTCACCTGATAGGTGTGCGAGTCGCGGTCGATCTCGTCATCCCCCTTCGGATCATCGTCGATGCCCGCTACCGTAATGGCGTCGGCCTGAAGGAATACCGTCATGACGAGAAGGTTGATCACCTCGGCGTCCTGATCCATTTCAGCTTCCGTCGGGTCGCGGCCGGCCTCGAAGGCCTTCGTCGAACGGGGGCCGTAGCGAAGCGCATAGCCCATGACGACCTCTTCGCGCTTGCCCTGAGGAATTTCCTCGGCAGGCGTACGCACGTAAAGAACGCGCATGTCGTGAAGGAAGTGCGGGTCCTTAAGAAGCTTCTCAAGGTAGGCCGTATCTTCGTCCGAAAGGGCGTTGAAGCCGAGAAGCGCGGGATTGAGCGCATCGGCGGGTTCAGGACGCCAGTTGGGATAGTCCTTGTGGAACTCTTCCGTCACCGCGTTTTCGGCAAAGATCTTCTCGAGGTCAATGAGGCGGGAGCCGGCGAGCGCCTGATTGGCGGTCGCATAGCTCGTGAAGGCCGTAATCACCTCATCCTTGCAGGTCGTCACGGAAATGACGGTGTCGCTGCCCCTCTGAGCAAGCTCGCCCGTCATGTCGAGGAGCGTCATCACGAAATCCATGCCGAAGTAGGAAGCAAGGCTCCTGTCGTCCATCTGACGCGCCGCGTCCTCGATGCCTGCCTGGTACATCTTCGCCATGCCCCAGCGGGCGCGCACGGCGTCGAGCGCCTGACGGCCCATCCAGCCCGAGGTGTCGCGGAAATCTTCGCGCAGATCGAGAAGCGTCGCCGCAATCGCATAAGCCACGGCCGCGCAGCTGTCCTCGCGCTGTTCCATCGTCATGCGGCTCGACGAGCTCACCGCATGGGCGAGCGCCACGGTCATGCCGATGAAGAAATGCTGCAGCTGCATGTAGTCGGAGAGGTCGCCCGTGGTGACGGGCCCCTTGTAGTTGGCCGCAAGGATCTCAAGGTGCGGGAAGCCCTGCTCTTCATAAAAGCGGGCGTTGAGCGTCTCGCGCAACCGGTCGAGCATCTCGACATAGGACATCGGCTGAACGTTCCTCGCGTTGGTGGCGCGGCGGGTTTCGAGCTTCTTCGCTCGACGGGGTGCGGTTTTGCTCTTGGGCATGGGAAGGCTCCTCATGGGTGGCCGCTCTTTGCTTCTCTTCACCATGAGCGAGGAGCGGGCTTCTTATGTTGTCCCGAAAGTCTAGGAGCGCATTCTTAAGCGCGCATTTCGGGCGATATCCGGCAAAACCCGGGAAGACGATGCTTCTCATTTCCGCTCTCAGCCGGAGCTCCTACAATTGCGGAATATGTGATTACCTGTCATCCCAACTGGCTCAAGGAGATTTCAGACATGTCCGAAGACCTCAACCCGGAGTGGCTCCACGCCACGCTGCTCGATGCCGCCGATACCCTTCAGGATGCGCTCGGGAAGCTCGATGCAAACATGGACGAGGAAACCGCCTCGGAAATTCTTCGCCGCGACCTTGTTTCCGTCTATGCGAAGCTCAACTATGCCGTCAACTCTGCGCACCTCGGGCCCGAAGCCCTCAACGTGCTTACGGAGGACGAACTCATCGCCTGGCCTTCGGAAATGCCCTTCGCCACCATGGCGGAACTCGACGAAGAGGTCGAGGAATCGAATTGATGCCTCTTCGAAACGTTACCGGAGAGCATCTCGAAGCGCTTTGACATCCGCTTCGAATGCCGGGATTGCGAAAAAGGCGCTGAAGGCTCTCCTCAGCGCCTTTCTCGTCAGGAGAATCCGGAGGAAAGCGGCTTTCCCTGCCGCATGCCGTCAGGCAGGCCGGATGTCCCGCACCCGCCAGCCGAGCGCGTAAAGCGCTCCGAAGTAGAGAACTGCCGCCCCCGCCACAAGGCCGAGAACGCCCGCGGCGCGATAGGTCCAGCGAAGCGCCGTCCAGTCGACGCCCTGCTGAACCCACCAGACGGCTCCACCCATCAGAAGCGAGGCGAGTGCAATCCGCAGAATGGCCTTAAGCCACCCTGCGCAGGGCGAATAGATTCCGCGCCGCCTCAGGATGGCGAGAAGCGTTCCCGCATTGACGACGCTTCCGAGCCCCACGGAAAGCGCAAGCCCTGCATGCGAAAGGAAGGGAACGGAGACGCAGTTGATGAGCTGCACGACGACAAGCGACATGAAGGCGGCCTTCACGGGCGTGCGGATGTCCTTTCGCGCATAAAAAGCGGGGGCGATGATCTTGAGGCCGATGAGGCCAATCAGCCCGACCGCATAACCCACGACGGCGAGCGCGGTCTGGCTCACGTCGTCGGGCGTAAAGCTCTTCCCCTGAAAGAGGAAGCTTACGAGCGCATCCGCAGTGAGCCAGAGGCCGATGCTCGCCGGTACGCCGACCAGCGCAACGAGCCTCAGGCCGTGATCGAGGAGTGCGTTGTAGCGAGCATCGTCGCCTCTCGCATGGGCAGCCGAGAGCCCCGGGAGAAGCACGGTGCCCAGTGCCACGCCTAAGAGCGCCGTTGGGAATTCCATGAGGCGGTCGGCGTAGTTGAGCCATGTCACGGCGCCCTGCCCGAGATGCGACGCGATGTTGGTATTGATGAGAATCGAAAGCTGGGCGACACCCACCCCGAAGAGCGCCGGCGCCATCAGCGTGAGAACCCGCCGCACGTTTTCATCCGTTAGCGCCTTCCTTACGTTTCTCGGACGCACGCGGACGCCGATTCTCGAGAGTCCCCAGACCTGAGCGCCGAGCTGCAGCACGCCCCCGCCGATCACGGCGACGGCAAGCGCCCAGATAGGTTCGGAGAAGCAGTCAGCGAGGAAAACGGTCGCGAGAATAAAGGAAATATTGAGGAGAATCGGCGTTGCAGCGGGAAGCGCAAACTTCTTCCGGGTGTTGAGTACTGCCGCAGCAAGAGCAACGAGGCTCATGAATGCGATGTAGGGGAACATGAAGCGCGTAAGCCCCGTCGCAAGCGTGAAGGCTTCCGGGTCGCCCTTCATGCCGCCCGCAATCGCCCAGACGAGAAGCGGCGCCGCGATGACGCCGAGAACGCTCACGACGAAGACCGCAAGCGCGAGCACCGTAAAGACGTTGTCGATGAAGCGCCTTTCGCCTTCCTCCGGTTCCTTTTCCCTCACTTCGGAGAGCATCGGCACGAACGCCTGCTGAAAAGCCCCTTCCGCAAAGAGGCGCCTCAGCATGTTGGGGAGCCGGAAGGCCACATAGAAGGCATCGGTCTCAGCCGTCGCGCCGAAGTAGCGCGCAATCAGCATGTCGCGCACAACGCCCGTGATGCGCGAAAGAAGCGTAAGTCCTGAAATGGTGGCGGCGGATTTGATGAGCGACATGCGTATCGTCTTATTGGCGGAAACTTCCGGAGGAAAGAGCATCATCCGGCGGGCAGGCAAAAGATTTCAGGCGGAAACTCGCTGTGCGCCGCCCGAAAAGGTGGTATAGTCTAGGACTTTTCGGGGTTACCCAACAGGATTGATGGCTTTTCGTAACAGAAATTCCGTCTTCTTCCCCGGGAAAACGCACTTTCTGAAGGCCGAAAACACGGCCCTCGTACGTACACCAGATCGTCGACTGATTTTTAGGAAACCACAGAAAAATGGCCAATACCAAGCAAGCTCGCAAGCGCGCCCGTCAGACCGTTGCGCGTAATCTGCATCTCGCCGCCCAGCGCAGCCAGTACCGCACCGCCATCAAGAAGGTGCGCAAGCTCGTCGCTGCCGGCGACAAGGCTGCTGCCCTCGAAGCCTTCAAGGCTGCTGAATCCGTGATCGACAAGATGACCCGCAAGCACGTGCTCCACGGCAACGCTGCTGCCCGCCATAAGAGCCGCCTCTCCGCCGAAATCAAGGCGATGGCTGCCGCCGCCTAATTTAGGTCAGGCAAATACTGCACTCCTGAAAGCGCTGTTCCCTCAGGCAGCGACACAGGCGTCGATCCGAAAGCCCGGTCAGAAATGCCCGGGTTTTTCGTTTGTCCGGATTGTTTGGAAACCTTCCGCAGGCCGCCTGAGTGTCAGGCGACAATACCTGGCGCTTCCGGAATCACGTAGAGGAGAACGGCAAGGAACTGAAGCGTCGTGCCCGCGAGCACGAACACATGCCAGATTGCATGGTTGTAGGGCAACCGCTCCCAGAGATAAAAGATGACGCCGAGCGAATACGTGACGCCGCCGGCCGCAAGAAGCCAGAGGCCCCCCGTCGGGAGCGATTCAATCAGGGGCTTCATCACGAAGACGATGCACCAGCCTAAGCCCAGATAAAGAACGCAGTTGAGCCAGTCGGCGGCCTTGAGAAGAATGGGCTGAAGAATGGCGCCGAGAAGCGCGATCGTCCAGACGATGGAGCAGAGCACGATCCCCGTGGTGTTCCCGAGCGTGATGAGGCAGAAGGGCGTGTAGGAACCGGCGATCAGAATGTAGATCGCGCTGTGGTCGAGCACCTGGAGAACGCGCTTCGCTCTCAGATTCGGAATCGCATGGTAGAGGGTCGAGACCGTATAGAGAATGATCATCGAGGCGCCGAAAATCACCGAGCTCACGACGGTCAGAGCCCCCGCGTCTTCCCTCACGGAAAAAACGATCAGAAGCACCAGCGCTGCAATGGAAAGAAGCACTGCAATGCCATGCGTCGTGGCGTTCGCGATTTCCTCCCTCACGGAATAGCCGCCGAGCGAATTAAGCGCAGATTTTTCTGAGTGACCCATTTCACTAGCCTCTTCTCACTGGGATGACCCGTCAGGAGCCGCAGAAGAACATTCCTGCGGCTCTCCGGGTGGAATTCTCCCGGAGAGATTAGCCTTTGAACGGGATCAAGATTAAGTGGAAACCCGAAGAAAAAGCAAAAAGCGTAAACAAACGCTTCTGAGACTCAATCGTCCCAGTCCGCGCCCATGATGACGGGTTCGGGTTCGAGCTCAACGCCGAAGCGCCGCTCGACGCGATCTCTCACCTCGTGCGCGAAGCGGAGCACATCCTCGCCCGCGGCGCCGCCCCGGTTGACGAGAATGAGGGCGTGTTTGGGCCAGATGCCGACCTTCTCTTCGGCATAGCCCTTGAGTCCCGCGGCGTCGATAAGCCAGCCCGCTGCGAGCTTCGCGCGGCCGCCGGCGAGCGGATAGGTAACAAGCGAAGGATGAAGGGTAATGAGCTCCCTCGCCTTCAGTTTCGCAACAACCGGATTCTTGAAGAAGGACCCGGCGCTCCCTGTCTCCTTGGGGTCAGGAAGCTTGGCCGCGCGGATTTTGCGGACTTTTGCCTCAACGGCTGCGGGCGTTGCGGCATCAGGAGCCATTCCTCCAAAAGCGAGCGCGAGCTCCTTATAGGCGATCATCGGTGTCCAGCGAACCGGCAGGCGGAAAGCCGCCTCGAGAATAATGAAGCGCTTTCCCGCTTCCGTTTTAAAGAAGCTCGAGCGGTAGCCGAAGTCGCATTCTTCGGTCGTGAAGACCCGTTCCTCGCCCGTTTCAGTGTCCAGAGCCCGGCACCAGGCGAGGCGCTCGGCGATTTCGAGCCCGTAGGCGCCGGCATTCTGAACGACGGCGCCCGCAACCGTACCGGGGATGGCAGCGAGGTTTTCAAGGCCGCCGAGGCCCCATTCAATCGACGTGCGGACGAGCTTGTCGAGCGCTTCAGAGGCGCCTGCAACGATCAGCGTGCCGTTCTCTTCAGCTTCCCTGCGGATGCCGTGAAAAACCGGATGAAGGACCAGTCCGGGAACGCGGCTCATCAGAATAACGTTCGAGCCGCCACCGAGAATATGAAGCGGCCAGCCGCGTTCCCTGGCGGCCTTCACCGCTTCCATGACTTCGCCCGTCGTTCCGGCCTCGGTCCAGGCTTCTGCCGTCGCCCGGACCCCGAAGGTTGTGCGGTCGTCAAGTGAATAATTTTCTTTGATTTTTATCATTTCAAACCTCACAACATGAATCCCTCGGGTTGAGGGGAAGTATTCAGAGGATTATAGGAAGGCATTCGGGCGCCCAAAAAACATTTCGCCCGGGAGCGCTCCATCGAGAACTTCCGGGCGAAAAGACTGAAGGAAAGAGTGGAAATCAGGCCTGAGCTTTATTGCTCTCAATCTCCGCAAGGCGTTCGCGCACCTTCGCTTCAATCGCCTGCGGAGTAAGCCCCAGAAGTTCGTAGATTTCCTTCTGCGTTCCCTGTTCGATGAATTCATCCGGGATGCCGAAGCGCATGACCGGAAGCGCGACGCCCGCGTCGGCAAGCACCTCCATCACCGCGTCGCCCGCGCCCCCCATCAGAGCGCCTTCCTCAGCCGTCACGATGAGCTCATGCGTGCGGGCAGCTTCAAGGATGGCGTCGCGATCGATGGGCTTCACAAAGCGCATGTCGATCAGGGTCCCTCCGAGCGCCTCCGCCACAGGCTTCAGAACGCCCGTCATGGAGCCGAAGCCGAGGAAGGCAGCCTTCGAGCCCTTCATGAGCGTTTTCGAGACGCCGATCGGAATGGTTTCGAAATCCGTTCCCGCCTCAACGCCCGGACCCTTTCCGCGCGGATAACGCACCGATGCGGGCGTTTCCATGAAGTAGGCGGTGTTGAGCATGAGCCTCGTCTCGCGTTCGTCCGAAGGCGTCATCACGGTCATGTTGGGGACGCTTCTCAACTCGACAATGTCGAAGACGCCCTGGTGGGTTGCGCCGTCAGCACCCACAATGCCGCCGCGGTCGATTGCAAACATGACCGGAAGGTTCTGGAGCGCAACGTCGTGGATGAGCTGATCAAGCCCGCGCTGAAGGAACGTCGAATAGATGGCGAGCACAGGCTTCATGCCGCCGCAGGCGAGACCCGCAGCATAGGTCACCGAATGCTGCTCGGCGATTGCAACGTCGCGGTAGCGGTCCGGGTAAAGACGGTTGAATTCCACGAGCCCCGAGCCCTCGCGCATAGCAGGCGTAATGGCATAGAGGCGCTTGTCGTGCGCCGCCATGTCGCAGATCCAGCGGCTGAAGACCTGCGTGTAGGTGGGCTTCGAGGGGATATTCGACTTGACGATGCCCTTCGCAGGATCAAAGGGAGAGACGCCGTGGTAGAGGGTGGGTTCGGCCTCTGCAGGGCCGTAGCCCTTGCCCTTCATCGTCGCGACATGGAGGACGAGGGGCCTGTCCATTTCGCGGAGGTTTTTGAGCACGCTCACGAGGCTCTCAACGTCGTGCCCGTCCACGGGGCCGTAGTAGTTGATGTCGAAAGCCGAAAAGAGCGCCGACTGGGGGCTCAGGAACCCGATCGTCTGGCGTTCGGCGAGCTTCGCAACCTCCCAGAGGCGCGGAATCGGCTTCATCATGCGCTTGCTCATTTCGCGCGCGCTGTTGAAGGCTCGCGTCGAGACGATTTTTGCGAGGTGCTTCGAAAGCGCCCCGGCAGGGGGCGAAATCGAGCAGTCGTTGTCGTTCACGATGACGAGAAGCCTCAGACCCTTCTTCCAGACGCCTGCGTCGTTGAGGGCCTCAATCGCCATGCCGCCCGTGAGGGCGCCGTCGCCGATCACGGCAATCGCCCAGCGGTCGTTTTCGCCTTCAAGGTGAGCGGCCACCGCCATGCCGAGCGCGGCGGATATGGAGGTGGAGCTGTGAGCCGTGCCGAAAGCGTCGAACGGAGATTCGGAGCGCTTCGGGAAGCCGGAGAGGCCGTTGAGCATCCTCAGCTTCGCCATGCCCTCTCTGCGCCCCGTCAGGATCTTGTGTGCATACGCCTGATGCCCCACGTCCCAGATGATGCGGTCGTACGGAGTATTGAAGACGTAATGGAGCGCAATCGCGAGCTCCACGGCGCCGAGCGAACTCGAGAGGTGGCCGCCCGTCTTCGCAACAGAGCGCACCATGAAGTGCCGCAGCTCGCGCGCGAGCTCGGGGAGTTCCTCCACAGGAAGCTTTCTGAGCGCATCAACGCCCGTTACTTCGTCGAGAAGCGGATAGTCCATGGGAGCGCTGTAGTCGATTTCTCCCGACGAAGAGGCTTTATGCGAAGTGCCTGAAAACATGCTGGATGGCCTGAGGGTGCAAATAAGTTATTTTGGCGTTTTATTTGGATTTAATGGGTGCGGTTTACTACGTAGAGCGCGATTTCCCTGAGGCGGTCGGCAGCCGATTCAGGCACCTCCGGATCCGCCTCGACGAGCCTCAGCGCCTGAAGCGCCTCATTTTCGAGCTCCTCCGCGCGCTCACGGGCTCCCTCAAGTCCAAGAAGCGACACCCAGGTGGGCTTGTCGTCCTTTTCGTCCTTTCCGGCCGTTTTGCCGAGCGTCTTCGTATCCTGCGTGCAGTCGAGAATGTCGTCGACCACCTGGAAGGCAACGCCGAGCGACTGCGCGTACTGAACGAGCCCCGCCTTTGCGCCGTCGCCGAGCTTCTCCCAGCCTCCCGACTGAGCGCCCATCAGCACGGAGGCGAGAATCATCGCGCCCGTCTTCATCGCCTGCATGCGCAGCAGTTCGGCTTCGCCCGGATGTTCGCCCACCATTGCGAGGTCAAGCGCCTGTCCGCCGCACATGCCCCAGACGCCTGCGGCGCGCGAGAGCGTCTGCGTGAGGCGCGCGGCAATTTCCGCAGGAACCTGAGGGACGGAAATGACGGAGAAGGCCTCCGCCTGGAGCGCATCGCCCGCAAGCATCGCGAGCGCCTCGCCGTACTGCACGTGGCAGGTCGGGCGCCCGCGCCGCAGCGTATCGTTGTCCATCGACGGCATGTCGTCGTGCACGAGGCTGTAGCTGTGAATCATTTCAAGCGCAAGCGCCGCACGATCGAGCACGGCCTCATCCGCGCCGGTGATTTCGCCCGCCGCGTAGCAGAGAAGCGGCCGGATGCGCTTTCCGCCCCCGAGGACGGCATAGCGCATGGCGCCGATGAGGCGCTTCGGCCCCGCGCCAGGGCGCGGCATCATCGATTCCGCCGCCCATTCGAAATGTCTCGCCCGGTCATGCGACCAGGCCTCAAAGCCGGTTGCCCGTTTCTCTTCCGCTTGAGCCGTCATGTCTCTCGTCTCCATTCACTAGAGGTCTTTCTGGTCAGAAGGGCGAGTCGCCCCCGGCCGCGCCCGGGTTTTCGGCGCGGATGCGCTCAATCGCCTCTCTTGCGCGCGCGAGTTCCGAGCGGCAGCGAAGAAGAAGCTTCGCGCCCCTTTCATAACCCTTCACGCTCTCTTCGAGCGTCACGGTGCCTGATGCCATCTGCGAGGTCAGTGCCTCGAGCTCGGCAAGCGCCTCCTCAAAGGAAAGCTCTTCCGGCGGCCTTGCCGGCTTCTGGACTGCTTCGGTCATTTATCCCTCAGCTGATTGAAGAAAGATGGGTTCCGCAGTGAGGGAAGACTCTCACCTCTTTCCTGCGGGCTGCCCGAGATTGTAGCGGGTGGCGGCTGAAATCTTCCTTTATGGAAGCACCGGACAACAAGACGCTTCACCCGTGCCGGACATCCTCATGCGGCGCATGAAAGCCCTCTATCGGCGCGTGGTCGTGCTCATGCTCGTGCGCGGCGCCTAAAAGAAGGAGCGACAACGCGCATCCGGCGAGCACGGCAAGGAGCCGCTTCACGCGGGCGCCCTTTCCGTCAGAACCTTCAAAGACCTCCGGGAGAAGCGCAAAGAGCGTGATGTAGACGAAGGAGGCCGAGGACATCGCGAGCGCATAGGGAAGAAGCCCCTCGAAGCTTCCGATCGCGGCAAGCCCGGCAAAGCCGCCGAGCACGGCCGAGAGCGCAATGCCGGAACAGAAAAGGAGCGCCGCGCGGGAGGACTTGCCGGCATTCCTGAGGATCACCATGAAGCCCGCCTGCTGCGGCAGCTCATGCATGAGGACGGCGAGCGCCGCAAGCCACCCGGCCGATTCGCTCACGAGGAATGTAGTCGCAATCAGAATGCCGTCGACGAAGCCGTGGAGCGACGCAGCGGCAAAAAGCGCAGGGAGGCTCCGCTCTTCTCCCCGGGTGCCCTCGTGCGCATGCCCGCCCCCCAGGAGGCACCCCGCAATGATGAAGAGGAGCACCACCCCGAGCATCGCAATTCCGAGCGCATGTGGGTCGGCGCCGTCGGCCTCAAAGGCTTCCGGGAGCAGGTGCGTGAAAGACATGGTGAGGAGAAAGCCGCTCGCAGCGGCGAGCATCACGTCTCCGAAGCGCGCGAAGGGGCGCGTCACCAGCCAGAAGGCGCACAAAATGGCGGCTCCGCGGGTGAGAAAATTGGCAAGGAACACTTCAAGGCAAAGAAGAACGCTCATGGTGTCCGACAAAAAAATCGAAAAATAACAATGGAAGCATTCTACGCCCTGCGGAAAAAACGTAAGGGTGAATCCCTATTTATCTCATGCCGGCAATTATTTAAGTGGATCCTCCCGAAAAGAGCGGATTTAATCCCCGTCTTTCCGTCCCTTTACCTACTCGCTGAAGCATATGACTCAGATTCCGCCGCGCAGATTTCCGATTTAGTTATGGGCAATTTGCTTTTGAACAAAAAAATTCATTTTTGAGTTCGAAGACCTTTCAAAAAAGCATCCTTGAAATTCATGGAATTGATTTGGAAATACATTCCGCAAAAGATTTAATACGCAGAAATACTTAAGACAAGCCGGTGATTTTTCGCGAAAACACCTTCCTATAATCAATTCAAGCCGGAGTGTTCAGGGCCGGTCGGCTTCTGATCTCAATCAAATCCATACAGAAGCGTCCCGTCCGGCTCTCGGTTCTCTGACTCACAAAGATAATGCGCCGTATTCCGGCGCAGGAGACATTAATCATGGCATCCAAATGCAGGATTTCACTAGCCTGGCAGATGATGATCGGCCTCGCGCTCGGCGTCATAGTCGGCGCAATCGTTGACTCTCAGTTTGCTCAGACCTATCTGCAGCCCCTGGGCACGCTCTTCATCCGCCTGATCCGCATGGTGGTGGTTCCCCTCGTTGTCGCCACGATCATTGCGGGCGCCGCCGGCATTTCCGACACCTCCAAGCTCGGCCGCGTTGCCGGCAAGGTTCTCGTCGTCTACGCGATCACGACCGCTATCGCCGTGGCGATCGGCCTCCTCTTCGCAAACCTCATCCAGCCGGGTCTCGGCCTCGACCTCTCGACCGACGGTCTCGTCGCCAAGGCCGTGAAGGCCCCGAGCCTCTCCGACACGCTCCTCAACATCGTGCCGATCAACCCGATGGAAGCCATGGCCAAGGGCTCGATGCTCCAGATCATCTTCTTTGCGGTGATCTTCGGCTTCGGTCTCGCAGCGCTCGGCGAACGCGGCAAGCCCGTGCTCCACTTCTTTGAAATCGTGGGCGACGTGATGATCCGCGTGACGGGCTACGTCATGATGTACGCTCCGATCGGCGTCTTCGGCCTCATTGCCTTCACGGTTGCGAAGCACGGCCTCGCCGTTCTCCTCCCGCTCTTCTCCCTCATTCTCACGTCCTTCATTGCAACGGTCGTCCTCGTCTTCCTGGTCCTCATCCCGATGGTGATGTTCCTCGGCAAGACCGGTCCCGCGAAGTTCCTGAAGGGCATCTTCGAGCCCTGGCTCGTCGCCTTCACGACCTGCTCCTCTGCGGCTGCGCTTCCGGCCAACCTCAAGGCTGCCCGCCGCTTGGGCGCCACGAAGTCGATCGCTTCCTTCTCGATCCCGCTCGGCAACACCGTCAACATGAACGGTACGGCCGTCTACATGGGCGTCTGCGCGATCTTTGCGGCTGAAGTCTTCGGCATTCACCTCACCTTCTCCGACCAGCTCACCGTTGTTCTGATGGGCGTTCTCGCCGCCATCGGCACCGCGGGCGTCCCGGGCGCCGGCCTCATCATGACGACCGTCGTCTTCACTCAGGTGGGCATTCCCCTTGAAGCCGTGGCCCTCATCGCCGGCATCGACCGTATCCTCGACATGATCCGTACGTCGATCAACGTTGTGGGTGACGTGGCCTCCGCTCTCGTCGTCACGAACCTCGAAGGCGACCTCAACAGCGAACCCTATCAGGAAGGCGAAGCTTAATTCCGCTTCTCTTTAAAGGATTCACTCCCGAAAGGCTCCGGAAACGGAGCCTTTCCTTTTGGGAGCTCCAGCGAAGAAAATCATTTCAGTTCTTTACGGGCCGCGGCCGTTGACGAGCGTCTCATGTAGCATCAGCGTCAAGCTGGCGACTTCGCCCGAAGCCGGCAGCCGTCGCCAAAAACAAATCAGGAGATGACAAATGAGCTTCAAGCCTCTTCTTCCCGCTCTTCTTTGCGCCGCACTTGCCGCCGGCTGCGCCGCCACCGGCGGAAATGCCGGTCCTCAGGGGAAGGCCCCCGAGCTTGCCGGCAAGTCCTTCATGTGGACGGGAGGCGTGAGCGAGGACTGCGATCTTCCGCCCACGATTGCCTTCAGCGCTGAGGGCCGCCTCTCGGGTCTCGCCGGCTGCAACCGCCTCCTCGGTCAATATAAGCAGGACGGAACGAGCCTCGACCTCGGCGAGGTCGCGACCACGATGAAGCTCTGCGCCCCTTCCTTCATGAAGGTTGAGGACGAGTTCCTCGGGTTCCTGCGCCAGGTCCGCTACGCCACTCAGGCGGGCGACGGCATTGATCTCTGGGATGCCGACGGCAAGAAGATCGTCACGCTCGTTCCCGAACGCGCAGGCAAGTGCGACTGATCCCGCATCGGTTGCCTGAATGCAGAAAAAGCCCGGAAGTTCCTCTCGAACGCCGGGCTTTCTCGTCTCTGCGTTTTTTGTTCGCGAATCAATGCGATTCGCCCCAGGTGCGGCCGGTGCCTACCTCGGCAATGAGCGGCACCGAAAGCGAGGCCGCGCCCGCCATGAGCTCGGGGAGCTTCTTTTTAACGAGCTCCACCTCGTTTTCGGGCACTTCCAGAACGAGCTCGTCGTGCACCTGAAGAAGAAGCAGGGCCTTCAGCTTCTCGTCGCGGATCCAGTTTTCCACCGAGATCATGGCGCGCTTGATGATGTCGGCGGCCGTTCCCTGCATCGGCGCATTGATGGCGGCGCGCTCGGCGCCGGCGCGGACCATCGGGCGGCTTGAACGGATGTCGGGAATCCAGAGTCTGCGGCCGAATACGGTCTCAACGTAGCCGTCCTCGGCAGCCCGCGCGCGCGTTTCATCCATGTAGCGGCGCACGCCGGGGAAGCGCTGGAAGTAGCGCTCGACGTAAGCGGCCGCCACCTTGCGGTCGAGCCCGAGCTGCTGCGCAAGTCCGAAGGCGCTCATGCCGTAGATGAGGCCGAAGTTGATCACCTTCGCCATGCGGCGCTCGTCGGGCGTCACACGGTCAAGGGGCACGCCGAAAACCTCTGAAGCGGTTGAGCGGTGCACGTCCTCACCGCGCGCAAAAGCCGAGAGCAGTCCCTCGTCCTGCGAGAGATGCGCCATGATGCGAAGCTCCACCTGCGAATAGTCGGCGTCGACGATCGTCCAACCGTCCTGAGCGACAAAGGCGTCGCGGATTCGCCTTCCCTCCGGGGTTCTCGCCGGAATGTTCTGCAGATTCGGATCTGAACTCGCAAGACGCCCTGTGACGGCAACTGCCTGGCCGAAGGTCGTATGCACGCGCCCGTCGCGGTCGATCATGAGAGGAAGCTTGTCGAGATACGTGCTCTTCAGCTTTGTGAGTCTTCTGTGCTCGAGAATGATTTTGGGTAGCGGATAGTCGAGCGCGAGTTCGGTGAGCACCTCTTCGTCGGTCGAGGGCGACCCGGAGACCGTCTTCTTGATGACGGGGATCTTCTGCTCGACAAAGAGAATTTCAGCAAGCTGCTTCGGGCTCGCGAGATTAAAGGGGCGGCCGGCCGCATTTTCCGCGGCCTGAACGAGCTTCTCGATTTCCACGCCGAGCTCGGCGGATTCGTTCCTCAGAAGCTTCGCGTCGAGCGTGATCCCGACCGCTTCCATGCGGTAGAGAACCGGAAGGAGCGGGCGCTCGATCGTATCGTAGACGTTTGCGAGCTTAGGATCCGCATCGAGGCGCGCCCGCAGAACCGAACCCGCCGCGCGGATGGCTGCAGCCTCTTCCGAGAGGAGAAGCGCCGAGGCTTCGGGCTCGACCTCGCGCCAGTGGCGGCGCTTCGCGCCTTTCCCGAGAACCTCGTCGCGCGTCGGGAGCTTTCTTCTCAGCACGCGCCGCGCAATTTTGTCGAGATCATGGGAGAGATGGGCTTCGAGCGTGTAGTCCATGAGGCACACGTCGTCGACCACGCCTTCGACAAAGATTTCCTGAGCCTCGAGCGCATGCATGGCGGACTTGCCGTCATGGAAGATTTTCGGTGTATTCCGTTCGAACCAGGGCTTGAGGGCAGCGGCGATTTTGTCGATCGAGAGCCCGACGGAGGACTGAGCCACATAGACTTCCTTGGGGCTCAGCGCAATGCCGAAGCCCCCGAGGTCTGCGTGGCGGGGCGCCCCGTCGTAGAGGAGCGAAACCGCAACGGGTTCGGTGCGGGGCGTTTTGAGAACTCTGACGAGCTCGTCAAGCTGATCGGGATCCGTCACTTCCGTAAAGGGAATCGCGTCCGGATTCTGATAATCCTCGGGGAAGGGTTCGCCCTCGACCGGCAGTTCCGGGCGGTCCTCGGCGGTCACGCGGGGCTTTGCCGCCGGAACGGCCTTCGGAGCAGTTCCGGAAGATGCTGCGGAAGCTCCTCCCGCCTGCGCGCCGGCAGAATCGCCTTTGAGCGCTTCAGCGCGGGCAAGCGTCGTTCGCGAAATTTCCCAGCGTTCGGAAAAGGCGTTGAGCGCCCCGGCATCCCCCGGGACGAAGGAGAGGTCGGCAAGAGACTTCACGCCCGGAATTTCCGCATCGCACTTCACGGTGACGAGCGCCACGGCCTCATCGAGGAACGGGAGCCCTGCGCGCAGGTTTTCGCCGATCTTTCCCTTCATGGCAGGGGCCGCCGCGCGAATAGCGTCGATGCCGCCGAATTCGGCCACCCACTTGGCCGCCGTCTTCGGTCCGCACCCCTTGATGCCGGGGACGTTGTCGACCTTGTCGCCCATGAGCGCAAGGTAGTCGATCATGCGCTCGGGCGGCACGCCGTACTTTTCAATGACGCCCGCACGGTCGTAGAACTTCGTGTTCATCGTATTGAGGATCACGACGTCGTCGTCGACGAGCTGCGAAAGGTCTTTGTCGCCGGTGGCGACAACAGACTTCACGCCCTCGCGCTTGGCCATTGCCGAAAGCGACCCGATCACGTCGTCGGCTTCGATCCCGGGGACGATGAGCACCTTCCAGCCGAGCGCGGCCACAACCTTTTCCAGAGGATCGATCTGCACGCGCAGGTCGTCAGGCATGGGCGGGCGGTTCGCCTTGTACTCGGGATACATCTCATGGCGGAAGGTCTTTCCCGGCGCGTCGAAAATGACTGCGGCCATATCAGGCTTCGCGAGCGAATGAACGCGGGAGAGCATTCCGAGGAAGCCCTTGATCGCGCCGGTGGGCTCGCCCGTCGACGTCGTGAGGGGCGGAAGCGCATGGTAGGCGCGGAAAAGATAATTTGAACCGTCAATAAGAAGAAGCTTTGGCATCACATTCACCCGGGAACATCGCGCGGATACTTTGTTGAAGGAGAAGCATACGCGAGGAAGCGGCGCGGCGCCCGCTTTACCGTCAACCCATCGCCTCGTTTCCCGAAGCGGACCTGCATTCTTCAAGCAATATCCGCATACGAAATGCTTCTCGTTAAATGGCGCCATCCGGCGCCTCAGCGTGGCAAAATCTGATTATGGAAGCCCGAAGGCAGATTTCCGCCTCAAAGTGCTTCTTATGCGGTCTCCCGAGCAATGAAGCATTGCCTCGCGGCCGGCATTGGTTTTCAAGTATTTATGCAGAAGATTCTTCTTTCCGCCGCTTTCGGTCTCGTCTTCGCGATGAGCACTCAGGCCGCCCCCCTTGATGCGCCTCCGCCCTATGCGGGCGACGTTGCCGCTCAGGGCCCTGCGGCTCCTCAGCCTGCCCGTCGTCTTGAACCCAAGGCGCCCGACGCCGACATGTCGATTGCGCCCACGGAAGAAGACATGGAGCGTGCGCGCGAAGCGCGCGAGCGCGGCGACAGAACGCCGCGCAACAACGACAAGCGCACCAAGATTGAAGCGGTGCGCGATCCGAACAACCACGTGACCGAGTACGTCGTCACGCCGGGCAGCACCAAGATCCCCTATCGGATCGAAAACCGCGCCGACCGGCCCATCGATACGACGCCCGGCAAGAACCCGAGCGGCACGCTCGGAACGCCGAAGCTCATTGAGTTCGGCTGGTAACGATAAAGCCTCCGAAGAGGCTTCTTTGAGGGAAGACGGGCGCCAGCTCCCTTGCGGGGCGGGCGCCCTCTTCTATAGGAGAGCTTCCGGGCTCCTCTTCAAACCGCCGCAAAACTTCCCGCATCTCCTTCGACACCAACGCTTTCCTTCATGTCTCAAGCCCTTCCGCTCTCGCTCGGCCTCTCCTGGTTCAGGGAATCCTGCCGCGCCGTCAGAATGCAGCCGCTCTCCTATCCGGCGATCGTCATCTTTTCGCTCCTCGTGAGCGGAATGCTTACGGGAATCCCCTTCATCGGGACGCTCCTCGCGAGCATCTGGATGCCCTACGCCTCGGTCCTCACGGGCTTTGCCGCAAGAGATACGCTCGCCGGGCGCGTTCCGGTCTACACCACGCTCATTGCGATCTTCCGCGACAAGACCTCGCGCTATCCGCTCCTCATCCTCGGCCTCATTTCGAGCGTCTGGATGGAAGTCGACATGCTGATCTTCAGCACGCTCGGCGCCAACGCGCTCGACAAATGGAAGATCACCGCCGAAGGGATCGACCTCGCGTCGATTACGTCGAACTTTCCCTACACGGCCTTTGCCGTGATGTTCATCCTCTATCTGCCGCTTCTCATGATGACACTCTTTTCGCCGCTTCTCATCGTGCAGAACCGCCAGAAGGTGGGAAAGAGCCTCTTTTATTCCTTCTTCGGCGTCCTGCGCGCGATCGGTCCCGTGCTCGTCTGGGTGCTGCTCGCAGGCGCCGCGGCCTTCGCGCTCTTCATGGGACTTGAGGTCGTCTTCGGCCTTCTCGGCGTCCCGCAGCTCTTTGCGTTCCTTGCGCCCCTCGTCGCCGCGCTCTTCACCTCCATCGGCCAGGCGGGGATCTGGGTCATGTTCCGCGACATCTTTGCGAACTCGCTCCCTGACGGCTCGATGCCCGAAGACCTGGAATCGAAGGACGACGGCTCAATGACGCGTCTCCCCTGACGCGAGGCCTCTCTTAAAAGAGCGTTTCCTCCATGGGGCCTGAATTTTCGGGCTGACTTACCGCGAGGCCGAGGAGTCTCACGCCTGCGGGAGGAATCTCGATTCCGGCTAGAAGCTCCCCAGCCTTCTGCCTCACAAAAGCCTCATCCTCGAAAGCCCGGAGCGCCGTAACGCTCCGGGTTTTTGTCGTGAAGTCCGCAAAGCGCACCTTGAGGGTGAGCGTGCGCCCTCTGAATTCATGCCGTGCGAGGCGCCTCACGAGGTGAGAGGCGATCTCGGAGAGGCGCGCATTGAGCTCGTCTCCCGCCGGAATATCCTCTGAAAAGGTTTCCTCGCAACCGACGCTCTTACGCTCCCGCGTCGGCCGCACGGGCCTCAGATCGATTCCCCGTGCGCATTTGTAGAAAAGCGCACCCGCCGCGCCGAAGCGGTCCGTGAGGAACCTGAAGCTCGCGAGCCTCATCTCAAGCCCCGTTGTGATCCCGATCTCATGAAGGCGCTTCGCGGTGGCGGGTCCCACGCCCCAGAAGGATTCAACGGGAAGCCTGTCGATGAAGTCCTGCGCCCGGTCCGGATGAATCGTGAAGAGCCCGTCTGGCTTTCGCCAGTCGGACGCAATTTTCGCGAGGAACTTGTTGTAGGAGACCCCCGCGCTCGCCGTGAGATTGAGTTCTCGCCGGATGTCCGCCTTGATGCGGCGCGCCACTTCGGTGCCGTACTCAATGCCGAGCTTGTTTTCGGTGACGTCGAGAAACGCTTCGTCAATCGAAAGCGGCTCCACAAGATCGGTATAGCGCCGGAAGATTTCGCGGACTTCTTCCGAGACCTCGCGGTAGCGCGCAATGCGGCTTTCAACAAAAATGAGCTGCGGGCAGAGCATCTTCGCCCGGCTCGAGGGCATGGCGCTTCTCACGCCGAACTTTCTCGCCTCGTAGCTTGCCGTCGCGACGACGCCCCTTCGATCCGCGTGCCCCACGGCAATGGGAAGGCCGCGCAGCTCCGGGTGATCGCGCTGTTCGACCGAAGCAAAGAACGCATCCATATCCACGTGGACGATGCGCCGCGTGAGATCGTTCTGAAAAACCGGATCAGCGAGAGACATAAGGAAGGCGAAGAATCGCCGAGAAGGAAAAAAGTCCTGGAGGAAAAGTTCATTATGCCCGCGGCATGACTAGAGGATTCCTCTTAGCCTGAATATTTCGCCCAAAAATAGACCTTGGGCGTAGGCTCATCTGCAATCGGCAGGTGGGCCTAAATTTTCAGGCT
>CAKQON010000014.1 GCA_934255515.1 uncultured Sutterella sp.
CAGTTTGAAGAACGCAAGAGATCAAACCCTTACTTTTGGGGCGATTCTTAGTTCAGACAATTGGGAATCCTTTAATTAATTTGGTTCAATATGTTGAACCACTTCTTCACTCTGAATGACTATTCCTTCAGAATAGGTTTCACTGGTTTTCCGATAGGAGCAGGTCATGGCCGGCAAAGGCTGCATCTCGCTACTGCGAGCTGACAAGATCCTCACCCACATTGCGCATGTGGGTGCGGCGAGCTTCACTCAGCTCCAGAAGGATTTCGACCTCCCGAAAAGCAGCCTTCTCAATATTCTCGACACCATGGTCGAGTGCGGGCTTCTCATCAAAAACGATGCCCGCCAGTATCAGTCAGCTCGGTATCAAGGTCTACGAGCGCGGCTGCCAGTCGCTCCACAGGCGAAGCCTCTTTGAAATCACGAAGCTCCCCATGCAGGAGCTTGCGATGAAGTCGGGGCTCATCTGCCACCTCGGAACCATTGAAGACTTTCATGCGCTCTACCTCGACAAGGTGGAGAGCCCGCTTTCAAAGCCGACCGAAAGAAGCTGGGTCGGCAAAAAGCTCGACTTCCATTCGACGGCGCTCGGCAAAGCGTTCCTCGCCTGGAAGACCGACGGGGAGCTGCGGCTCTACCTCGATCAGCTCGAGCTTGCACAGTACACGCCGAAAACGATTACCGACCGCAACCTTCAGACCCGGCAGCAAGCCTTCTGGAGGCTCTTTTTTTGCCTGTTTGCCGCGTTCAGCGGCACTTTCACGAGAACTGCTTCCGACTGGAAATCTCTGCGGCACAGTTTAAGACGAGTACTTTCTATTCAATAGAAAGCGGACTTTCCATTTAATTGAAAGTAGCAGTCAGAGGTATTCTGCGTTCACAGGCGCCGCAGGAACGACCGGGCGCAGCAAAAAAAAGCCTTCCGGACCTGCATCGCGGAAGGCTTTTCTGAGAGAAGGACGGAATCAGGAACTTTGGAAATGAAGTTCCGGTCTTTCCATTTTCTTATCAGCGCGAGGGCTGCGAGCGCTCGCCGTTCTTGTTGAGTTCGATGATGCGGCGCGTGTCGGCGGCAAGATCCGTAATCTTGAGGGCGTCGTAGCTCTTCGCAATAAGCTCGAGCGCATCGTCGCGCATCGGGGTGTTCTGGAATTCGCGCACGACGCGCTGCGCGCGGTCGATGGCGGCGACGTAGGCGTGGCGCACGAAGTAGTACTGCGCAGTCTTCAGTTCATGCTCGGCCTGAGCAAGGACGAGGCCGTGCATGCGGCGGCGGGCTTCGGGAGCGAAGCGGCTGTCGGGATAGCGGAGCGCGAGTTCCTTGAAGGTGTCGAAGGCTTCGCGCGAGGCGTTGGCGTCGCGTTCGGCGAGGTCTTCAGCAGCGAGCTTGTTGAACCAGCTGTCGGTTTCGTTGAGCGTGGCGAGCGCCTTCAGATACATCACGTAGTCGCTGTTGGCGTGATTGGGGTAGGTGCGCAGGAACCGGTCGGCGGCCTGCACGGCGCCCGGCGCGTCGCCGTCCTTCCATGTCGCGTAAATGAGTTCGATCTGCGCCTGCTGGGCGTACTGACCGAACGGATAACGCGCTTCGAGCTTCTGGTAATAATCCTTAGCCTGCGTCCAGTTGCTATCATCCAAGGCTAATCTGGCTTCGGAGTAAAGCTTGTCGGCGCTCCAGTCGAGCGTCTGGTCTTTATCAAGACTTTGCAGCCAGGAGCAGGAGGCGGTGGCAAACGTAACCGCAACAAGCGCGGCGCCGCGCATCAGAAGCCTTTTGAAGGAAGTAGCAGATTTCATGACACAGGAAAAGGTCAATTTGGACAGCGAAGATTATAGCGGCGAGGATTTTGAAGACGACGAGATGGAAGCGTTTGAAAATGCTTCTGCCGACGAGAATGCGCTGCCTATATTCGTCGTGGAGGGATTCTGGGGCGAGCGTCTCGACAAGGTTCTCGCTTCTCTCATGCCGGACGTCTCCCGCGCGCGTCTGCAGAAGATGATTGAGTCGGGGGCCGTCAAGGTGAACGGCGTCGTGGTGGAGAAGATCCGCGCGAAGACGACCGAAGGCGACGAAATCGAGCTCCTCGAGGCGCCCCGCATGGAGGAGGCGCTCGCCTTCGAGCCCCAGGAAGACGTCGAATTCGAGGTGGTCTATGAGGATGATGCCGTCATCGTCGTTAATAAGCCCGCCGGCCTCGTTGTGCACCCGGGCGCCGGAAACCCCGACAGCACGCTCATGAACGGGCTTCTCTGGCGCTATCCGGAACTGAAGGAAGTTCCGCGCGCCGGCATCGTTCACCGGCTCGATCGCGATACGACGGGCCTTATGGTTGTAGCGAGAACGCTCGCAGCGCAGACGAATCTGGTGCGCCAGCTTCAGGAAAGAAGCGTGAAGCGCGAATACTGGGCGATCACCATGGGATCGGCCGCGCCCGACTTCGTGGTCGACGTGCCGATCGGGCGCGATCCGAGAAGCCGCATCCGCTTCAAGGGCTTCCCGGGCTCTACGGGCGTGAGAGCGAAGCCCGCCCGCACGCGCGTGCGCACGGTCGACTGGTCGAGCGCCGACGGGATCCCGGTTTCCTGGGTGGCCTGCCGCCTCGACACGGGCCGCACGCATCAGATCCGCGTCCATCTGACGGGCGAGGATCTCCCCCTGATCGGCGACCAGCTCTATCGCGGACGCGCCCCCGGCATTGCCGTCAAGATGGAAAACCTCCTCGACTTCCACCGCCAGGCTCTTCATGCATCCCGCCTCGGACTGGTGCATCCGGTAACGGGAGAAGAGATGCAGTGGTTCCGCGAACCTCCCGAGGACATGATTCAACTGATGGACGATCTGGGCTTCGGTCCCTGGGATCGCCCGGTGACTGTTTTTGAGCGCGTCTGAAATGTCTCAATTCAAATCTGAACTCGAAAGTGTGAAGCCCGAATGGAAGGGCGGGGCTCCGAAGCACGTGAAGGCCTTCTTTACCTGCCGCACGGGGGGCGTGTCAAGCGGTCCCTGGGGCGGTCCGGAAGGGATCATGGGCCTCAACCTTGCCTTTCATACGGGCGACTTCAAGTCCTGCGTCGAGATGAACCGCAGGATTCTCACGGAGTGCCTTCCTTCGGAACCGAAGTGGCTCGCGCAGGTGCACGGCACGGAAATTCTTCATGCCGACGACGTCGCCGACGCCCCTCAGGCGGATGCCTCGTGGACGAAGACGCCGGGCGTCGTTGCCGTCGTGATGACGGCCGACTGCCTTCCGGTCCTGATTGCGGACCGCGAGGGCCGGATCGTCGCGGCCGTGCATGCCGGCTGGCGTAGCCTCGCCGATGGCATCATCCAGAAGACGGTCGTAAAGCTTCGCGAGGAACTCAAGGGTGAAGGCGACTTCGCCGTCTGGCTCGGGCCCCGTATCGGAAAGGACGAATTCGAAGTGGGCGCGGATGTGCTTGAAGCCATGAAGGCGCATCTCCCGCAGGCGGAAAAGGCCTTCCGGGCGGCGAGTCAGCCGGGGAAGTATTTTGCGGACCTCGCGCTTCTCGCGTGCCAGGCGCTTGAAGCTTCCGGAATTCCCGCGGAAAGCATTGCCGACAGCGGCCTTTCCACTTACGGCGACCCGGCGCGCTTCTACAGCTTCCGCCGCGACGGTGAAAAGTCCGGCCGCCACGCCGCACTCATCTGGATTGAGCCGCAGAATCAGCAATAAAGACACAAATTCAGCCCCGGACCTCTCTGCAGGAGAGGTCCAATGCGGGTAATATCGCGCGCTCCCGGGACAAGAGACTCCCATTTCTCAAAAAATACAGAAAGGCCCCATAGACCATGACTCGGCATATTCCCGTTGTCGGCTTCGTTTCACTCGGCTGCCCCAAGGCGCTCGTCGACACGGAGCGCATCGTGACGGAGCTGCGCGCCCGCGGCTATCGCATCGGTTCGACCTACAAGGACGCCGATCTCGTCATCGTCAATACCTGCGGCTTTGTGAATGAAGCCGTAGAGGAGAGCCTCGGCGCGATTTCCGAGGCGCTGAAGGAAAACGGGCACGTGATCGTCTGCGGGTGCCTGGGCGGCCGCAAGGAAGCCGACGGCTCCAACTACGTCCTCGCCCGGATGCCGAAGGTGATCGGCGTTACCGGCCCCGACAGCGTCGACGAAGTGCTCCGCATGGTCGAAGGGGTGCTGCCGCGCCCGCACGACCCCTGGGACGATCTGGTTCCGGCGGCGGGCGTGAGGCTCACGCCCAAGCACTATGCCTACCTCAAGATTTCCGAGGGGTGCAACCACCACTGCACCTTCTGCATCATCCCGAATCTGCGCGGCACGCTCCTTTCGCGCCCGATCGGAGACATCGTGCGCGAGGCGGAAAACCTCAAGGCTGCGGGCGTGAAGGAGCTTCTCGTCATCAGCCAGGACACGGCCGCCTACGGCGTCGACAAGCGCTACAAGCTCGACTTTGCGGGCGGAAGGCCCGTTCACACGCGCCTTCTCGACCTCTGCCGCGAACTCGGGCGCCTGAATCTCTGGACGCGCCTCCATTACGTTTATCCGTATCCGAGCGTCGACGACGTGGTGCCGCTCATGACCGAGGGCCTCGTTCTGCCGTATCTCGACGTGCCCTTCCAGCACGCGCATCCGCGGATTCTGAAGCTCATGAAGCGTCCCGCCTGCGGCGAAAAGAATCTCGAGCGCATCGCCGCCTGGCGAAAGGCCTGCCCGGACATTACGATCCGCTCGACCTTCATTGCGGGCTTCCCCGGCGAGACGGAGGAAGAGTTCCAGTATCTGCTCGACTTTCTGAAGGAAGCTGAGCTCGACCGCGTCGGGTGCTTTGCGTATTCGCCGGTTGAGGGCGCGAAGGCTAATGACCTTCCCGGGGCGCTCCCCGACGAAGTCCGCGAGGAGCGCCGCCGTCGTCTGATGGAGCTTCAGGCCGAGATTTCCTTAAAGAAGCTCGCCCGCCGCATCGGGAAGGTCGAGGACGTCATCATCGACGAAGAGCCCGATGAGGATGGCGTCGCCGTCGGCCGCACGAAGTCGGACGCCCCCGACATCGACGGTGTCTGCTACGTGACGACGGAACGGAGCCTCAAGCCCGGCGACATCGTGCGCGTGAAGATCACCGCGAACGAGGAGCATGATCTGATCGGCCGCGAGGTGACGGACGAGCCGTAATGGTCACCAGATAGTGAAACCTTTTTTGCAGGCTGTTGCAGGTCGAAATTCCGGCAACAGCCTTTTTCTCGTCCTGTTTCTAGACTCCTTCGAAGAACTTCTCCCGTGCAGCAGGGAAGCCCGGGATGAAGCCGAATAAGGAGGGGAAGGATGAAGAAGATATTGATTTTTACGGCGAGCATTGCACTTCTCGCAGGCGGCCTTGCCGCATGTCAGAAAACAGAGCCCCAGACTCAGGCGGCTCCTGCTCAGCCGGGCCGCGGGTGCCTCGCCATTACGGCGGACCATCCTTACAGCCTCAAGGGCATGCGGTTCGACGAAGCCGCTCAGGCGCTGGCGCACGCCACAGGGTGCTTCATTCGCTATGACGATCAGAATCTTTCCGCGCTCAGGATTGCGCCCGTGGAAGGCCGCATGAGCATTCGCGATGCGGTTCAGAAGTCGCTCGAAGGTTCCGCGTATGCAGTGACTTCGGCTACGGATTCGGAGATTGGGTCGGGAAAAAGGCGCAGTAATCCTTTTTGCCTGAAGCTGGGAAAAAACGGTCAGTTCGGAGTTGTCCCGGGCTGGCCGTTTTTTTGATGTTGGAATAATTCCTACATGCATGTAAGGAAAATTCAAACATATGTGTTGGAAAAATTCTAATTTCATATGTGAAAAATACATATATACATGCAGGCAAAGGCTCTGAAGGCGGAGCGTTCGCCTGTTCCGCAAGTAGCACAGGATGAACCTCCCGAGAACGATAGAAAAAGAAATCCCTTCGCTTGGTCAGCGCTTCAAGGTATTGCTGACAACCGGCATGCGCCAGGTTGGCAAAAGCACGCTTCTGAGCCATCTTTCTCAAGGAACGCGCACGTATGTGACGCTTGACGATGCGGAGGAAAGAGAACTTGTGGAAAATGCGCCCAGTGCTTTTTCCGCCGCCATCCGCTGCCGCTTTTTATTGACGAGATTCAACGCGCTCCGCAGTTGTTTCTGCAGCTGAAGGCTGTGGTTGACCGCTCCGACCTGATGGGGGCTGCGTGGCTTCCCGGCTCCCAGAGCTTTTCGCTCATGAAGGGCGTGGGCGATTCGCTTGCAGGCCGGCTGTTTGAGATTCATCTGATGCCTCTGAGCCTCTACGAAAGGTTCGGGAGCGGACTTCCGCAGAAGCCCTATCTACCGTCGGAGGAGCCGGCGGAGGTCCTTTCGCCCCGATCGATGGAGGAAACCTGGTCGCTCATCTGGCAGGGAGACTGGCCGGCAGTCAAAGCGCTTACACCCAAAGAGCGCAGCCAGTTCTACGAAAGCTTCCTTTCGACCTTTCTCGATCAGGATCTGCGGGATCTGGGATCCATCGAGGATCTATCTGTTTTCAGACGCTTCATGAAGGCGCTGGCTTTGAGGATGGGACAGGAGCTTCGGATCAACAAGCTCTCCGAACTGACGGGAGTAAGCGATCCGACGGTGAAGCGGTGGCTTCGTCTCGCGGAGACGGCAGGCCTCATCTACCTGCTGCCGCCCTTCTTTTCCAATAAAACAAAGACCCTCGTCAAGTCTCCCAAAATCTATTTCACCGACACGGGGCTCTGCGCCTGGCTCTGCGGTTTTTCAACTGCAGAGGAGATGCAGCGCGACACCAATGCCGGCGCCTTCTTTGAGACTTTCGTCGTGTCGGAGATTCTTAAAAGCTGGCGGCATAACGGGCTTGAGCCTGAACTCTATTTTTACCGGGATGCGAAGAAGCAGTCTGAAATAGATCTCCTCATTCATGCCGAAGGCAAGTGGCATCCGGTGGAAATCAAGATGAGCGAGCCTCCCGAGAGATCCATGATCCGACATTTCAGTGAGCTCACGAACATGGACCTTGAGGCCGGATTCGGCGCCGTCATCTGCTCGAGCGATTCGGTCCGGTTTCTGAGCGACGACGTTGCGGCGCACTCCGTCTGGAATCTTTGAGCGAGCGGCTGATGACTCTTGAGCGCAATGCGCGGGATTCTGTCTCTCAATGCCTCTGCGGTATCATCCGTAAATCCGTTCTCAGGCTTCCTTCGCGACGACGGGGAAGCCTTTCTGTTTTTTTTCCATGTCTTCGATGTCCAACCCGATTCCCGTACTGGCAGCCGCCATTCTTGCCGCGGCCGCTTCAGCCGCAGGCGCCGTCTCCCTTGGAGACCTGAATATCCAAAGCATTCCCGGGCAGCCCCTCGATGCAACGCTTGAGGTGAAGGACGTTGATCTCACGATTTCGCCGCTCCTCGTGCGCGTGGCGCCCCCGGCAACTTATCTCCGCGAAGGCGTTCAGTGGCCTCAGGAAGCACTTGATCTGCGCATGGCGAGGCTTTCCGGAGAACCCTCCACGGTGCGCGTGCGCGTAACCGGAACGCAGAGCCTCAATGCCGGCTTCCCGCTCCTCATCGAGCTCAATGCCGGCGGGAACGTGACGGTGCGCGAATACCGCATCGAACGCACGAACGGATCCTTCAATGTAGTGGCGCTTGCCGAAGAGGCGGCGCGCACGAAGGCCCCGGCGGAAGCGGCGCCTGAAAAGGGGGCTCCTGTTCCGGAAGAGAAGCCAGCCCCCGCCTCGAATGCGCCCGCGAGCGTGGCTGAAAGCGCGCCCGCAGTCACGTCGCCGGCAGCCGATAAAGCGAAGCCTCAGGAAACGGTTCAGAAGACGCAGAAGCCCCGCCGCCGCATCGGCCGCGCGGCGCCTCTGGTGGTGCGCGAATACGTGGCCCTGAACGGCTTCAATCCCAATGAATCATTCCGCGTCCAGCGCGACATGACGCTCTGGTCGATTGCAAAGCTCTATTGGCCGAGCTATCCGGGAGCGCTCCTCGAGCAGGTTGCCGTGGCGCTCACCGATAAAAACCCGCGCGCCTTTGTTGAGGGCGACCCGTCGCGCATTGTGGTGGGAGAGCTTCTCCAGTCGCCCGAGCAGGACGAAGTCTTTGCAATTGATGCGCTTCAGGCCTTCAGAAAGGTTCATGGGGAATCGGTCGAGGTTCCCGGTCCCACGCAGAATCTGATCGACGCGCAGAAGGCGTCGCGCGCGGGTGCGGCGGAGGTTGCCGCCGCGCAGCTCGCTGCAAGTGCTAAGGGTGAAAAGCCCGAAGCGGTTGCGGATGCCGGCCGGAAGGCTTTTGCCCAGTGGCAGGCGGAGACCTCCGACCTTGAAGAGTCCCGCGCGGATTCCGCAACGGCAGCGCCGAACGCGCCGGAAAAGACGCAGCCCGCTGAAGGCGAGGGAGCGCAATCGAAGGACGGCGTTCAGAAGGACGCTGAAACGCTGACGCCGGCCCCGGAACCTCAGAAGGCCGAGGCAGCCCCCGAACCGCAATCCGCCGGCGAGCCGGCGGAAGCACAGAAAACGGAAGAACCTCTGAAGACCGGCGCATCAGAAGCGGCCGCTTCCGCTCCTGCGGCTGAAGAAGCACCTCAGAAGGCGGAAGAGAAGCCCGAAGAGTCTTCGAAGCCTGCCGATGCCGGCAAGGCTGCTGAAGAACCGTCATCCGGCCCCGCAGGCGCGAGCAAAATGTCCTGGGGCGCGCTCGCCGCACTGGTCGTCGCCATTCTGGGCGGCCTTCTCTGGTGGCGGCGTCGCGAGGGCGAGCACCCCGACCAGGATCACGACGATCACGGCCCGAAGAAAGAGGGCACGATTGCCATTCAGCGAAACGTTCCGCCGACCTCGGAAGCGCAGCTTAAAGCCGTCGACGCCACGATTGACGAAGCCGTGAAGAACGGCACCACTGCGGGCGCAATGGGGGCGGGCGCCATGGCTTATGCCGCGGCGCAGATGGAAGCCGACAGGAAGGCGGGCGTAGGTTCCGAATCTTCCGAAGCTGCGGCGTCCGGGTCAGAAGAAAAGCCGGTAAAGGAAGAGGACGACATGCTCTCCTCCTTTGAGGCGGCGCTCAAAACGCCTCTTGAAATCAAGCCGCAGGCCGCAGAGACCACTTCTCGCGACCATGACGCCCTTCCGGCAGAACCGCTTCAGAATCCGGTGACCTCGCGCCCGGCTCCGGCGGATCAGCCCTGGCTTGCGCCCGATGATGCGGAACTCCCGCCTCTTGAGTCTTCCGAAGTCGAATCGGCCGAGGAAATCGGAAAGCGCTACCAGGGAGAACTTCCCCCCGCCATTCAGAAGGTTGATCTGAGCCTTGACGATATGAAGGATGAGGCTTCAGAAGCGGCGAAGCCTGCAAGAAAGCCGTTTGAGGTTCCCGAGCCCTCTCAGGGCTATGTGCCGCCGCTGATGTCGGAACCGGTTCCCGAAGCCGAGCCGGAGGAAGCAGAGGAATCCAGCGAGAAGCCGCGGGAGGATGCAGCAGCCGCGGAAAGCGCCCGTCCGGAAGCCGCGCCTGAGCCCGAACCGATTCTCGAGCCGGGCGAGCCCCAGCCCGTGGTGCAGCCCGACAAGCAGGAGGCGCAGCAGGAGGCGATCGACGCGAAGCTGTCGCTCGCAGGCTCCTTCATTGGACTCGGCGCCACGAACGAAGCGCGCGAGCTTCTTGAGGAAGTGAAGAAGAGCGGTTCGGATCGCCAGCGCGAGCGCGCGATTCAGCTCCTTGAGCGTCTCGGGAGCGCAAAGGCATGACCGCGCGCACCTATGCGCTCGGCATTGAATACTGCGGCACAACCTATAACGGCTGGCAGGTGCAGCCTGACCGGCCGAGCGTGCAGGCGGCGCTTGAAGAGGCGCTCTCCAGCTTTGCCGACCATGCCGTCAGCGTCATCTGCGCGGGCCGCACCGATGCGGGCGTGCATGCGACGCATCAGGTGGTGAGCTTTGCGAGTGAAGCAAAGCGGGCGCCCGAAGGCTGGGTGCGCGGCGTCAATGCGTTTCTCCCGAAAACCGTCGCCGTGCGGTGGGCGAGATGCGTACCGGACGACTTTCATGCGCGTTTTTCCGCTCGCTCGCGGACGTACGAATACTGGATCAGCAATGACCCGGTGAGGTCGCCCCTGCTTGACACGACGACGGGCTGGGTGTTCCGGCCGCTTGACGAAGAGAAGATGCGCGAGGGGGCAATGGTGCTCCTCGGCGTTCACGACTTCACGAGCTTTCGCGCGGCCGAATGTCAGGCGAAGACGCCGGTGCGCGAAGTGACGGAACTCTCCATCATCCGACAGGGATCGCTCATCGGCATCCGCATTTCCGCCAACGCCTTTCTGCAGCACATGGTGAGAAACATCGTGGGCGCGCTCATTTACGTGGGCACCGGCCGTGAGGCGCCCGGCTGGATCGCAGAGGTTCTCGCCGCCCGGTCGCGCGAGGTTTCCGCGCCCACCTTCAGCCCCTGCGGGCTCTACCTTACGGGCGTGGGGTATCCGGAAAATCCGGAGCTGCCGCAATACGGCAGAAGCCCGTTCTTCGGG
Source organism: uncultured Sutterella sp. (assembly GCA_934255515.1). Taxonomy (GTDB): domain Bacteria; phylum Pseudomonadota; class Gammaproteobacteria; order Burkholderiales; family Burkholderiaceae_F; genus Sutterella. The sequence continues at coordinate 10,529 of CAKQON010000014.1, forward strand.
CAGTTCTAAGGCTTCGCCCATAAGCCTCGACGCTATCCCTGCGCGCCAATGAAAACGCCGCTCATCCCGTGGAAATGAGCGGCGTTGATCCTTCCAGGAAGGATTGGGAGTCAGGACCCGATTACTGTGCGGTCGCGTTCATCGCCTTGTCGATCGAGAACGGCCAGGCCTGGTAGCCCGTGCAGTCAAGGAGCTGAATTTCAACAGAGGGTTCCTTCGCCATCCACTTGAATTCAAAGATGGTGGGATTGGGCGCCGTGTTGAAGGCTCCGGTCTTGAGGTCGTACTGAGCGCCGGCCGTGGCGAAGTACATCATGACGGAATCCTTGTCGGCCTGGTATTCCGTGAGGGACGTCACCGCGCTGAAGAGGCTGTGGCCGCGTTCCTCGCCCCACTGCCAGACCTGTTCGACCGTCATCTTCTTCTGGTCGATCTTGTAGATCACGGAGCGCGAGTACTTCATGTCGGGCAGAGCCGGCTGCTCCATGCCTCGGGCGTCGCCGTTGTCGAAGGCAGAGACGTAGATGATGTCGCCCTTGCTCTTCTCATCGATCTTGAAGGCCGTGTGCTGGGTCCAGGTCCAGTCGAAGCCGCCTTCGCACTTGCTCCCTTCGCACTTGATGGGCTTGCCGTTCGCGTCGACCGGCGTGAGGAGCATCGGCTTGAACTTGTCCTTCCAGCCTTCAGGCGAACCCAGGATCCACTTCACCTTCTTGTCGCGGCCGATCTTGATGATCGCGGACTGGTGGCGCGAGGAGATTATGATGGAGTCGTCCTCGGGGTCGTAGTCGACGGAGTTCACGTGCGCCCAGTTGCGGCCCGCACCGGTGCCGACGACGTCGCCGAAGTTGTCGGAGGAGTCAGCCTTGGCGAGCTCTTCCGCGGTGAGGGTCTTGCCCGCCTGAGAGGCATCGATGTTGAGGCAGACCGCGCCCTGGTCGAGCACCTTGAGGACGTTGTCGCGATACGGATCGAGAATGTCTGCGAGGCGCCATTCCTCAACGACGACGCCGTTCTTGTCGACTTCGGCGATCATGTCGCGGACGGTGCGGACGTGCTTGCCGTCATCGCGCAGGTAGTTCGAGCCCGCAACGCGCAGGAAGTAGTGGCCGTTCTGCGCGTCGTCCATCGAGTGCGAATAGTCGTTGAAGCGAAGGGGCAGCCGGCGGTTGAAGACCTCGCGGCCGAGGATGTCGTACTTGACATAGGTCTGCCCGAACCCCCAGGTGAGCATGCCGTCGTCATTCTGCTTGAAGCCCATCATGACGCCCGACTTGTAGAACGACTGGAGATCAAAGATGGGGTTCGCGAACATGTACCAGCGGATGTCGCCCGCCGTATCCACCACTGCGTTCTGCGGGAAGAAGTTCCACTGGAGCGCGCCGCCCATGGGGTTGTTCCAGACGGCTCGCGTGCCGATGCCGGACTTTTCCGCGAGGTTGTTGACGAAGTAGAGACGGTCCTTGAATTCCGGATCAACCTTCTTCACATTGACGCCGAAGAGCGCATGGCGCTCCGTCGGAATGCCGGCCACTTCCGTGTAGACGGGCGGCGCATAGAGCTGATAGGTGTCCTTGAAGGATTCGGACTTGCCGCGCAGCGTCCGGGTGTAGGAGACCTCAACGTGGTTCAGATAATCCGGATAGAGGCCGAAGACGGGGATGCCGCCGTGGGTGAGAAGCTGAGCGCGCGAGACCGTGTACTTGATTTCCTGACCGTTCGTCTTGGGAACGATGCGCACGGTGACGTCCGAGAGATCGTAGCCGTTGTCGCGGATAATGGCCGTAAGCGGCGCGATCTCATAGGGGTTCATCATGACTTCGCCGAGGTGGCCCTGCATGATGTAGTTGGTGTGGGGACCCGAGGCGCCGCCCATGGCGAATGCGGCCGCCGGGATGGCGAGCGCCATGCTTGCGCAAAGGATGGAGTGCTTGAGCTTCATGGAAATATTTCCTGAGAAAAGAACCAGGAGACGTGAGCCGGAAAGCGCGGAGGTCTCATGGAGATGCCGCAGTCTAGGCAAATTTGCCTATTCTCCACAACGCATGTTTATACCTTGTTGAGCGAAATTTCCTGAAGGAGCCGTTCCATTTTCGAGAATGAAGTCCCGGCCTTCTTTCCGAATCCGTGAAATCGTCCTTTTTTGTCATTAAAAATCGAACAATATTTCGTAAACACGCGGTGCTTTCGAACGATAGCCGGCAAAAAAAGATTCTCACCGTTCTTTCCGCGTTCTAGTGCGGCCGGTCATCTTCCCGACAGGAAATGGAACCGGGAAGTCTTCTTTCGCGCGGCATCGGCTGAAAGCTGTAGCCCAAGAATGCGAATAGGGCATGGGGAAGAGAAGAGCGCGCCTCGTATAATTTTCAATTCGGATTACTTTTCTCAAGGCTTCTCATGAGCTGGCTTAACCACATTCTTCCCAAGATCAAGCGCGAAGAGGCGCCCACCGCCAAAAAGACGAGCGTCGTGCCCGAAGGCGTATGGACGAAGTGCCCGGGATGCGAGCAGCCGCTTTATACCGAAGAGCTCGACAGGAGCCTGCGCGTCTGCCCCAAGTGCGGCTATCACTTCCGCATGGGCGCGCGCGTGCGTCTTCTCTCCTTCCTTGATCCGGGGTCCGCGATTGAGATCGGTTCGGAAGTCCGTGCCAGGGACCCCCTCGGATTCGTCGACAGCAAGCCCTATCCGAAACGCCATGAAGCCGCTGAGGCGGCTACGGGCGAAACCGATGCGCTCGTCGTGATGTCGGGGACGCTGCGCCGCGAGCCGATGGTGGCTGCGGCCTTTGAATTCCGCTTCATGGGCGGCTCCATGGGAAGCGTCGTGGGCGAACGCTTTACGCTCGGCGTCGAGGAAGCCATTCGCCGCCGCTGCCCCTTCGTGGTCTTTACGGCCTCGGGCGGCGCGCGTATGCATGAGGGCCTTGTTTCTCTCTACCAGATGACGAAGACGACCGCGGCGGCGAGAAAGCTCGCTGATGCGGGGCTTCCCTTCATCCCGGTGCTCACGGACCCGACGATGGGCGGCGTCTCCGCCTCCTTCGCCTTCATCGGCGACGTCGTCATTGCAGAGCCCAAGGCCCTTATCGGCTTTGCCGGCCCGCGCGTCATTGAGCAGACGGTGCGCGAGAAGCTCCCCGAGGGCTTCCAGCGTTCGGAATTCCTCCTTCGCACGGGTCAGATCGACCAGATCGTCGACCGCCGGGAACTGCGCGCGCGCATTTCCGTTCTGACGCAGCTTCTCATGAAGAAGCAGCCCGTGAACGGCATCTGACCGCCGCAGGGAGTCGCTGCAATAGTTATGCTGTGTCTTCCTTGCTGAAACGGCTTTCTGTTCCTCAAGCCCGCTCTCCACTGAATTAAGGAAGGCGGGCTTTCGTTTTTGTTTTCCATAAGGCGCAGCGAAACATGCCTGAGATGATCTCCACGCTTGATGACTGGCTCAACTACATCGAAAAGCTTCATGCGAAGCCGATCGATCTCGGGCTCGACCGCATGAAGGAAATGATCCGGCGGCTCGGCATTGGCTTTGCCTCTCCCGTCATTACAGTGGCGGGCACGAACGGGAAGGGCTCGACCTGCACCTTCATCGAGACCATCTTTCGGGAAGCCGGATTCAGAACGGCCCTTCACACGTCGCCTCACCTGCTGCGCTTCAATGAACGGGCGCTATTGAACGGCCGCGAAGTTGATGATGATTCGCTCATCCGCGCCTTCCGCGAAGTAGAGAAAGCCCGCGCAGGGATGCCGCTCACCTATTTTGAATTCACGGGGCTCGGCATTCTGAAGTGCTTTCAGGATGCAAAGCCCGACGTCGTGATTCTCGAAATTGGCTTGGGCGGCAGGCTCGATGCGATCAACGCCGTCGACCCGGACGTTTCCGTGGTCGCCGCCGTCGGCATCGACCATACGGCGTTCCTTGGAGACACGCGGGAAAAGATCGGGCTCGAGAAGGCGCACATTTTTAGAACCGGTCGTCCTGCGATTTGCTCGGACCCGGAGCCGCCGCAGAGCCTGATTGAGTACGCGCATGAAATTGGCGCGAAGCTCTCGCTCCTCAACCGCGACTTCCGGGTGACCGAACATGGCGACGGGGCCTTCCGCTTTTCCATGAACGATGAAGCGCTCGAACTGCCGCGGCCGGGACTTGCGGGCGAAAACCAGTACCGCAATGCGGCGGGCGCCATTGTCGCCGTTCTGGCGCTGAAGGACCGGCTTCCCGTCAACCAGAAAGCCTTTGCCCGCGGCATTGCCCGGGCGCGCATTACGGCCCGCTTCGAGCGGGTTTCCGAAGACCCCTGCGAGACGATTCTCGATGTGGGGCACAACCCTCAGGCGGCGGAAGTGCTCGCCGACAATCTCCGGCGCTTTAAGCGCCCCGGCGAAGTGACGCTTGCCGTCTTCGGGATGCTTACCGACAAGGACCGCGCGAAGGTCGCGGCAACGCTCGCGCCCGAAATCGACGAATGGTTCTACGCAGGCCTGCCCGGACCGCGCGGGGGCGAAGCGGCGCTCCTTGCGCCTTTCCTCGAGGCGGCGGGCGTCGCGTTCTCCGCAATGACGCCCTCGGAGACCGTTTCACAGGCGCTTGAAAAGGCGAGAGCCCGGGCGAGGGAGCTGAAGCTGGCGGGGAAGGACGTGCGCATCATCATCTTCGGATCCTTTGTAACGGTGGGCGAGGCGCTCGAGTGCCTTGCCCGGGAAGGAATCCGCCGGTGAGGGCGGCAGTCCGGAAAAGCGCAGAGGAATTCCGTTTCGAATTGTTCCGCCCGGCGGCTTCTCAGAAAGACCGCAACTTTGCGCCTGATAGAATTTTCTGATGCATTTGCTCGGCACTTCCCGATAAGGCTTGTCTCCATGTCATTCTTTAATCCCTTCCGGAAAAACAACCGCCCGCAGGGCGTGAAGCTCTCGGAACTTAATCAGGAATCCTCGTCCGGAGAAAATGCCGGCGGCAATCCGCCGGAACGTCGGGAACCGAGCTTTGGCGGCGCTTCGGGTGCACCATCCGCACCGCCCGCCTTTGCCCCCTCTGATGCCAATCCTCCGGCCTTCACGTTCGCGGAACCCGAATCCGAAGGGCCCAGAGTTCAGCCCGTTCCTCAGCCCGTTGCGACGGAACCACCGAAGATGCCGGCGGCAGAGGCGAAGAAGCCCGCCCCCTGGGATCCGTACGGCATCGAAACGGTGAAGAACGAACCGGTTATGAATTCCGAGGCGGCTGCGCCTAAGGAAAAGCCTGTCGAGCCCGTTTTCCAAGCGACGCAGCTTGAGCCTGTGCCGTCCGTTCAGCCTGTCTCGCCCGCATCTGCGGCTCCGCGCGAGACCGTTAAGGCGCCGGTCTCTGAAAGCGACCTGGCGGCCCAGGTGCGCGCCGCGGAGGCTGAAGCCTCTGCTTCTCCGTCGTCCGCTCAGGCTCCTCTTTCCGACGAACCAGTCATGCGGCCGGTTCCGCGCGCGCAGGCTGCTCAGCAGCGGAGGGACGCCCCGCAGAAGCCCCGCGTTCCGACCGATGCCGAAATTCTCGCCCGCCGCCGCACGAAGCACCGCCTCGTGGGCGCCGCCGCCATTCTGATGGCGGTGGTGGTGGCTGCACCCTTCATTCTCGACAGCGATCCGCCGATCGACGATTCCGGCATGAAGAACGTCCGTATGGAGATTCCTAAGGAAACGGAAACGAGTACGGCGATCAATACGGCCGATGCGCAGAAGAAGCCCGAAAAGGCGGAAGTGAACGTCTCCGACACGACGATGGGAAGTCGCGGCTCGACCGCTCAGGCGAACCTCGCCCGCGAGGCGCAGACGAAGGCGCCTTCCGCGCCCGAAAAGAAGGCCCGGGAAGAGAGCGCGCCGAAGAAGACGGAAGCGGTCTCTGAAAAGAAGACTGAACCTGCCAGGAAGCCTGCGGCTGAAGCCGCGAGGAAGCCCCAGCCTAAGTCGGCCGGCATTACGCCGCCTACCGGAAAGGGCTGGTACGTTCAGGTCCTCGCTACCGGGAATGAAGAAGCGGCCGAACGGACGGTCCGCAAAATGGCGCTTCTCGGGCTCCCCGCCTATAAGACAAAGGAAGGCGGCAATCTCTGGAAGGTTCGGGCGGGCCTCTACGGCACGCGGAACGAAGCCGAGGGCGCTATCGGTACGATCGTTCTCAACGGAGTAGCGCAGAAGCCCTACGTTTCCAGGCAGTAGCCGAGCTGTTTTTCAGTACAATGACGTGCTTTTAGGGGGAGTCCCTCATGAGCGGCTTCCCCGCATCGGATTCGCGTGCAGAGAGGGATCCTGAAGTCCCTCTCGCGCCAACGTTTTCAGACATATGACCGAAATTGACTGGATCATCATCGCGCTCCTCGCACTCTCGACCATTGTCGGCATCATGCGCGGCGTCATGCGCGAAGTGCTCGCCATCGCGGGCTGGGTGATCGGCATTCTCCTCGCGATGAATTTTTCGGCCGATCTTGCCGAACACATTCCCCTCGAAAGCATCGGATGGATTCCGCGCGTGATGATCGCAGCGGTGCTCATCATCGTCGCCGTTCTCTTCATCTGCGGCCTTGTCGGCATGCTGATCCGCAAGATGCTGGAGGTCGCGGCCATCACCTTTGAGGACCGCGCGCTCGGAGCCGTATTCGGACTCGTGCGCGGCATTGTGGTGGTCTGCGCCTGCGTCTTCCTTTTCGGCATGCCCGCGAGCATTCACGGAAGCCGCATGTGGCAGCAGTCCGTACTGATCGGACCGGCCGAAACGCTTATTGACTGGTCGCTCCCCTATCTCCCGAAGTGGCTCTCCGACATGCGCGCCACATCGCGCGCGTAACGGCCCTGAAGGGCAGTGAGCCGAAGCACCATGCAGGTTTCTCGTACAAAGCCGCTCCGGACTAGAGTCAGGGCGGCTTTGCGCATTCTGAATTTTTGAAGTTTTCCTTTTTCGTTTTTCCCCTCAGCGAGGTTTGAACAGCCATGTGCGGCGTAGTCGCTCTTCTCTCCAATGAACCGGTAAATCAGCGCCTCTATGATGCGCTCCTTCTGCTGCAGCACCGCGGCCAGGACGCAGCCGGTATTGCCACGCTCGACGGCCTGCAGTTCCACATGCATAAGGCCATGGGGCTTGTGCGCGACATTTTCCGCACGCGCAACATGCGCGATCTGACGGGCAATGTGGGCGTGGGCCACGTGCGCTACCCCACCCAGGGGTGCGCGAGCTCGAACCAGGAGTCGCAGCCCTTCTACGTGAACGCTCCCTTCGGCATCATGTTCGCCCACAACGGCAACCTCACGAACGCTGAGGAGCTCAAGCAGGAGCTTTACGAGACCGACCGCCGCCACATCAATACGACGAGCGACTCGGAAGTCCTCCTCAATGTGCTCGCGAACGAAATCTCGCGCGTGACGGCCGACAGAAAGCTCGATGCGGACGGCATCTTTGAAGCGGTTGCGGCCGTTCACCGCCGCGTGCGCGGGTCTTACGCCGTCGTGGCGCTCATCGCCGGCAAGGGCCTTCTCGCCTTCCGCGACCCGCACGGTATCCGTCCTCTCTGCTTCGGCTCCAACGTCACCGCGACGGGCGAGAAGGAATGGATGGTGAGTTCGGAATCCGTCACGATGGTGGGCCTCGGCTTCAAGCTCGAGCGCGACGTCGCGCCGGGCGAAGCGATCTGGTTCGACTTCAAGGGCAATGTCGAGACCCGTCAGTGCGCTGAGCACGCCGTGGCCAATCCCTGCGCCTTCGAATACGTCTACTTCGCCCGCCCGGATTCCGTGATCGACGGCATCAGCGTCTACGGCGCCCGTCTCAATCTCGGCGTCTACCTCGCGAAGACCGTCGCCGAGGAACTGAACCTCATGGACGTCGACGTCGTCATGCCGATTCCCGACAGCTCCCGCCCCTGCGCGCAGGAGCTCGCGAAGCAATTGCGTCTTCCCTACCGCGAGGGCTTCATCAAGAACCGCTACGTGGGCCGCACCTTCATCATGCCGGGCCAGGCCGTGCGCAAGAAGTCCGTTCGCCAGAAGCTCAACGCCATGCCGGTGGAGTTTGAAGGCAAGAACCTCCTTCTCGTCGACGACTCCATCGTGCGCGGCACGACCATGAAGGAAATCGTCCGCATGGCTCGCGAATCGGGCGCGAAGAAGGTTTTCGTCGCCTCGTCCGCTCCGCGCGTGATGTTCCCGAACGTCTACGGCATTGACATGCCGACCAAGTCCGAACTCATCTGCGGCGACGGCAAGGACGCCGACGCCGTGGCGAAGGAGCTCGGCGCCGACAAGGTGATCTTCCAGTCGATTGACGGCCTGAAGAATGCGCTCCATGACCTCAATCCCGCCATCCCCGCCTTTGACTGCTCGTGCTTCGACGGCGTCTACGTGACGGGCGACGTGACGGAGGCCTACCTCGAGAAGCTCGGCAAAGCCGGCAAGGCCGCGCCGACGGAAAATGACGAGGACGACGCGCAGGCGGGCAACGTGGAATAAGCCGGCTGCCGGTCAGGCGGAAGCCTTAAATCCATAAGCGTTCGGGCGGACTTTCTCGACAGGGAAGGCCGCCCGAATTGTTTTGTCCGGGTTCTGCCTTCTTTGTGATGGAACTCGTGGGGATTGAAACTGAATGCATCGCAGGAAGAGATTGAGATTGTTTTCTTCCTGAATCTACATAATTTGTAGCTACACTATTTGTAGCTACATGTAATGTATTTAATGGTGTGCTATGAAGTTCTACGGCAGAGACCAGGAAATAGCGGCGCTCACGAATGAGCTCCGGTTGGCAGAAACCAGTCTTCCCGACTGGCTGTCATCACTGGAAGACGGCGTGTTGGCAAAACCAAACTGATTCTTAAGGTTGCCGAAGAGAGCGGCCGGCCCATGCTTTATTTCCTTTGCCGGAGGCGCTATGCAGAAGCAGAGCTGGCACAGATCTGGCTCGACGAGGTGATAGAGACGTTTGGTCTTAGCGAAGAGGAGGGTCCGCGTCGACTTAAGCTCGCCGAGGTTGTCAGGTTTGTGATGAAGCTTTCCCGGGAGAAGCCCTGTGTGATGATTCTCGACGAATGCCAGGAGCTTGACTACGTGGCTCCGGCTTTCTGGGCGGACCTCCAGGTCGTCTGGGATCGGGAGAAGGACAATTCCCGGCTCCTTCTTATGATGAGCGGCTCCATCGCTGCTGCTATCCGGCATATCTTTGACGATGCAAGCGAACCGCTTTTCGGACGACAGGATCTTGCGCTCACACTGACATTCACCGCTGAGGCCTTTTGGCCCGAAGCTTCTCAAGGAAATCTTTCTCGATCTCCGGCCTCAGGGAACGCCGGAAGATCTACTCGCCTTCTACGCCGTTACGGGCGGCGTTGCACGCTATGTCGCTTATCTGGCTGATACGGTTCCGCTGACGCAGAATGACATGGTGAATCTGATTTTTTCCGAAAGCGGCAATTTTCTCCGAACAGACGGTGCAATGCTTCTCGCAAATGTATTTCGGGTGGAGTCCGCCATCTACGAAAGAATTCTGCGGGCAGTCGCAAACGGAGCGACCAAATGGAATGAGATTGAGGATCAATTCGGCGGAAAGAATATCGCCGGCTATATGGATCGCCTCGAGAAGCGGTACGGACTGCTTAGAAAATACAATCCGATGTTCTCTGAGAGTACCCGCGGCGTACGCTACGGAATTTCGGATCCCTATTTCCGTTTCTGGTTCCGGTTCATTGAGCCGGCTCAATACCAATCGCTTGCTGCGCGCGGGAACTGGGAGGCCTTACGGGCCTTTTGTCTCGATGCACTCAATCAATACACCGGCCGCACGCTGAAAGACTGGTATCACGATCTTTTCGGAGCGAGTCCGAAGTGGACGCGGACGGGCCGCTGGTGGGACAGGCGGGGCGAGAATGAAATCGACCTGATTGCGCTCAACGATCTCACGGGGAAGGCGATCATTGCGGAGATCAGGAGAAATGCCGACAAGATCGATATGAGAGCGCTTGCGGGCAAGGCGGCTGCTTTTGAAAAAGCCGGGGGGAGGAATCTGAAGAAATACGAGCGTCCGGCACTTCTGGGGTTGTCGCTTGAGAATCTCCTCGAGGAGCATCCTGCCTATGAATGAAGAAAAGCCGGCAGGCTTTACGCTGCCGGCTTTTCCAAGAGGCGCTCTTTAATGCTGAGGCGGCGCAGGAGGCGTCGTCGGGCTTGATCCCATGATGGTCTCCCAGCCGAGCGGGCAGGAGCGCACTGACGGGTAGTAGCCCTGTTCGGAATTGCACCAGTACCAGGGGTAGCTTGCCGGAGGAAGAGCGCTTGTCGTTCCTCCCGAACCCGCAGAAACCTCAACAATGCGCTCCACGACGCGGGGCTCTCTCGGGTATGTCATTGCGCCCACTACGATGCCCGTTGTGAGCGCCGGCCCCCAGAAGCCCCAGCTCTGATACCAGCGGGGGCGATGATGGAAGGGACGGGGCGGCGGCGGAGCAGGACGAAAGCCCGGACCGGGACCCGGACGGAAGCCGGGGCCGCCCGGATGATGAAAGCCGGGTCCTCCGCCAGGACCGCCCGGCGGAGGCGGCGGCGCGGCGGATGCCGCAAGCGATGCGCCGAGAAGCATCGCTGCTTCGGAAAGCGAGATGAGCATTTTCGAGAACGACATGGCTCAACCTCCTTCAAAAAAATCTCAACGTAATCCTGAAAATACGGAACGTATGGCTTCACCGTTACCAATGATGCGGTCCGGAAGATCCGGGAGGCGGTGCCGGGCGGTAATCGGAACCAGGACCGTACGCGGGCCCGGGCCGGTACGCAGGACCGGGGCGATAGCCGGGATCAGGACGATAATTCGAACCCGGACGATGCGACGGATCCGGCCGCTGCTCAAAGTGCGGCGGCTCGGGACGGTGCGGTGCGGGGGCCGGCCGATGGTGCGTCGGCGCGACGACGCAGGCGGTGAGCGAAGTCCTCGCCGTCACCGCAAGCGCTGCGGCAACGAGCAGACGGACGATCGAACGTCTTTTCTCTCTCGAAACGGGTGTCATCGGCGTGCCTCCTCCAAAAATATCGGAAGAAGGTAAAAGGTCTTCCTTTCATTCAAGGCTATCACTCAGATAGACCGCAAATTTGAAAGAGTTTTTCCCTGCGGAGCCTCTTTGTGAATACTTGTGGATCCCGTTCTACCCGCCACTCCCGCGGGTTCGCCTCTACTGACGCCTGACGACGAGGGTTCGCGTGGTGCTCCGCCCGAGGTCGTCCGTTGCCGTGAGGCGGTGCGTGCCGGGAGTCGCGCGCCATTCGAGGGGCTTTCCCGTCGGCGAGACGCCGATGAAGGTGTTCCCCGAATACCAGTAGACGAAATTGGCATCCGGGTCGGTTCCGGCACGCAGAAGCGTTCTTGCCGCTTCAACGTTCCCGACGGCATAGAGCACGGCCCCCTCGCGGGGCGACACGATGGCGGGAGGTCTTCCGCCGGGGCCCCCGGAGACGGCTTCGCAGCCCGCCTCATAGGGCGGGGGCGGGCGCTTCACAATGCCGGCCTCGAGAAAGACTTTCTGGAAGTGCGTGGGCCAGAATTCCCAGACGACCTTTTTGACGCCGGGACCGGCCGCGCAGGCGCGGAGTCCCGTCGACTCCCGAACGAGAATCCCCCGGAAGATGCCCGTGTTTTTGACGGAGGTTTTCCCGGGAAGAATCCAGGAGAGCGTTTTCTCAGGGCAGAGAGAAGTGTCGAGCTCCCCGGTGGCCGTGCAGACGGTTTCTCTTGCGACCCGAAGCTTCTTTTCGTCAATCTCGTCCTGCGGGATCTTTGCGGCCGGCCAGTCGAAGGACGGGTCCGATGCGATGCGCGCGGCAGCGGCCTTGAAGAGCGGCGCGGCAAGCGACGCCCCCTGGAGCTGCGGATTTGGCGCGCCCGAGAAGTTTCCGAGCCAGACCACGATCACGTAGGGACCGACGGAGCCTGCGGTCCAGGCGTCCCGCCAGCCGTTGCTCGTTCCCGTCTTATAAAGAAGTTCGCGCTTTGCGCCCCCGGCAGTAATGAATTCATTTCGGGAGGCAAGCATGCGTTTGAGCACAAATGCCGCCTCGGGCGAGAGGACCGAGCCCTCGGCTTCGGCGCGTTCGTTCTGAAGAATCCGGATGGGGCGCAGAAGCGCATCGTCGGCGAGCATCGCGTAGAGCTTTGCGAGGTCGCCCATCGTGACTTCAGCGCCTCCCAACACGATCGAAAGCCCGTACCAGCTCTTCTCATGGGGGAGCTTCACGCCAGACTTCTGAAGGAGTTCGTAGAGCCCGGGGTTGAGCTGACGCTCGAGATCAGCCGCCGGGAGGTTTCTCGAGAGGACGAGCGCATCTTCGGCCGACAAAGGTCCGCGGAAGCTTCCGTCTACATTTTCCGGAGCCCACCCGCCGAAGCTCTGCGGCCGGTCGATGAGGACGGTCTTTTCGTGAATGAGTCCCTGATCGAGCGCGAGGCCGTAGACAAAGGGCTTCAATGTAGAGCCGGGGCTTCGTCTCGCGGTCCAGGCGTTCACTTCGCCCGCAATAGAAGCATCCGACCAGTCTGCCGACCCCACGAGCGCGATGAGGGAGCGGTCGCGGGAATCCACCACGGCGAGCGCCGCATTCCGGACGCCCCAGGGCTTGAGCCTGGCAATCGTTTCACGCACCAGCGACTCCATGGAGGACTGGAGGGCAATGCGAAGCGTTCCCCGGACCGGTCCGCCCTTTGATTTCTTGAGCACCATCCGCGAATAGTGCGGAGCGAGCATCGGAAGGTTCTCGGGCTCAAACACCTCGATCGAGGCGCGGACGGGTTCGGAGAGTCGTTCGCTCAAGGCTCCCGCGCGGATCATGGCAAGTCCGAGACGGATCCTCGCGTCGTCAAGCTCCGTATTCCCTGCCGCCATGGGGCGGCGCTTCACGGGGTTCTGCGGGATGACGGCAAGGCTTGCGGCTTCAGCGGCCGAGAGCATGGAGGGCGGCTTATGGAACCACACGCGGGAGGCAGCGCCCGCGCCCTCGACGTTTCCGCCGTAGGGCGCGAGATTGAGGTAGGCCTCAAGGATCTCGTCCTTCGAATAGTGCGTTTCATAGCGAAGCGCGTGCCAGATCTGACGGATTTTTCCTTCGAAGGTGTTGGTTCTGAGCTTGAGCCTCATGCGGGCGAGCTGCATCGTGATCGTGCTCGCGCCCATGCGGCGCGAGCCCATCAGCGTTTCCATGCCGGCGCGCACGATGGAGCCGGGATTGACGCCCTTGTGGTTTTTAAAGAGACGGTCCTCGTAGAAGAGCGTGGCGTCGATGAGCTTCGGGTCAATCTGCGCGAGCGGAGTCTTCACGCGATAGATCCCGTCCTTCGCGGGCGTAAGCCTCAGGAGCTCGCCTTCAGCGGAGTAGACGGCCGGAGAGAAATCGATCCCGTCAAGGAGCGGCGGCGCGGGCGAGCGCTCCGCCATCTGCCAGACGACGTTTGCGCCGCCGACCACAATAACGCCGACGATGGCCGCGGAGAGAATGAAGGCCGTCGTTCGGCGCAGGAACCGCACGGGTTCGCTCTCGCCCTTCGGCTTTGCCTGGGGCTTCGGCGCTTGTGCGGGTGCCTGTGGTTCTTCTGGGGAATCGTTTCTCGGGGCTTCAGCCATCAGTCATCTCCATCGGGAGCGGAAGCAGTATTTCGGGCCGCGGGGGGCGCCCCCTCGGGCGCCGCCGCGGCGGCACTCTGAGGTTCAGTATTTTCGGGCTTCGGAGCGCTTTCAGCCGGGAGGGGCGCAGAGCTCAACTCTCTCGGCGCGGAAGCCGCGGCCGGAGCTGCGCCAGGGAGCTTCACGGGATTCCCTTCTGAATCGAGAATCGTGAGCTTTCCGGAAGCGCCTCTGGCGCGAAGGAGCGGGCGCGAAAGCGACTGCGCCTCAACAGGCGGCACCGTAAATTCGCCGGGTGTTGCCGCGCGGACCGTGTAGGTGAAGGTGACGGGACTCCAGCTCGAAAGCTCGGGCGAGAGCCAGGTCATGCGTTCCTCAGACCGCAGGAACTTGGGCGCTCCGTCAGGACCCGATCCGGGGCTCATCGCATAGGCGAGGCCGCCAGGGAGCAGATCCGTGAGCGCAATGTCCATGAGCTCTTCTTCGCCCGCATAGGCGCGAAGCTTCACGCGCACCGTGATGCGCTCGCCCGCGCGGAACCGGGTCGCGGGCTTGCCGTCCTCGCCCAGATACGTGCGCTCGACTTCAAGGCCCGACTTTTCTGCGGGCAAGGCCTTATCGTCAGGGAGCCGCACCCATCCGGTCTGTTCGCCCTGCCACCAGAGGAAGGAGGACCGGGCGGCGCCGGAAACCTCCGCTGCAGTGCAGCCCGGAGCCTCGAGCGCTGCGCCCGCTGGGGCGGTGGTGAGGACATCCTTGTCGTCGGGGAAGCCTGCCGCGCGCTTCACGCAGACGAGGGTGAGGCCGGAGTCGTCCTCGTTTTTCTCTGAATCCGTCGCGCCTCCGATCGAAGGCTCCATCATGGTCATGGCGGCAGCGCCCGCGTAGAGGGCGTCATAGGTGCCGCGCTTCAATGCCCCGGCAAAGTCGTCGACGGCAAGGGAAGAGAGGAATCTGGCTGAACTCTTCTGCGTAAGGCCGCTTGCCGCAAGCGCCTGGGCGGCAAGCGCTGTTGCGGTCTCGGGCGTCCACGCCCCGGCTGCGCGTGCGGTGGAAATGGTGCCGGAAAGCAGCTCCTCGGCTTCAGAGCGCATTCTGAGGTGCTGGTAGGAGGCCGCAAGGAACGCGGCAGCGGCATCCCGCTTCCAGTCGGGGAAGCGTTCTTCCATGGCGGCGCGAAGCGTTTCGAGGTACTCCGTCGTCATCGTGCCTTCGCGTGTGAGCACCCAGAGGGCATAGGCCTTCGTGCGCGCGTCGTCGATGGTCTGGGGGTCTTCGACGACGTTGCGCATCAGGCGCTCCTTCACGCTGCGGATGAGCTCCGGGGGCACGCCCGTCGTGCGGGCGGCTGCGAGCAGGTAGTCGAGAGCCCAGGCCGTGAGATATGGGTTTGCCGGCATCCAGGGGAAGCTCCGGAGGCCTTCCCAGGAAAGAGCTCCCTCAATCGCGGAAAGCGCTTTTTCGGCGCGTGCTTTCGTGAGCTCCGCGAGCTTCAGGGCAGCCTTTTCAGGCGTTTCGCCAATGGGCACGAATCGTGCGGCATCGGGGTTGGCTGCGAGAAGCACGAGGGGAAGCGCCGCGGCGATCGCGTCCGCGGGCTGGTTCCAGTCGCGGTTTGCAAATGGGTGCCCGAGCTGAAGGACGAGAGTGGCCGGAACCGCCGATATCATGAAGCGCGTCTGCGAATCGTTGGGATAAAGCTCGTTGGGAAGTGTGAGAAGCGGGGTCTTGTCTTCTGAATTCCCTTCGATTTTCCCGCCGTAAATTCGGGTGGACCGGACGGAGGCCGGACGAACGCCGATTTCCAGAGTGCGTTCGGCTTTTGCGTTTTCGGTCTGTGCACGGAAGGTCACCTGTACGGTCCCGGGATTCGCGGGCGCCTGGGCGACCGAGGTTGCGACCTTGCCGCCCTTTTCGGGGAACGTGATGGGAACCGTCGCAGAGGGAGGCGTGAGCGCGTCGGAGCTGATCTCAAGCGCGCCGGAGGCTGCCGGTTTCTCAGGCGTCACCGTTGCGCCGACGGCAAAAATGTCGCCCGGCGATACGGCAGCCGGGAGAATCGGCTGAATCACGAGGGGTTCGGCAATGGCGGCCGATGCTTCGCCGGCGCCGGCTTCGTTCTCGGAAGCGCCGACGGCAAAGATGCGGATGCGGCCGTTGAAGCCTTCGGGGAGCGTCGCCTCAATGGTTCTGGCTTCGGGACCCGCTTCAACCAGACCGCCCCACCAGACGGCGGATTTTCCAAGCGTTCTCACGAAGGGATTCCCGAACCCGGCCGCCATCTTTGCGACCGATTCCATGAAGTCGCCGCCGAAGGGCGCGGTGAGGTCAGCGGCCGCACTGGCGTCCGGCATCAGGAGCGACAGTGTTTCGCGGGTTTCGACTTCAAGCGCCCGGTCTTCGATGAGCGCCTTGAGAGGATTAGGGGCTGGATAGTTGGTGAGCGAAAGAATCCCGGCGTCTGCCGCCCAGAGGAAGACGCGGGAGGGCTTGTCGGCCTTGAGCGTTATCGGAATGGTCTTCGCGCTTTCGAGCTTTTCCGGTACCGAAACTTCAACCTGGAGTCGCTTTTCCTTCGTGTTGAGGAGAACCGGAATCGCCGTTTCGGTGAAGCCCCTGAGGAACTTCTTCGCCGAATCCTGCCCGCGGACGAGCGACACGCGAAGCCAGGCGCGCCCGGAGAATCCTTCCGGAGCATCGACCTCAATCAGGTTGTCGCCCGAATCGACGGCAGCCCATTGGGACGAGATGACGTTTGCGGACTCAAACGTGACGAGCGCGAAGCCCGAGAAGGGAGAAAGGAGCGAGAGCCTCGCCTTCTCGCCCGCTTCGAGGGTTGTCTTCTCGAGGCGCGCGCGCATTTCCGCGGCGGGGAGTTCATCGGACGCCGCCTTCGCGAGCGTGTTCCCGGCCGTGTTGTAGGGAAGCGTGAGAAGAAGCGTTCCGTCTTCTCTCGTGACGCTCACGAGCCATTCGCCGGGTTCGCGGGTATTGAGCGGGAGCACGGCTTCGCCCGAGGCGTCCGTCGTGAGGTCAATGGTTGCCGTCGTTTCCGTCACGGGCGCGTCGCTGTAGGTGAGACGTCCCGAGCCGTCGGCCGTGAGTTCCGTCACATAATGCGTGCGGCTGATTTCGGCGCGAAGTTTTTCGCCCGCCTTCTTTTCGAGGTGCCGGTCAACGGCAATGAAGCGCACTTCCGCGGGGTCCCCGGCCAGAAGGAATTTCATGGGCTGGGGCGTTTTTTCGAGCTTCCAGCCTAGCGCCAGTTCTCCCCGCGAGAGGAGGAAATGGAAGCGTTCGGAAACGGCTTCGCCCCCTTCGGACTCATAGCCCGTGAGCGACACGTCTGCGCGCGCGAAGCCCGGAATCGTGAGGCTCCCTAGCGGAAGCGTGAGATGAGCGTCGCCCGCTCCGGTCGTCCGGACGGGAGGAATGGAGAGGCGCTTTCCGGCATTCCGGTTGGTTCTGATGCCGGCAGCAGGAGAGTCGAAGGTCCAGCCTTCGAACCCTGGGAGCGTCGTGCTCGAAACCGGATTGACAGCGACCTCGCCCTCAATCCGGCGGCCTTCAGCGCCGGCCCCGAAGAGGCTCGTGAGCTTCGCAGGGATCTGAATGTCGCCGGGCTCAAGCCACCCGGCCCTGGATTCAGCCTGAGGGAGCTCGGCAGTGAGCGAAAGCGTTTCGGGAGCAAAGTCGGCAATGAAGAGGGTCGTCGTCGAGAGCGCCGAGTCGCCTCCGGTCGCGAAGACGTCCATCTTGATGCGGCCCGGAAGCGTGCCCTCAGGAATCGTCCAGTCGAAGTCGGCGAGGCCCTCGGGCGAGAGCTTCAGCTGCCGCTTCTCAACCACTTTCCCCGCATCATTTGTGAGCTTCACTTCAACGGGAAGCCCCTCGGGGAGCGCCGCCATGCTGAGTTCGCGCAGTCCCAGTCCGAAGTGCGCGGTTTCGCCCGCGCGGTAGATGCCGCGGTCTGCAAAGGAAAACGCCGCCATGTTGCCGCCCTTCGTTTCGCGCCCGCCCGTATTCCAGCGGAAGGTGTCCGAAAGGTTGGTGGGGTCTCTGAGCGAAATCCAGGCGAGGTCGGTGCCCTTCGACTGCACGGTGATTGCAGCGGGACGTTTTTCGCGCTCAAGGCCCTTCGTGGGCTTGAAGTGGGCGCGCCCGTCCTGATCCGTCTGCACGGACTCGATCACGGTGCCGTTTTCGGCGAGAAGGCTTGCCGCCACATTGGCGGCGGGTTTGCCGTCCATGAAGCCCGCGGCAAAGACGTCGATCGAGGTGTCGGCTGAGGTTTTCGCAATGACGGCGAGGTTCGTGAGAAGAAGGCGTTTGCTGGCGGTCGCAACCACTTCTTCCTTCCCGTCCTTCGTCCTCACGCCCGTGAGCTCAACCTGAAAGAGCCCGGGGCCCGCGCCGATCACGGCGTCGGCAAGATCAAGCGTTGAGAAGCGGGCCTTGCCCGGAGTTGATTCTCCTAGTTCGATTTCACCCGTGACGGCGCTCGTATAGGCGTCGGGCGAGGTGCTCTTCATCACGTTCCAGCCGTCGGCCGCGAGCGCGAGGTAGGCGTTCTTCACGCGCGCGATGCGCCAGCGGAGCTTCTCGACGCCGGTCGAAAAGAGGGAGAGCGTCCAGTTCCCCGAGAGCGTGAGCATGTTGCCGGGCTGGAGGAATTCGATCGAGCTCGAGAGCTTCGGAAGAAGCAGCACCGAGTGCCATTTTTCATTGAGCCCCGACGTGCCTTCCGGCCCGAAGGATTCAGGCAATTCCACATAAAGGAACGTTCCCTGAGGCGCGTGAAGGCGGAATTTGGCCGTGGTCGTGAGGCCCTTTTCTGAGGCCGGCACCACTTCCACGGGTTCGGCGCGTGAGAGAATTTCTTCGTCGATGACGGGGGCGGCCGTCCAGACGGCATTGGTCTGAGCTTCCTCCGACATCTTGGCGGGAAGCGCCAGGACGCGGATATTGCTCATCACGGCCTGCGGATCCATCTGGAGCGTCCCCGTGAGCGTGAGCTCATACTCGCCGTTCATAGCTTCGTCGCGAACGGCATGAACCTCGGCGCGGGAAATCTGGAAGAGCGTGGATTCGCCCGGCACCGTCTGATTGACCTGAACGGTCTCAAAGCCCTTCGGTACCGTGAAGCGGCCGTTGTTCTGGCTGATCCGGCCCGCGATGCCGGCGAGCTTCGCCGTGACGATCGTCTCCTCTTCAGGGAGCTTCGTGAGCTTCACCTTCACGTAGACGTTTGTGTTGTCGTCGCTCCAGATGAACAGGGGCTTTGCCGTCTCAAGACCTGATTCTTTTTTGAAATTGAGGCTGAAGGCCTTTTCAACCATTCCCTTTTCAGGGACGGTCGTGAAGAAGAATTCAAAGGAGAGCCACCGTTCGCCCTTCACCGCCGGATCAATCCAGATGCGGCTCTGAGTATTTATTGCCGCAAGAGGCGGCGTTTCGATCGTGATGAAGCTCTCTTCAATATTGGCGCGAAGGGGAATCGGGATGCCGAGAAGCGACGCTCTCATCGAGCGCTTCGGCTGCCAGGCGTCCTTCGGCGTGAAGGAAAGAGAATCAGGGCCCGCCCAGCGCCAGGTGCCCGGAACGGAGGGCTTCAACGTAATGCCTTCGACCGTCGCGCCCGAGCGGCCGAGCGTGATCATGCAGCGGCTGTACCAGTCGTCTTCGTAGGCCTTGCGGCAGGCGTTTTCGCTGGGAGCCAGAGAGATGTAGATGGGAGCCTTTGCGGATGTCGGGGCGGAGACTGCGGGCTTAAGCCAGACCGTACGGTCGTCGCTTCCCGGAGCGGCATGGGCTCCTGCAGCGAGAGCTGAGAGTGCGAGGAGCGTTACCAGGGAAAGCGGTTTAAGCTGAAGCGAAATGGCGCGCGTGGACAGAACCATGGCAGGAAACTCCCAAATTAATCATGAGTATGAGCATAGACGGTTTGGGGACTGCAGGCGACGGGAAAAAGCCCGCGCCTCTCTGATTTTTCGCGCTTTCCCAATGATGTGGAAATTGTCGATTGGAGAGCCTTCCTTCACGGGAGCGTCTCACCCCGACAACAGGGGGGAGCGTCAGCTAGGGGTTCGCACGCTTTGCGCAGGAAAGCAGGATCGAGCGCACCCACTGGAGCTCAAGGTCGTCGTTTGCGCGGTGGTGCCAGATGAGCTGAGGCTTGTGGCGAATGCTTTTCTCCTCAGTCCGGATGATGACGATGTCGCCGCCTTTTTCCATGTATTCGGCCGTACGCCGCGGGAGCACCATCAGCAGGTCGCTTTCCGCCACGGTAGGAATGAGCGAGAGAAACTGCGTGGTTCTCATGGAGGAACGTCCCTCAGTCCATGCCGGGAAAACGCTTTCGCGGAGCGACGTCCAGGATGCCCCCGGACGAGGGTGATAGCAAACATCGGCAAAGGCGTGCCTGAGGACATCGGCAGTGGAAACGGCGTTCTTCTGAGCTTTGCGCGCCAGCGGATGATCTTTTCTTCCGGTGAGGACGTAATCCGTATCTGCGAGCTCGATCGCATGAAATCCGGGGGGGAGCGTCATGACGGGGGAGACCGCGAAGTCGATTTCTCCGGAGGAGAGAAGCGAAAAGCGATCATCCGAGAGCGGCAGGTAGGAAATCATGACGCCCGGCGCCTGAGCGAGAAGCTCCCTGGCAAAGTTGGGAAAGACTGAGAAAGGCGCATTGTCGGCGCATCCGATGCGGATGTCCCGGACGATCCGGGCGGGATCGAATGTCTGCGGCGCGAGAAGCGCATCGTAGGTTTCGAGCACCGCTTCCGTGCGCGTCATGAGGAGCTTTGCTTTTCTCGTGGGAACGAGTCCTCCGGGAAAGCGCGTGAAGAGGCGGTCTTCAAAGACTTCGCGCAGCTGCGAGAGCATGCGGCTTGCAGTGGGAAGCGAAAGTCCCAGGCGCTCGGCCGCATCTGCCAGATTTTCCGTCTGACAGAGCGTATGAAGGAGCCTGATGGACTCAATGGAGGGTGTTTTTGCGCCGACTTTCATTTTCAGAAAATACCTCTTTTCAAAATTTTATCTCAATGAAGGTATATGACTATTTACTGCAAATGCGTTGATTTCTATGATTTCTTCGTTGCAAATTTCATTCAGAAGGAAAGGAGTTTCCATGAAGACCATCACGAAGTCCGCGCTTGCGGCTGCAGTTCTCGGCGCCCTGATGCTCTCTGCGGCCCCGACGACGGTAATGGCGGCGGGCGGCGCCTCGGGCGCAGCCGTCAAGTACGCGAAGCAGGGACAGATCGGCGAAGTCATTACGAATCCCTATCGCATTGCGCCTCTGACCGCCATCATTCGTTCAGGCGGTTATACGCTTTCCGACGTTAAGGTCCGCATCGTGCCGAAGGAGAACGGCTCTGAGATCAAGTATGACGTCGACAGAAGTGAGGTGCTTACGCACGGCGGCATTCCGGTCTTCGGACTCTATCCGGACTACGTCAATACTGTTGAGGTCTCCTATACCCGTACGGATCTCACGGGCGAAAAGAAGGCTGTGAACGAGGCCTACAAGATCTATGCGCCGCCCGTCTATACGGAAGGGAACGGCACCGTTTCGCAAAAGAGCACGATGTTTGATACGACGGTTGTGAAGGCCGATCCCGAATTCAAGGATCGTCTCTACCTCGTCAACAATCTCCTCGTTTCGCCTCCGAAGGGCTCGCGCGTTGTCTGGAACAACCCCTCAGGCGGCGCGCTTGAATGGTGCTTCTATCCGCAGAACGCCATCATCGATGCGACGGGCGAAGTCCGCTGGTACATGAACGTGGATTCAATCTATGACATGGAATCGGTCTACAACGGCGGCGTCATGATGGGCTTCCAGCAGGGCGACGACGGTGCGCTCACCTGGGGCTATGGTCAGCGCTACGTGAAGTACGACATCATGGGCCGCGAAGTCTTCAACCGCCGTCTCCCCGCCGGCTACGAAGACTTTTCGCACTCCTTTGATCAGGCCCAGAACGGTAACTTCCTTCTGCGCGTCGCAGCCAACGATGTTCGTCGTCCCGACGGCCGCAATGTCCGCACGGTTCGCGACGTGATCGCCGAAGTGAATCCAGCCGGCCGTGTGGTTGATGACTGGCGTCTCTGGGAAATCCTCGATCCCTATCGCGATGTCGTGATCAAGTCGCTCGACCAGGGCGCGGTGTGCCTCAATCTCGACGCCGACAGCGCCGGCAAGACGCTTTCTTCGGCTGACCTCGCCGCTATGGATAAGGAAGAGCATTTCGGCGACATCACGGGCGTCGGCATCGGCCGCAACTGGGCGCACGTCAATTCCGTCGACTATGACCCGACCGACGATTCGATCATCATTTCCTCGCGCCATCAGTCCGCGATCATCAAGATCGGCCGCGACAAGAAGGTGAAGTGGATTCTCGGCGCTCCCGACGGTTGGCAGAAGGCTTGGGCGGATAAGGTCCTGAAGCCCGTAGACAAGGACGGCAATCCCATCAAGTGCGAACAGGGCAAGTGCGAGAACACGACTTTCGACTGGACGTGGACGCAGCACACGGCTTTCCGCATCGACTCGAAGTCCGACAAGCGCTTCGTTTATCTCACTGCATTCGACAACGGCGACGGCCGCGGACTCGAGCAGCCGCCCCTTCCCGACATGAAGTATTCGCGCGCTGTGGTCTACAAGGTTGACCAGGAAAAAGGCACGGTCGAGCAGCTCTGGGAGTTCGGCAAGGAACGCGGCCATGCGTGGTACAGCCCTGTGACCTCCCTCACGCAGTACGAGGCCGACAAGGATTCGATCATGGTCTATTCTGCGACGCCTGAGATGCAGCTCGTCAAGGGCAAGGCCGTGGGCGCGCCGAATCCGTACCTGATGGAATTCAAGTGGGGGTCGACTGAACCCGCGGTTGAAATCCGCATCAACGGCTCCATGGGCTATCAGGCGATGCCCTTCCGCGTCGAAAAGGCCTTCCATCACGCGAAGTGATGCATGAGCTGCTTCCTCTGAAGCGCTCCAGAAAGGAAAAGCTCCGGTCTCTTGTCAGTCCCGGAGCTTTTTCCGTATGGCGACTGGCAGCTGAAAGATGTCCTCAGAGGAGCCCGAAGCAGCTCATGATCAAGGGCATCGTAACCGCCGCTAGCGCAGTTGTGACGAGAAGCGAATTCGCAGTTGCCCCCTGCATCACCTTGAACTCCTGCGCCATGATGTAGACGTTGACGCCGACAGGAAGGCACGCAAGAAGGCAGGTGGCCTGCATCGCCTCGTGACCGAGATTGAAGATCCGGCAGAGGCCGTAGACGACGAGCGGCTGGAGGCCGAGCTTGAGGAACGTAATGAGGAGCGTCGTGGAAAGGTTCGCGGTGATCCGGTACTGCGTAAGGCCTACGCCTACAGCAAAGAGCGCGACCGGGGCGGCGGCATCCGCCATCATGCCGATGGTTTTCGCCATGGGCGCCGGCATGGAAAGGTTAGAGATGCTCCAGAAGAAGCCGAGAATGATGCCGATCACGATCGGATTCCGGATGGTCTGAAGCGTTCCCTTTGTGACCGTCGTGACGATCGACGGGCTCTTCGCACGCCCGAGTTCGATCGCGATCGTGACGAGCGTCCACATGAGGAAGCCGTTGAGCGAAAAGATGATCGCAATTGAGGGCATTGCTTCCTGTCCGAGGAGCGCGACGGCGACGGGGATTCCGAGCTGCACGTTGTTCGAGAAGACCGTTGCCATGCCGAAGATCGTTCGTTCGTCGGAATTGAGGTTCAGAAACCGGTGCCCGAGGAAGCGCCCGATCGCAAAGACGAGGAAGCAGGAGCCGAAGAAGGCGAGCGCGATGTTCCAGTCCGGAGGCGGCAGATGCGTGATGTCGCTCATGAGTCGGAAGAGAAGAATCGGGAGTGCAATATTGAAGGCGTATTTCGAAAGCGCCTGACCGATCGCCGGCGTGACGAGCTTTACGGTTGCAGCGAGATAGCCGATAGCAATGAGCGCAAAAAGCGGGAGCGCCGCAAGAAAGTTGGTGAGGAAGAGTTCCATCGCTGCTGCAGCAGGAATGTCTGAAGACTTCTGGAGACGGACTTCGCTGATGGGCTGAAGATCCCCTCGCGGGCGAAGTCCTGCAACTTTAAATACTACTTCCTGGCGCGGCGACTGGAAGATCCGGGGTCCGGCATGTAGCCGGCAGCAGTTGCTCTCTTTTCAGAGCAACCATAGTCTCCCGGCTCCATGTCCTGAAGCGCTATCAGATCGTTGCTGCTGACTTTGCGCGAAGATGCTTGATCACGCGAACGAAGTATGTCGCTGATGGATTCCTCAAGGTGCTCTTCCACGAAGCCTTGCCCCATGCTGTGATTCTCAGGGTGATGAATGGCATTTCGGACGCAGTAGGCAAGCGTCCGGTTGGGCTCTGAAACATCTCCCTGCTTGGTCTTTTTGATCCAGATGTAAAGCCTGGGTTGTTCATTCATTTCGCCGAAAGACTTCTTGATGCCTCCGTCCACTGCTGAGATGGACGTTTGTCCGTAAAGCTCCTGAAGCTGACTGAAAAGCTCGTTGTGGAACTCGATCGTCGGCATGTTGTAGGCGAACCAACTGATTTCACCCCTCGTTGTAATCGAACGTGCGGGCGAATTTTGTCTGCGGGCGAACAACAGTAGCATAACGTTTGCTAAATAAGGCTATTAATTAACTCGTGGACCTCGTCAGGTTTCCATCGCCAACGGAAAGGTACGGGGTCTACGTTGGTTTCTTCGATCCACTTTGCAATGTGATCTTTCAGCTCCTCCTTCGAATTGACACGAAGACCGCGCAAGCTTTGGCGTGCCATCTTACTGAAGAAGGCCTCAATGAGA
>CAKQON010000015.1 GCA_934255515.1 uncultured Sutterella sp.
GGCACAAGAGCGGACTCTAGCCGCTTCGGCTGATTCGCATGCCTCGTAGTACAGAGAATTGGGAATCTCTTAATTAAATCTTGACATGCGCTAAGGAGCTCTAAAGCGTCATCCCGTTATGATAGGGGGCCCGGCGGGAGGCCTTCGGGCTTCAGCCTTTTTCCTTCATAGATTTTTTGCGTTTCCGGCCATGGACATCTTCGGACTGATTGTTGAGCTTTTCACCAATGCCGACCATTTTCTCGTGTCGCTCGCGACAAACTACGGCACGCTCATCTATGTCGCGATGTTCATCATCTTCTTTCTGGAAACAGGATGCGTCGTCATGTCGTTTCTGCCGGGCGATTCGCTCCTTTTCGTCGCGGGCACCGTTGCAGCCGCCGGTACGGCAAGCCCCTGGATGATCATGCTTGCCGTCATCCTCGGCGCGATTTTCGGCAATTCCGTGGGCTACGCGACGGGCAAATGGCTCGGGAACAAGATTTACGACGGCAACATCCGCTGGCTCGATGCGAATAAGCTTCAGCACGCGCACGACTTCTACGTCTCGCACGGCGGCAAAACCATTCTCTTCGCCCGCTTCGTGCCCATCATCCGCGCTTTTGCGCCGCTCGTCGCCGGTGCGGCGCGCATGGACGGGCTGCGCTTCGAGCTCTTCAGCGGCGCGGGCGCCGTCCTCTGGGCGGTCTCCATTGTCGGAGCGGGCTACCTCTTCGGCAACATCCCCTTCATTCAGCAGAATCTCTCGAAGATTCTGCTCCTCGGCATCCTCGCGGCCATCTCGGGTCCCATCATCGTGGGCTTTGCCTGGAAGTGGTTCCAGAAGTTCCAGGAAGCCAAGGCGGCAAAGTTCTGAGGCCGTTTCCTCAGGGATAATCGTCATTAATCCGTCATTTTTTTGAGCCTAGAATAAGAGGAAAATCACATCATTTTCTCTTATTCTGCGGAATGCCGATGACGGAAAAACAAAATCAAGAAGCCGCTGCCGCCGACCTGAAGACGGCCTCGGAAACGCCCGTTAACCCCAAGGAAGCGGCCGCCCCTGAAGCGCCTGCGCCCGAAGCCGCGTCTGCGGCTCAGGCGACCAAAAAAACGTCCGGGACTGCGAAGGCTCCCGCTCAGAAAAAGCGCGCTCCCGCAAAGAGCCGTGCGGCCCGCCGCACGACTCAGGCCCAGAGCGACGACGTCCCGCCGCCGCTCCCGCCCGTTGAGGGCGTGCCGGACCTCAACGACCCACTTCTTTACATCAATCGCGAACTCAACTGGATCGAATTCGACCGCAAGGTGCTTGACGAAGCGTGCGATCCGAAGACGCCGCTCCTCGAGCAGCTCAAGTTCCTCGCGATCTTCCACAACAACCTTGATGAATTCTTCATGGTTCGCGTGGCAAACATCATCCGTCAGTTCAAGATCGGCGCACCGTCGACCTCTGCGGACGGACTCGCTCCCGTGAAGCAGCTTGACGAAATCCGTCGCCGCGTTCTCGGCATGCTCACGCGCGCCCAGAACCACTGGAAGCAGAAGCTCCTCCCGGAACTTGCGAAGAAGGGCATCAACATCGTCCG
Organism: uncultured Sutterella sp.; assembly: GCA_934255515.1. Taxonomy (GTDB): domain Bacteria; phylum Pseudomonadota; class Gammaproteobacteria; order Burkholderiales; family Burkholderiaceae_F; genus Sutterella. The sequence continues at coordinate 1,566 of CAKQON010000015.1, forward strand.
CTACAAGGATCTGACGGTCAAGCAGAAGGACTTCCTCGAGGGGTACTTCCTGAACGAGATCTATCCGATCCTCACGCCTCAGGCGATCGACGCAGGCCACCCGTTCCCCACCATCTCGAATATTTCGATCAACATTCTGATCGAGCTCGAATCTGAGGACGGGAACGTCCGCTACGCGCGTCTCAAGTGCCCGAACAACATGCCGCGCTTCATCTTCGTGCCCCGCACGAAGGAATCCGCCTATGCGGAGCTCGGCTTCAATTCGAACGGGCGCGACGACGACATCATCCTGATTGAGGACCTGATCCGCGAGCACCTCGACAAGCTCTTCAGCGGCCACAAGGTGAAGAAGTCCTTCATCTTCCGCATCACCCGCAATACCGACCTCGAGATTGAGGAAGACGAAGCCGACGACCTGCTCGCAGCGGTGAAGGACTTCATCGACCAGAGGCGCTTCGGCGACGTGATCCGCCTTGAAGTGGAGCACGGTTCGGACCCGGCGCTCACTAACTTCCTTACGGAAAAGCTCGATCTTCTGCCCTTCCAGGTCTTCCGCATCAAGGGCCCGCTCGCCATGAGCGAATTCATGCCCCTGATCGGCCTTGATCGGCCGAACCTGAAGGACGCGCCCTATAAGGGGCTCGAACCCGCCTTCATTGCTGAGGGCGACGTTTTCCCGACCATCAAGAGCCACGACGTCTTCCTCTACCATCCGTACGAAAGCTTCAACGGCGTTCTTGAATTCATTCGCGAAGCGGCGAGCGACCCGCAGGTCGTTGCCATCAAGCAGACGCTCTACCGCTGCGGCAGCAACAGCCCCATCGTCGCGGCCCTCATCGACGCAAGAAGACGCGGCAAGCAGGTAACGGCGGTTGTTGAGCTTAAAGCCCGCTTTGACGAGGAGCGCAACATCAACTGGGCTGAGGAAATGGAAAAGGCGGGCGTCAACATCGTCTATGGCTTTGCCGGCCTCAAGATCCACGCGAAGCTCTGCCTCGTCGTCAGGCGCGAGTCGGAAGGCATGTGCCGGTACGTCCACATTTCGACCGGCAACTACAACCCGGGAACAGCGAAGATCTACACCGACTATGCGCTCTTCACGGCCAACCGCGACATCTGCTCGGACGTCTCCGACCTCTTCAACGTAATGACGGGGTATTCCGATCAGACGAAGTACCGCGAGCTTGTCGTCTCGCCCCACAGCACCCGGAACGCCATCATTGCCCACATTGAGCGCGAAATCGAGTGCCACAAGAAGTCGGGCAAGGGCGAAATCATCCTCAAGTGCAATCAGCTCGTCGACCGCGCCATCATCCGCACGCTTTACGCTGCAAGCCAGGCAGGCGTCCGGATTTCGATCATCGTGCGCGGCATCTGCTGCCTGCGCCCCGGCATCCCGGGGGTGAGCGAAAACATCACCGTGAAGAGCATCGTGGGAAGGTTCCTCGAACACGCCCGCGCCTACTACTTCCGTCACGGCGGGAATCCCTTCATGCTGATCGGCTCGGCCGACCTCATGCCCCGCAATCTTGACGGCCGCATCGAGGTGCTGACTCCCGTACTCGACAAGAACATCCGCGACCGCATCAAGGCGACGCTTGATCTGCAGCTTGCCGACAACGTGCAGAGCTGGGAGCTCCTGAGCAACGGAAGCTACAAGCGCCTCTCGGTTCCGAAGAACGGCAAGGCCGTCGACTCCCAGTCAGTGCTTGCCAAGCACTACGGCTGGGCGGAATAAAACCCGTCCAAAGAAACGGCGCTTTTCCGCACAAGGAAGAGCGCCGCCGGAACTTTTGAGCAGAACGCGCAGGAGAATCTCCCGCGCGTTTTTTTCGCCCGAAGCTTTCGGAATTACTTCGCTTCAGCCGTGAGCGCCACCAGGCGCAGCGTCACGCCAAGGCTCTTCACCCATGAAGACATCGGCATGAATTCGCAGGAACTGTGGAAGTTGTGCGCGCCGGTGAAGTAGTTCGGGGTCGGGATGCCCTGCGTCGAGATGAAGGAACCGTCCGTACCGCCGCGCATGGCGAGATTGATGGGCTTCACGCCTTCAATCGCCATCGCTTCGCGCAGGAGATCCACGCAGGCGCTGTTCTCAGGCTTGATCGCGTCGGCGATGTTGCCGTAGACGTCTTCAAAAGAGAGAGCAAACCTGGCGCGCGGATAGCGAACCTTCAGGTATTCGACGGCAGCGGCAATGAGCGCCTTCTTGGCCTTGTAGCCTTCGAGGTTGTGATCGCGGATCTTGAGCGAGACCGAGCAGCGCGAGGGGCCGCCCGAAATGCCGTTCACCCAGACGAAGCCCTCGGTGCCTGCCGTGCATTCCGGCGTCTGAGTACGGTCGAGCATGCTCATGAAGTCGTGCGCGGCGAGAATCGGGTTGACGAGGACGCCCTTCGAGGACATCGGGTGCGCCGTCACGCCCTGGATCTCGAGCCTGGCGCTGCCGGCATTGAAGGTCTGCCAGACGATTTCGCCCAGTTCGCACGAGTCGATCGTATAGGCAAAGTCGACCGGGAACTGCGTGAAGTCGATCTTCTTGGAACCCAGAAGGCCGATCTCCTCATCCGGAACGAACGCCACCCAGATGTCGCCGTGCGGGCGCTTTTCTTCCTGAATGACGTGGAGCGCCGTCATGATGTTGGCGATTGCGGACTTGTTGTCGGCACCGAGCACCGAAGTGCCGTCCGAGACGACAAGGTCGTCGCCCTTATAGCGCTCGACTTCAGGATGCTCGGAAACGCGCAGCCAGAGATCCTTTTCCTTATTGAGGCAGATGTCGCCGCCCTGATAGTTGCGAATCACCTGGGGATGCACTTCAGGCGAGAGGCCCGCATCCACCGTATCGAGGTGAGCACACCAGCCGACCCTGGGCGCTTTGCTGCCGGCAGGGAGGTTGGACGGCAGATGCGCCGTCACGACGGAATATTCCGACACGGCGATGTCAACCAACCCGAGGCCTTCAAGCTCTTTCGCGAGAAGTTCGGCTAGGGTCTTCTGACCCGGCGTGCTCGGCACAATCTTCGCCTTCGGGTCGCTCTGGCTCGTTACAGCCGCATAACGCAGAAAACGTTCAAGAAGCTCTTTCCTGACATCGATCATTTTTATTGTCTCCTCTTGGTGTGAGCCATAGAGAAAACGCGCCCATCCGGCAGCTGCCCCCTCAAACAAAGGACAGTCCGAAATTCGGGCGCGTTTTCCGGTTTGGGCTTTATTTACTTATCCGCGCGCTCTTCGAGCACGGCAACAGCCGGAAGCGTCTTTCCTTCAAGGAATTCAAGGAATGCGCCGCCGCCCGTGGAAATGTAGGAAATGCGGTCTTCAACGCCGAACTTGTCGATCGCGGAAACCGTATCGCCGCCGCCCGCAATCGAGAAAGCGCCGTGGTCGGTCGCTTCGGCAATCGCGTAGGCAAGCGCCTCGGTACCCTTCGCGAAGGGAGCCATCTCGAAGACGCCCACCGGGCCGTTCCAGACGATCGTGCCCGCCGAGCGGAGTTCCTTCGCGAGGTGCTTCGCCGTTTCGGGGCCGACGTCGAGAATCATCTCATCGGCTTCGACTTCATCAACGCCGCAGACGCGGTTGGGCGCATCCGCCGCAAAGGCCTTGGCGGCGACGACGTCGACAGGCATCGGAAGGGCTGCGCCCTTCTTTTCCAGAATAGCGAGGACCTTCCTGCATTCATCAATGAGATCCGGTTCCGCAAGAGACTTCCCGATCGGATGCCCCTCCGCAAGAAGGAACGTATTGAGAATGCCGCCGCCCACGATCAGGCGGTCCACCTTTTCCGCGAGGTTCGAGAGAATCGTGAGCTTTGTCGAAACCTTGGAACCCGCGACAATGGCAGCGAGCGGACGCTTCGGGGCCTCGAGCGCCTTCGTAAGCGCATCAATTTCCTTCGCCATCAGGGGACCGGCGCAGGCAATCGGCGCAAAGCGGGCAACGCCCACCGTGGTCGCTTCCGCACGGTGCGCCGTACCGAAGGCGTCGTTCACATAAACGTCGCAGAGCGCCGCGTACTTCTTCGAGAGCGCTTCGTCGCACTTCTTTTCGCCCACATTGCAGCGGCAGTTTTCGAGAATCACCAGGTCGCCCGGCTTCACATCAACGCCGTCCACCCAGTTCTTAACGAGCGGCACCTCGCGCCCGAGGAGCTCGCCGATGCGGTCGGCAACCACCTGCAGAGAATCGGCCGGCAGAAGCTGACCTTCCTTGGGGCGGCCGAGATGGCTCGTCACCATCACGGCAGCGCCGGCTGCGAGCGCCATGCGGATCGCGGGGAGGCTCGCCTCAATGCGGGCGTCGTTCGTGATCGCGCCTTCGTCGTTGCGGGGCACGTTGAGGTCGCTGCGGATCAAAACGCGCTTACCGGCAAGAAGTCCCTTATCTGCCAGATTTTCAAGAGTATTCACATGCATTCTGATGCTCCAGAAAGGAAAATACAATGTAGAAAAAGCCGCATCATCCGTATTCAATACGAATGAAATGCGGCTTTCATGTTTCAGAAAAAGAACTGCACGCTTACTTCGCAGCCATCATGGCGCAGGCGGTATCAAGCATGCGGTTGGAGAAGCCCCACTCGTTGTCGTACCAGGCCATCACCTTGACGAGACGTCCCGAGACCTTCGTGAGGGTCGAGTCGTAAATCGAGCTGTGCGGATTGTGGTTGAAGTCGCAGGAGACGAGCGGCAGATCGTTGTAGCCGAGGATGCCCTTCAGTTCGCCTTCGCTCGCTTCGCGCAGGATCGAATTGATTTCATCGATCGTGGTGTCGCGCTTCGCGAGGAACGTAAGATCAACGAAGCTCACGTTGATCGTCGGCACGCGGACGGCAAAGCCGTCGAGGAGGCCGTTCAGTTCCGGAAGCACAAGGCCCACGGCCTTCGCGGCACCCGTCTTCGTCGGGATCATGGAGTGGGTCGCAGCGCGGGCGCGGCGCAGATCCTTGTGATAGACGTCGGTGAGCACCTGGTCATTCGTGTAGGAATGAATGGTCGTCATGAGGCCGCGCTCGAGACCGATCTTTTCCTGCAGGGGCTTCACGAGGGGAGCGAGGCAGTTGGTCGTGCAGGAGGCGTTCGAAACAACGATGTCGGTCGCCTTGAGGGTCTTCTCATTGACGCCGTAAACGATCGTCGCATCGGCGGTCTTGCCCGGAGCGGAAAGAAGAACCTTCTTCGCGCCCTGTTCGATATGGGGCATCGAGAGCTCCTTCGAATTGAAGGCGCCCGTGCATTCCATCACGAGATCGATGCCGAGATCCTGCCAGGGGAGCTCGCGCGGATTGCGCGTGCCGAAGACATGGATGCGATCGCCGTCAACGATCATGTCCTTGCCGTCGACCTCAACCTTGGAGCCGAAGGGACCATGCACGGTGTCGTAGCGAAGGAGGTGCGCATTCACCGTCACGTCACCCGGGGAGTTGACGGCCACGATTTCAATGTCGTGCTTCTTGCCGTACTCGTAGTGGGCGCGAAGAACATTGCGGCCGATTCGGCCAAAGCCATTGATAGCGACGCGAATTGTCATGTTTTCTGTTTCCTAATAATGGTGGTGGTGACGGTTGAATTACTTGAGGAGCCCTTCGACCTTGGCAATCACGTTTTCGACCGTGAAGCCGAACTTCTGCCAGAGATCCTTCGCGGGCGCGCTTTCGCCGAAGGTATCGACGCCGAGCACGTCGCCGCGGCCAGTGAAGTACTTCCACCAGAGATCCGTGCGGCTCGCTTCCATCGCGAGGACGGGCGTGCCGGGCGTAAGGACCGACTCGCGGTATTCCTTCGTCTGACGGTCAAAGCGCGTCGTGCAGGGCATCGAAACCACACGGGCCTGGATGTTGAGGGCCGCGAGCTTCGCGCGGGCTTCCATGGCAAGACCCACTTCAGAGCCCGTTGCAAGGAGAATGACCTGCGCCTCGCCCTTGCCGAGGGGCGCTTCCGCAGCCACGTAGCCGCCCATCGCAATCGCGTCGGCATCCACTTCGTCGCGGTCCACAAAGGGAAGGTTCTGGCGCGAGAAGATGAGGCAGGAAGCGCCGTCGCGGCGCTCGATGGCGCTCGCCCAGGCAACGACCGTTTCAACGGTGTCGGCCGGACGCCAGACGTCCATGCCCGGGATCAGGCGCAGGGACGGAATGTGCTCGACCGACTGATGCGTCGGGCCGTCTTCGCCGAGACCGATCGAATCGTGCGTGAAGACGTTGATCGCGCGCAGATTCATGAGGGCCGACATGCGAAGCGCATTTCTCGAATAGTCGGAGAAGGTGAGGAAGGTTGCGCCGTAGGGGATGAAGCCGCCGAAAAGCGCAATGCCGTTCAGAATCGCCGACATGCCGAATTCACGCACGCCGTAGCTGATGTGGCGGGCGTGGAAGTCGCCCGTATTGAGGCTCTTCACGTCCTTCCAGTTGGTGAGGTTCGAACCCGTAAGGTCGGCCGAACCGCCAAGGAGTTCAGGGAGTGCGGGAGCAAGGGCATTAAGCGCCTTCTGGCTTGCCTTGCGGGTCGCCACCGTTTCCTGCGCTTCCTCGGCAGCGCAGACGGCGTCCATCACGATCTCGTCCCAGTTTTCGGGGAGGTCGCCTGCGAGCCGGCGCGCAAGTTCCGCGGCTTCCTTCGGATAGGCCTTTTCATAGGCCGCGTACATCTTGTCCCACTCGGCTTCAAGGGCCTTTCCGGCTTCACGGTGATCCCAGGCCTCATAGACCTCTTCGGGGATCTCAAAGGGACCGTAGTTCCAGCCGAGCGCAGCCTTCGTGGCGGCGATTTCCTCGTCGCCCAGCGCTTCGCCGTGCACCTTCGCCGTGCCCTGACGGTTGGGGGAGCCCTTGCCGATCGTTGTCTTCGCGATGATGAGAACAGGCTTGTCTTCCGAGGTCTTCGCTTCGGCGATCGCGCGGTCCATGGCATCGATGTCGTGCCCGTCGACGGGCCCGATCACCATCCAGCCGTAAGCTTCAAAGCGCTTTCTCGTGTCGTCCTGGAACCAGCCGCGGACGTCGCCGTCGATCGAAATGCCGTTGTCGTCGTAGATCGCGATCAGCTTATTGAGGTGCCAGACACCGGCAAGCGAGCAGACTTCGTGGCTGATGCCTTCCATGAGGCAGCCGTCGCCCAGGAACACATACGTGCGGTTGTCGATGACCGGGAAGCCCTCGCGGTTGAATTCCGCGCCGAGGAGCTTTTCGGCGAGCGCCATGCCGACGCCGTTCGCGATGCCTTGGCCGAGCGGCCCCGTCGTCGTTTCAACGCCCGGAGTCACATGCACCTCAGGATGGCCCGGGGTTTTGCTGCCGAGCTGACGGAAGGCCTTGAGGTCGTCCATCGAGAGGTCATAGCCCGTCAGATGCAGAAGCGCGTACTGCAGCATCGAACCGTGGCCGTTCGAAAGAATGAAGCGGTCGCGGCCGAGCCACTTCGGATCAGCGGGATTGAAGCGCAGATGGCGCGACCAGAGCGCCGTGGCGATATCTGCCATGCCCATCGGCATGCCGGGGTGCCCGGACTTGGCTTTCTGAACAGCATCCATGGCGAGCGCGCGGATCGCGTTCGCCATCATCTGGGGAGAGACCTTTGACATGTGAAGTCGTTCTCGGTGAGTAGAGAAAATATGGCAGGGGTCGTTCAATTGGAATGGAGGCCCCTCACTGAATTTAATATTTTAACATTCAGGGACCTTTTTCCCGAATCCTGTTTTCTCCCAGTTCGTCATGTCTCTGCCGCGCTTTTTCGTTGATGCTCCGACCGATGCCTTCGCCACAGGCTCCTCCTTCACGCTTCCCGCCAAAGCCGCGCACCATGCCGGCCGGGCGCTGCGGCTTGCCGCAGGCGAACGGGTCGAGGTCTTCAACGGCTCGGGCTTTGCCTGGTCTGGGCCCATTGGCTTTTCGGCCGATGCCGCATGGGTGGAAATTGATGCCGTGACGGAGAAGGCAAACGAATCCCCGGTCTTCATGACCCTCGTTCAGAGCCTCGTTGCCCCGGAAAAAATGGAGTGGATCATGGAAAAAGCCGTCGAAACCGGCATTTCCGCCATTCTTCTGGTCCCGGCGGAAAGGTCCGTCACAAAGCTCTCGGGAGACCGGCTCGCAAAGCGCCTCTCAAGGCTCACGGACATTGCGCGCTCGGCGGCGGAGCAGTGCGGGAGAAATGTCGTCCCGAGCATTTCGGCCGCGCCGACGCTTAAAAGCGGGCTTGCCGCAGCAGAAGGCGAAATTCGCCTCATGCTCGCCCCGGGCGCGGAACCCCGGATCCCGGAGGCCATTCGACCGGGACTCCGCTCGGCGGCATTCGCCGTCGGCCCCGAAGGGGGCTTCACCAGCGCGGAAATTGAACTCGCTGCTGCTTCGGGCTGGACGCCGATGCTCCTCGGGCCCCGCGTGCTGAGAACAGAAACGGCAGGACTTGCAGCCGCCTGCTGGCTTCAAACGATTGCCGGAGACTTCCCGCGCTGAGAAACAGTCCGCGGGCCGCACTTTAAGTCCGAACCTCAGTTCAGCCGGGTCGGGCCGCCCGCATCTCCGGGCGCATTTTCGAGGGGCTCGGAGGAGCGCTGCTGCCCGTCGTCGCTCGCCGCCTGGAGCTGGCGAACCTTCCCGTCCTTCTGAGCGAGCTTCGTCTCGACGATTCCCGTCACTTCCGTCCACTCCCTGAAGCCGAGCTGCTTCACGCCGGCGCGGGTTTGAGCAAATTCCGGTCCGGTGCGCTTCTTTCTCGAAAGCTGAACGGCATGGTCGGAGTCGCCTCCGGCGGCAACGCGCATGCGGCTTCGTTCCTTGAAGACCCTTTCGGAGTAGCCGCCGTCGGACGGCTGATTCGCCGCGCCGAAATAGAATTTGAGGGCTTTCTGAACGCTCCCCGTACGCGTGATGAGGCGCGAAAGAATAGACGTGCCGACGACCATCGAGGGATAAGGCTCAAGCGCCGCCTGAGGACCCCCGAAGGCACGGAACTTTTCCGCATGAACGCGCGTCATCACCTGCATGAGGCCTTCAGCGCCTGCGCCGCTCTTCGCCTTGGGGTTGAAGCTCGACTCCACCGCGGCGACGGCGAGAATCAGCAGCGGATCGACGTCAAAGCCCGCGCCGATTTCCACGGCCCACGTGGTGAGCTGCTCGGCCTCGGCCATGGGCACGCGGTAGCTGCGGGAAATATAGGTCGCAACTTCCTTTTCAGAGACGCTGAGCGCGTCCTCCTTTTCCGCCGGCACGCCGTTCGGGTGAGCCTCTTCCCACCGGGCAATGAGCGCATCGGCTCCCGCGTCCTCGGCTTCTTCAGCTTCGAGTGCGAGCGCTTCAGCGGCAGCCTCAGTCTTCACGGGCGCTGTCGTATAGCCCGCGATATGAAGGCAGACGGCAGCCGCAACGGCGAACGAAGCGATGACGCCTGTCGGCCAGAAGCGCTCCAGAACGGGCTTTTTCTCCTCGTGAGTGATGGCGGATGGGGAAGTTTTGACTTTTTTCTTCATAAATCTTGGCGGCGGCAGACTTCTGAGCAAGGCGAAGAAAAGAATCGCGCTTTGCCAGGGAGAGGTTTGGATGCGCACCTGCGGGGACAGGAAACAAACGCATCCGGTCTGCGTGAAAGCGGCTTCAGGGCGTGATGCGCCAAAGTGCATCCGTTATGTCAGCCGAACCGCTTTTGCCTGGGTCCTTCTAATGGGTATCCAGTTCGTTCTTCTTAGGGTTTTCTCGCATGGCGAAGACTGGAACTGCCCGGAGATTAGCAGAAAACCCGTTGGAGGTGGACAAAGATAATTCTGTTTCCCTTAAAAATCAAATCATTCCTCGTTTCAAAACCTGTGCATTTGATTCCAGACGCTTCCGTTCCGTCCGGATTCCCCGGGCATAGAATGATGGGACATGCCTTCAACCAGAAGCCTCCCGAAGGCGGCAGGAGAAAGAAAAAATGAAGCGCAAACCCATTCATCGCGGAGGCATCGTCTCTGCCGGCTACGACCCGACGCGCCGTTATCTTGATGTGGAATTCGATACTGGGAGAATTCTGCGCTGCGAATCCGTGGGCTCCGAAGTGGCAGACCGCTTCCTTCATTCCGGCTCCCCCATCACTTACTGGCGCGAGGAAATCGAGGACGTCTACACCATTCATGAGGTGTCCGCGAAGGAAAGCGACGAAGAGAAGCCCGTCGCCAAAAAGAGCATCGACGATCTGAAGCGCCTTTTCGGCGACCTCTGAGAGAAGCTCCTCTCGCTCTCGATATCAAGGGTCTTCAGACGCGAAGCGGCGCTCTATCGAAGCGCCGCTTTTGTTCTAACTCTCTTAATGCGCAAAGAAGATCGTTGCGAGGCCTAAGAAAATCAGGAAGCCCCCGGAGTCCGTCGTAAAGGTGAGGAGGACCGACCCGCCCATCGCCGGGTCACGCCCGAGGCGCTTCAGAATGAGCGGCACCGCCATGCCGACGACCGCGCCCTGAAGAATATTGAAGAACATCGCGAGCGCCATCACGCAGCCAAGGAGCCGCCCCTGCGGCGAATCCCAGTAGAGCGCCCAGGCGCAGGCACCGGCAATGCATCCCCAGATGATGCCGTTGATGAAGGCGACGCCGATCTCTTTCTTCCAGATGTCGATGGTGTTGGCGACCGTCACCTGACCCATGGCAAGGGACCTGACGAGAAGCGTGAGCGTCTGATTGCCGGAATTCCCGGCCATGCCGGCCACGATCGGCATCAGGGCGGCGAGCGCCACGACGCGCTCAATCGTGCCGTCGAAAGCTGAAATCACGCGCGAAGCAAAGAAGGCCGTGCAGAGGTTGACGCCGAGCCAGAGCCAGCGGCTCTTGGCCGAAGACCAGACGCTCCCGTAAATATCCTGTTCGTCATCAAGACCGACCGCGCCGAAGGCGTCTTCCTCGCTTTCCTCACGGATCACGTCGACCACTTCGTTGACGGTGAGGCGGCCGACCAAGCGCCCTGCTTCATCCACCACCGCCGCGCTCACGAGATCGTAGCGCTCGAACGCCTGCGCGGCGTCGCTCGCGGAATCGAGCGGATTAAGCGTGAAGGCTTCCGTCTGCATGATGCGCTTCACCTGCTTCGCCGGGTCGTTCGTGAGCATCTCAACGAGAGAGAGTGTGCCCTTCAGCCTTCCGAGACGGTCGACGACGAAGATCTGGTCCATGTGATCGGGAAGCGTCTTAAAGCGCCTCAGGTACCTGAGCACCATGTCGACCGTCACTTCCTCGCGGATCGAGACCATCTCGAAGTCCATGCGCGCGCCGACCGATTCCTCGGGGTACGACATGGCGGCGCGCAACTGTGCGCGCTCTTCGTGCGAAAGCCCTTCCTGGACCTCCGCCATCACGTCGGGCGGAAGGTCGTCCACCAGGTCGGCGATCTGGTCGGTATCGAGCGTTTCGACCGCGTCGACGAGCTCGTCGCGATCCATCGCGTCGATCAGGGTTTCGCGGACGCCTTCGTTGACTTCAAGAAGAATGTCGCCGTCAGATTCGCTCTGGACCTGATTCCAGACGGCCAGACGGTCGTCCAGCGGCAGGGCTTCGAGCACCCAGGCGATGTCGGCAGGATGGAGGGGTTCAAGGATGTCCCTCAGTTCCTGCGCCGCTTCGGGCGTAATGGGCCGTGCCTCTTCGTGCTCGCCGCCGCGCGCCTTTGTAAGAGCCTTCGCCTTGTCCTCATCTTCTTCGAGGATCTGCTCGACGCGCGCGAGCGCACGGCTCGCTTCATCCGAATCGAGCGTCGGCGTGCTTTCGTCCTCTTCAATGAGCTTTCCGGCTTCTTCCTCACGGCTCATTGTTAGCTCCCCCTGATTGGGCTTTAAGCGGTTGATTTGGACTGCTGGCGTCGCGCGTGGAGGAAAAAATTTCGGCCGGCACGCACGCCGCAAATATTCCCCGGCGAAAGGCTCCTCTGAATTGCCTTCAGAAGGAGCCGCTCTGAGGGGTGCAGAAATTCGCTCGAGAGGTTATCACACAGATATGACGCCGGTGAAAGAAATCCTCTCTTTTGGGAAAAGAGGCTTTCCCGTCAGGACTGAGGAGCCTCCGCTTCTGCAGCGCCTTCGGGCGCTTGTTCGGAGGGAGCCTCATCCTGCGCATCGTCGAGCGCCTCTTCAAGCGCGCCTTCCTCCTCGGGCGTAAGCGCATCGTCGAGAATGCGCACGAGCTGAGCATCCATCACGAGGTCAACGAGGTCGCAGCCGAGGATGCGCAGTTCCACCTTGCGCCCACGCGGGAGATCCTCGGGGAGTCCCGGCACGCGCTGCATGAAGGGAAGCCGGTCGATGCGCACAAGATCGCCCTTGACGACGATCGCCTCAATGGTCTTCAGGCCTTCCTGGAGAATCCAGCGCAGCGACCAGTAGCGCTCCATACGGGTCTGGAAGTCGGCGTAAAGCCCGTAGATGTTTTCGAACTGGCTCACGATGGTAAAAAGATCGACATCGTTTCTCGCGTAAGCGGGAGGTTCCCCCTTTAGGACCGCAATCATCTGACGCTGGTTCACCATGTCGACGTAGCGGCGCAGGGGCGACGTGCTCCATGCATAGCGCAGAACGCCGAGACCATCGTGAGGTCCGGGAGAGGTGCTCATGCGCACGCGCCCCATTCTCTGGGAGCGGTAGATGCCGGCGGTATCGTGCTCCTCGAGCCAGAGCCCCCAGGTGCTGTTCGCAAAAATCATGAGTTCAGCGACGAGAAGGTCGAGCGGTGCGCCGCGGCGGCGGCCGCGGACGTGAATGACGGCGTCTTCGCCTTCACCCTCGAGCGCAAAGAACCAGTCGACGCGGCCGACGGGTTCGGGGCGACCCCTCACTTCCTCGCGGCCATTCTGGAGGTGCTTCGCAAAGTGCCAGAGCCAGATGATGTCGTCCGCAAAGGGGATCTCAAGCTTCCCTTCCTGAATGGCCTCTTCGGTCACGAGGTCGTCGATCTTGTCGTAGCGGAGGTTCGCCTTGAGCGAAATGCGCTCAAGCCGCGTCTCCGTCTTTTCGACTGCGAAGGTATCGTCCTTCACCCAGGCGTAAAGCGAGAGGCAGGGAACCATTACGCCTTCATCGAGAGACGCCGCCTTGATCCAGTTTTCCGGAAGCATCGTCGTCTTGAGGCCCGGCGCATAAACGGTACTCATGCGGGCCTTGGCGACGTCGTCAAGGCGCGAGCCGCGCTCGATCATGAGAGCGGGAGCCGCGATATGGATGCCCACGCGCGTGACGCCGCCCTCGAGGTGCTTCACGCTCGCCGCGTCGTCGACCTCGGTCGTGTCGGAATCGTCGATGGAGAAGGCGTCGACATCTGCAGCGGGAAGATCGTCCCAGGCATTTTTCGGGGGTTCGGGGAGGTCCGCCGGGAACCCGCGGCCGCGCGGGAAATTGGCCGCATAGAAGCTGTCGACGTGCCAGCGCCAGGGCGACGCGATGCCTCCCAGGGCGAGCATGAGGCGAAGCGGCGTCTGCCGCGTTTCGGCAGCAGCGTCGGAAAGCGCCTTCCATTCTATTGAATTCCTGTCGGGTGCAACGAGGAGCATGAGCGCCTGGCGTCCGATCGCCTCGGGGAGCTTTCCTTCGACCATCTCCTCGATCCAGGCCTTCTTCTGCTCTTCCTGACGACGGCGGCGCTCGAGCGCCTCGAGCGCCTTCTGAAGAATGTCTTCCGGAGCCTTCCGGTAGACGCCGCGGCCCTTCCTGTAGAAATAGACGGGATTCGCATGGAGCGTCGTGATGAGCGCCGCCTTTTCAACGGGACCGGGGTTTTCGCCCCAGTATTCCTGGGCGAGGTCGAGGTAGGAAAACTCCTCCTTGGGCGCGGCTTCCCAGAGGAAGGCGGGATCGAGCTCCGCAGCCGCCTCCGGAATCCGGGCAATCAGCTCCGACGCCGAGGGAGACTCAAAGGAGAAAAAGACGTGCGACGCCTTGATCTTGCTGCGGCGGCCGGTAGTGAGCTCCACCTGATAGGCGCTTCCCGCCTGAGAGAGCACCGTACCCGCCTTGAAGGCGCCGTCATCTTCAAAATAGAGATACATAACGATTAAACCTGCATCCCGCGCCCTTATCGCCCGTATCGGAGGTGAACGCCGGAAAACTAAATTCTTTGAAATTTCCTGAGGGCGTTATTGTGCCCGAACTTTTGCCGCCATCCGCCTTTCAAAGAAGGCTCTCACCGCAGGAAGATAGCGCGCGAATCGCTGCATCCGATGATCGTCGCCGACGGAAAGGATCGCGGGCGACTGACTGAGCGCCTTTCTTGCAAGCCGGTAGTCGAGCACTTCGTCGGCGGTTGAGAGAAGCGTCAGCGCATCAGCGGGATCCCGGGGGATTGGCGGAACTTCACGGCTTAAGGCGAGAAGTTCGTCGGCAAACATATCTCTGACGACAACTTTTCTGCCGGTTCCGTAAACCTCCCGCTCTCCCGTCTGCCCGGCGACGAATTCCCAGGGATTGAGACAAGGGTTGACCGTCGCCGCCGTAAGCGCAAAGCGGCGGGCGATCCTCAGCGCATAAAAGCCCCCTAGGGAGGAGCCGAGAACCAGGGTCCGCCGCCGTCTTTCCTCCGGAACGGAATCCATCAGGCCGATAAGGAGCCGGTCAACTTCCTGGGGAGAAATATTCAGGTCGGGAGCCAGAAAGTCCCAGCCCGAGGAGACGGCTTCCTCATGGAGCTCCCGGCCCTTCGCTGAACCGGGAGAGGAGAGAAAGCCGTGAAGGTAGACGGCAAGAGGCTTGACTTCAGTCATTCCCGGATTCCCTGACGGCGGACGGCCTTCTCGGCGAGCTTCGCGAGGAGCTTCCCGTGAATGCCGCCGAAGCCGCCGTTGCTCATGCAGAGAATGACGTCGCCGGGCTTCGCTTCCGCCGCGACCGTGTCAACGAGGACATTGAAGTCGTGCGTCACGAAGGCGCGGCTTCCGAGCGCCTCGAGCGCTTCCTCGGGCGACCAGCGCACGCCCGCGCCCGCAAAGCAGAAGATTTCGTCCGCGTCCCTGAGCGCTCCGGCGAGCTCGCCCTTCATGGTGCCGAGCTTCATCGTGTTGCTCCGGGGTTCGAGCACCGCAAGGACGCGTCTGCCGCGGTACTTCGAGCGAACGCCCTCAATCGTCTCGCGAATGGCGGTCGGATGGTGCGCGAAATCGTCGATGACGACGCAGCCGTACTCTTCGCCGCGCACTTCCTGACGGCGGTGAACGCCGGGGAAGCGCTTGAGAGCCTCAATCGCCGCTTCGGGCGAGACGCCTGCGGCATGCGCCGCAGCGACGGCCGCGAGCGCATTCAGTTCGTTGTAGCGCCCCGGCATGGCGATTTCAATGCGCCCGACGGCCTCGCCTTCGAAGGCGGCTTCGCCGTCTTCCGAGAGGGACCACCCGTTCTCAGCGCCGAAATCCGCATTAAAGCGCTCAAGCCGCGACCAGCAGCCGCGCGCCAGAACCCGGTCGAGCGCCGGGCTCTTTGCGTTCGCAATCACCGTTCCTTCGCCCGGCATGATTCTCACCAAATGATGGAACTGCGTTTCAATGGCCGCGAGATTGGGGAAAATGTCCGCATGATCGTATTCGAGATTATTGAGAATCGCGATCCTCGGACGGTAGTGCACGAATTTGCTCCGCTTGTCGCAGAAGGCCGTGTCGTATTCATCCGCTTCAATGACGAAGGGGGAGGAAGGGTCTCCGAGTTCGGCCGATTTTTCACCCCAGCAGGGGAGCCCCCCGATGAGGTAGCCCGGGTTCAAGCCCGCTTCCTTCAGAATCCAGGCGAGCATCGACGTGGTCGTGGTCTTCCCGTGCGTGCCGGCAACGGCGAGCACCTCGCGGCCCTGAAGGATGTTTTCGCTCATCCACTGGGGGCCCGAGGTATAGGGGAGCCCTGCATTGAGAATGGCCTCCAAGAGCGGGTTCCCGCGGGAAATGGCATTCCCCACGACCCAGAGGTCGGGCGAAAGCTCAAGCTGCTCAGCGCCGTAGCCCTGGGTAATTTCAATTCCGTTCGCGGCAAGCGCGTCGCTCATCGGCGGATAAACATTCTGGTCGCACCCGGTGACGCGGTGGCCTGCTGCGCGCGCGAGCTGCGCGACGCCGCCCATGAAGGTGCCGCAGATGCCGAGAATATGAATATGCATGAATGGCCTCTCACTCAAGAGAATTTTTCTTTGAAGCGCATTTTCGCCCATCCGCCGGAGAGCTGCGTTCTTCCTCGTAGAATGCTTTCCATCCGGGACTCCCTATTTTGACGAAGGTTCGCCATGCCGCAAAATTCTGTTCGCGAAGGCCGCGAAGCCGCCGCGTTCGCCGCCCGCCTCATCTGCGCCGACCTCAGAACCTGGAAGGAAGCCTTCCGCGCCGCCAGGGAATTCTGCGGCGCTTCTCCCGACGAAAAGCTGGTCGCAAGCGAAATCCGCCGCTGGCAGGCCCTGTTTGCGCCCGATGCCCACGCGGAAGCGCTCCTCCGGAAGCGCCGCGCGGCGCTCTCCCTCATGCGCCGCGTGCCCGAACTCGGGCTCAGGCTCGTCGGCGTCGTGCTCTCAGGTGCTGCCACGGAAAATTCGCTGCCCGAAACCGTCGCCCGGGGCGAAAGCGAAAAGGATGCCGCCATTACGCTCCTCAATGCCGGACTCATGGCCGAACCCTTTGAAGCGTCCTACCCGACCGCCTTCATGCGCCGGCATAAGGGAGCCTTTACGCTCCTCACCGAAATCGACGGGGAGGAGATTCTCATCCGCGTCGTTCCTTTCGGCACAACGCTTCCCGCGCCCGAGAAGCCCGACGAATGGCAGAGGGAAGCCGAAGCGCTCGGGAGTGCAGGCCCGGAGGAACTCGAAGCCCTCTGCCTCGGAAAAGAGTCCGAATGTCATCCTTCCGGAAGAAAAGGATTAGCTCATTAAGGGCATTCCGGAGAATCGTGCAATCAATAAACTGCAAACGTATTCTGAGCTTCTGGAATTCCCGGAAATATGCCTCTTTCCAAGCCGATAGCGGCAATTTCCCGAAAGAAAGGTCCCGGGGCATATGTAAAACCCTTTGACAAGGTGAATGCCGTTTCCTCAGAATTAGAATAATTTGTCCGCTGATGAGCATTCATTAGAGCGTTTTGAGGCCGCGGACGCGGCCTTTTCCTCTTTTGCGGGCCCGGAATCCGGAAGGTGCGGAGCGCTTCAACGCTCGCCATCCCCGGCCGCCCCTCAAGGCTCGTCCTCTGCAACCAACCGTCATCAAGAATATGGATCTGCGTAAACTCAAGACACTCATTGACCTCGTGAGCGAAAGCGGCGTGGCCGAACTGGAAATCACGGAAGGCGAGGATCGCGTGCGCATCGTCAATCGTACGAGCACCCCTGCGCAGCCCGTGCAGAGCACGATTGCCATTGCTCCCCAGCCCCAGGCTGCCGCCCCGGCCGCCGCTGCCCCCGCCGCCCAGCCCGCGCCTGCCGCAGCTCCGGCACCCTCGGCCGCGCTCTCCATCACGAGCCCGATGGTCGGCACCTTCTACCGTGCGCCCTCGCCCGGCGCCGCTCCCTTCATCGAAGTGGGCGACCATGTGAAGAAGGGTCAGGTGATCGGCATCATCGAAGCCATGAAGCTTTTGAATGAGGTTGAAGCCGATCAGGACGGCGTCGTCAAGGCCTTCGCCGCCGAGAACGGTCAGCCCGTCGAATTCGGTCAGCCCCTCGTGATTCTGGAATAAGGACGACGGGGAAAGACCCACATGTTCGGAAAAGTTCTCATCGCCAACCGCGGCGAAATCGCCCTGCGCATCCAGCGCGCCTGCCGCGAAATGGGCATCAAAACGGTTGCCGTGCACTCCACTGCAGACGCCGACGCCAAGTACGTGCGTCTCGCCGACGAGAGCGTCTGCATCGGACCGGCCTCTTCTTCGCTCTCCTACCTCAACATCCCGGCCATCATTTCGGCGGCCGAGGTCACCGACGCCGAAGCGATTCACCCCGGCTACGGGTTCCTTTCGGAAAACGCCGACTTTGCCGAGCAGGTTGAGCGCTCAGGCTTTGCCTTCATCGGTCCGCGCGCAGAAACCATCCGCCTCATGGGCGACAAGGTGAGCGCCAAGCAGGCCATGAGGGAAGCGGGCGTCCCCTGCGTTCCAGGCTCCGACGGCGCGCTCCCCGATGATCCCGAGGAGATCGTCAAGATCGCCCGCAGGATCGGCTACCCGATCATCATCAAGGCTTCGGGCGGCGGCGGCGGCCGCGGCATGCGCGTCGTGCGCACGGAGGCCGCGCTCCTCACGTCCGTCAGCATGACGCGCGAGGAAGCCCGCGTGGCTTTCGGGAACCCCACCGTCTACATGGAAAAGTTCCTCGAAACCCCGCGCCACATTGAGATTCAGGTTCTCTCGGACAACTTCCAGAATGCGGTTTACCTTGGCGAGCGCGACTGCTCGATGCAGCGCCGCAACCAGAAGGTGCTCGAGGAGGCTCCGGCCTGCGGCATTCCCCGCCGCGCGATCGAAAAGCTCGGCAGCCGCTGCATTGAAGCCTGCCGCCGCATCGGCTACCGCGGTGCCGGCACGTTCGAGTTCCTCTACGAAAACGGCGAGTTCTACTTTATTGAGATGAATACGCGCGTGCAGGTCGAGCACCCCGTGTCGGAACTCATCTCGGGCGTCGACATCGTCTGCGAGCAGATCCGCATTGCTGCGGGCGAGCGCCTGCGCTTCAAGCAGCGCGACCTCGAGTTCCGCGGTCACGCGATCGAATGCCGCATCAACGCCGAGGATCCCTTCACCTTCACGCCCTGCCCGGGAAAGATCACAGCCTGGCACCTTCCGGGCGGCCCCGGCATCCGCATCGACACCCATGTCTTTGCGGGCTACACGGTTCCTCCCTATTACGACAGCATGATTGGCAAGCTCATCGCCTACGGCGATACCCGCGAGCAGGCCATTGCCCGCATGCGGATCGCGCTCTCGGAATTCGCCTGCGAGGGTATTAAGACGAACGTGAAGCTTCATCGCCTGCTTCTTGCCGACGAACGCTTCGCGAGCGGCGGCCCAAGCATTCACTACCTTGAGGAAAAGCTGAGAAAGCGCAAGGACGGCGGCGTCGCCTGATTGAAAGCACTTTCATGAGCTTCATCAAAGCCGGCAGAGATCTCCTGCCGGCTTTTTCTTTTCGCGAATCGACATGATCAGGCAAGCGCCAGGGAGTTTCCGTCAATCAGGAAGCGGACGGCGCTTCTAGACTTTTTCCATCACATCAGAACGCTTCTTCAGTCCGGAGGATTTAAGTCATGATCACCCGTCGCATCCTCTGCTCCATCGCTCTTGCGGGTCTTTTCCCGGCTTCCGTCATTCACTCTGCCGAAGCGAAGCCCCGCATTGCCGTTGTCTACGTGTCCCGTACCGGGCACACCCGGAGCGTTGCTGAAGCCGTCCGCAGCATGACGGGTGCATACATCTTTCACAGTGAAACGGTTGAGCCCTACCCGGATGAATACCGTGCGACGACCGAAGTTGTGAAGGAAGAAATTGAAAAGAACGTGAAGCGTCCAATCAAGCCTCTCGGCATCAATCTCGATCAATACGACGTCTTGATCCTCGGAACTCCCACCTGGTGGCTCCGCCCGGCGCAGCCCCTCAAGACCTGGATGGAGGCCGTTGATCTCACGAAGCTGTTCGTCCTCACGAGGAGCACCCATGGCGGCGGACTGATGGAAGTGCGCTCGGAATTCGAGTCGCTCCTTCCCGGCGTGAAGCTCGGCACGCACTTCCTCTCCAACGGCGGCGTGAGTCAGAGCGATCCGGACGTGCGCGACTGACTCAGGGAAAACAAGCTCCTTTAAGGATCCCTGAGTCTTCGGATCCTTCCTTCATTTAGAATCCTGCGGAAGCGGAAGCCGACTTAACGGCTCCGCTTCTCTTTTTTTTCGTTTCTTATAGCCGGCACCAACAACCGGCCTACCGGAAGATCCGTCATGCGTGAATACCGAATCCTCGCCGACCAACGATCCGCTGAGGAAATTTCTGATCTGCTTCTTGATGCCGGCGCGCTCTCCGCCGCCCTCGAGGACGCCGATGCCGACAGCACCGACGAGCAGCCGCTTTACGGCGAGCCGGGTCTCGAGCCCCAGACGCAGGCCTGGCCGCGCTCGATCATCTCCGTTCTTACCGCCGACGGCTTCGACTTCCAGGGCGCGCTTGACGCTGCGGTCGCGCAGACCGGATGCGAAGCGCCGAAGCTTCTTGAAACGAGCGACGTCGAGGACCAGGACTGGGTGCGCATCACTCAGGCGCAGTTCCAACCCTCCCACGTGTCGCCCCGGCTCTGGATCGTTCCTTCCTGGAGCGAGCCTCCCGCGACCGATGCCGTCATCATCCGTCTTGACCCGGGCGTCGCCTTCGGCACGGGTTCTCACCCGACGACCCGCCTCTGCCTCAACTGGCTCGACGAAAACCTGAAGCCCGCCGACAACGTCCTCGACTACGGCTGCGGCACGGGCATTCTTGCGATCGGCGCGAAGAAGCTGGGCGCGGGCCGCGTGACCGGCACCGACATCGACCCGCAGGCCATTGAGGCCGCCCGCGACAATGCGGGAAGGAACGGCTGCGAAGCGGACTTCCATCTCCCTGAATCCATGCCGGAAGGCGAATTCAGCGTCGTCGTCGCCAACATTCTCGCCAATCCCCTGAAGCTCCTCGCGCCCGCGCTCCTCGGCCGCGTTGCGCCGGGCGGAAGCCTCGTCCTCTCGGGCATTCTTGCCCGTCAGGCCGACGAAGTCATCGCCGCCTACCGCGCCGCCGATCCCGGACTTCCGCTCAAGCTCTGGCGCGAGGAAAACGGCTGGGTGTGCCTCGCGGGCACCCGCAACACTCAGGCGGAGGCATAAGCATCATGGCCGAGGTCATCAAGTGTCCCGCCTGCGGCGCGCTCTGGCGCGTGAAGGATGCCGCTCCCGAATACCGGTGCGGCGCGTGCGGGCGGATCTTTGCCGCTGAGACCGCTGAGAGCGTCGTCGTTCCCGACAAGAAGCTCGACGAAGCCATGCTGGAAAAAGCGAAGCGCACCGTTCTCCCTGAAGACAACGTGCCGGATGCGCCGCTCCTCACCGACGATACGCCGCCCGCGACGGATCCTCGCGCAGCCGTCTACGTGCCGAAGCGCTCGCCCGTTCGCTCGTTCCTCCTCGCGGTCCTGGTGCTGATTCTTCTTGCCGTTGCGTGCGCAAGCGCCTTTCTCATGATGCACGGCTTCGTGCTCGCGCAGGCACCGTTCCTGAGGCCCGTCTACGAAAACGTCTGCACGAAGCTGCCCTGCCCGGGCTTCGTCTGGGCGGACGTGAAGGCATTCCGCGCAGAAGCTTCGCTTGAGGCGGACGCTCAGGCCGGTCTCCTCAGGCCCACCGCGCGCGTGACCCTCACGAACGCCTCCGCACTTCCGCAGCAGCTTCCGGTCCTTGAGATCAAGCTTCTCGATCCGGCGGGCGACGCGCTCGCTTCCCGCGTGCTCGAACCCGCTGAATACGGCTTCCCGCAGAAGCCTGCGGTGCTCCCGGCAGGCGAATCCGTCAGCACCGCCATCGCCTTTAAGGAAGCGCTCCCCCACGAAGCGGCCGGCATCACGGTTCGTCCGATTTCTGCGGATTCTCTGGGCCTATGAGCGTTCTTATCACCGGGTCCGTGGCTTACGACACGATCTTCGCCCATGAGGGCGAATTCGCGCGTCAGCTCACGGGCAACCTGAGGGACCTCAACACCACGTTCCTCGCGAGCAGCATGCGGCGCGATTTCGGCGGCTGCGCCGCCAACATCGCTTTCGCCCTGAAGCGCCTCGGCGGAGATCCGGTGATCTGGGGCGCGCTCGGCATGGACGGAGAAGATTATCTCGAGCGCTTCCGGTCTTTCGGGATTTCAACGGAAGGGCTCAAATGCTTCCCCGACGTCTATACGGCTCAGTGCGTCATTTTTACGGACAGCCTCGGCTCTCAGCTGGCGGTCTTTCATCCGGGAGCCATGAACCGCTCCCGGGAAGTCCCCTGGCCCCGGCGCGAAGGGAGTGACCTTCGCCCGAAGCTCGCCATTCTGTCTCCCGGCGGAAAGACGACAACGCTCAACGCCGCGAACGAATGTGTTCTTCGCGGGATCCCCTACCTTTTCGATGTGGGTCAGGAACTGAGTCTTTTTTCTGCTGAAGAACTCGAGAGCCTTCTCTCCCGCTCCTTCGGAATCGCCTATTCCGTCTTTGAGGCGGAAGGGTTTGAAGCGAAGACCGGTCTCACTTCCGAAGCCATCTGCCGGACGGGAAAGCTTGTCCTTCGCACGCATGGAAGCCGCGGAGCGAGCCTCTTCCTCCCGGAAGCGGGAGCCCCCGTGCCCATTGAGCCCCTCCCTGTTGCTGCGCAGAATCCCGTCGGCGCGGGCGACGCCATGCGGGGAGGCTTCCTTTACGGGCTCGGCCGCGGTCTTGATCCGGTCGTGAGCGCCCGCATCGGCGCTATTGTCGCCGCACGGAAGGTCGCGTCGACGAGCGCGCAGGACTATCCGCTGACGCTTGACGGCGTGCGCAAAGACTATGAAGAGATGTGGGGCGCTCCGGGATTCTGACAGCGTCTTCTGGTGCCGACTGTTTGTTCAGGCTGGCAGGACTTTCCTCCCGATCGATTCCGCGACTTCTCTATTTGGACATCCCAGCTCCACCACTTTGCCTTCCGCTCTTTTGATGGTGAGGCAGTCCGCTTGAAGGAGCAGGGACTTGGAATTGACGTACCGGCCATCAGCCGGGAGCGCGAGCTCAGAGAAATCTGCGTAAAAAGGCCCCGGAGAAGCTTCCGGCGCATCAAGCAATCCCGATGAGCATGCGTGCTTCAGGCATGCCGGTCCTTTTTCGCTCTCACTCCAGTAATTGACGAAGCCGAGCTCAGGCGCATTCAGGAACCTGAGGGCAGACCCGGGATGAAAGACCTGCGTCCTCGCATACCGATCAAAGCAGAACCCGCCGTACATTTCTGCCATTTTGTCGATCAGCGCATTGGTTCCGGAAACCCCAAGCGTCTCGGCTGCAGCGCGGAGATGAGGCGCGAAGTACTGCACGAGCTCTTCTTCCGTAAAGCCCATCAAAGTGCCGAAATAGGGATCGAGCGATATGTCAGTCAGATTGTTGAGCGTGGGAAAACGGACGCCTGATGAAACCGCGTCATTCCGGTCATGAGGAGAAAGCGCAAGGCGCCTTCTCCTTCCTTCAGACGGGCATAAAACTCACAGAGGATGTCCTTAGCCGTTGAAAACGCCTCGTCATTACCCAGAAGCGCCGTGAGCGGCGCATCGTATTCATCGATGATCAGCACGACCGAGTTGAGCGGGAGCTCAGCGAGCCAAATGCGGAACTGGTCGAAAAACGAGATTCGGGACGTCGCGTCATACGTAAAGCCAACGCTGCCGAAAGCGGAGAGCAGGGGCGAAATTAGCGCCGACCTGAAGCTCGCCTCATCGCGGAACTGCGGCATACCGGAGAAATCCAGACCCACGACCGGATACGTCCGATCCTTCCAGGTGTTCGCAATGCTTAAGCCATCGAAATCACTGAGCTAATTTGCAAACAAAGAGCGGAATGTGCTCAAGAGCAGCGTTTTTCCAAATCGTCCGGGGCGCGCGAGCAGTATTATCTGCGCCGGCCATGCGGCAAATTCCGTCACGAACGCTGTCTTGTCAACATAAACCTTCCGATCTGCGCGAAGTGCTTCAAAGGCTGAAATGCCTATGGAAAGTCCATGCAATTGCCGCACAATATCCGCTGTACCCGTCACTGATCATGTTTTTTTAAAGAAGATCAGACATCCGGACGCACGAAGTCCGTTCTCATCAGGGCTTCCAGTGCTCGCCGTCCTTCAGGCCCATCCAGACCCGATACCTTTGCGCTTCCTCGCCGTCGGGATCGTCTCTGAAGACCGCCTTCATGAGCTCGAAGCTATTCGGTCCGCCGCAATCTTCCGGAGGCGCCGTGCCGCTTGAACCTATGCGAACAATGCCGGAGGCGGGTTCAGCGCTCTCTTTCAGGCAGGGGAGTTCAATCTGCCAGTCGTCGCCAAAGTCATAGATCCAGTAGAACTGTTTCGTATGGGAAAAAACCTGCTGAATCTGCACCAGTTCTTCATCGATGGGCGGACCATCCCAATAATCATCATGGGCGCACCCGATCACCACGGCATTATCGTACTCAAGGCTGCTGCGGAATTCGTGCAGATGGTAGTCGAGCCAGCCGAAGGATCGGACCAGCTTGCGATGGAACTCTGCGAACGGCGCAGCGAAATCTGCGCCAGACGAGAGGCTTCGAGATTTCAAGAAGTTGCGCTCTGCTAATGTACATGGAAGAGTTCTCACAAAAACGACAGGGCTTCAAAGGAGAATGAAGCCGCGCGAAAGCGGCACGACGAGCATGAGGAGTGCGTTCGTGATGACGAGGAGCACGAGGGGCGAGAAGTCGATGCCGCGGAACGTGGGAAGCACGCGCCGGATGGGTGCGAGGAAGGGATTCAGGAGCATCTCGAGGGTATAGGTCATCGGATGACCGCGGTTGACCCAGGAAAGCACCGCCCAGATGATCGCGCCCCAGGAAATCATCTCGAGCGCCCAGCGCAGAAGCATGGCGAAGGGAGCAATGAGAAGCCCCACGGGCGTGGCAGGAAGCTGCCCGAGCGTACGGTGGAGAAGCACCGCAATAATGGCCGTGAAGAAGGCCGCAACGACGGAGGCCCAGTCAATGCCGCCCTTCGGCTTCAGCGCCTTCGAGAGGGGCGCGACCAGCCAGTCGGTGATTTTGCGGGTCAGCTCGCAAAGCGGGTGCCTCGGCGAAAGCGCCCAATAGTAGAGCCACGCTCTCAGGAGCAGCACTGCTCCGAAAAAGCCGAAAACAATACCGAGCACGTACTGAAGAACGGAACCAAGCATGGGCAACGCATCCGTTTGATGTTTGATGATTGAGGTGCGCCCATTATGCACTATGCCCGAGGAACCACCTAACCCAGTCCGAGTTCCCGCATGCGCGCTTTGAGCATCTCCCGGTCGCAGTCTTCGGGCGCAATGGCGAGCGACATGCCGGCAGGGAGCGCAGCGCCAAGGCGCTCCCAGTCGAAGAAGGGACCGGGATCCTTTTTGCGTCCGGGCGCAATGGTCTCGTGTCCCGTGGCATAGCGAAGCGGGAGAAGCTGCGAGATCGCGTTGAGAAGCTTTTTCAGCGCCAAATACTGCGCATCTTCAAAAGGCTCCTCCCCGCAGCCCTCGAGCTCAATTCCGACAGAGAAGTCATTGACGGCATTTCGTCCGCGAAAATTGGAGAGCCCCGCGTGCCAGGCGCGGTCGAAAATATTGACGTACTGAATCGTTTCGCCCGTGCGGCGGATGAAGCAGTGGGACGAAACGCGAAGGCCCTTCAGCGCTTCATAGTCGGGGCAGTCGGGCGTCATGCGCCCCGTAAAGAGCCTGTCCACCTCGTCGCCGCCGTACTCGCCGGCAGGCAGCGAAATAAAGTGAATGACGGCGACGGAAACCGGCGTATTTTCCGGACGGTCATCAAAAAACGGGCTCGAGCGGCGATGAGCGCCCTCGAGCCAGCCGGAAGGTTTTTGCAGTTCCTGCACGCCTTAATCCCGCTTTGAGGCCTTGTCGCGGCAGCGCGCCGAGCAGTAGATGTGCGTGCCGCGGCGCACCGCCTCGCGGCGGGGAAAGTAGGTGCCGCATTCCTCGCACTTTTCCATGGGTTCGCCGATCACGGCCTGGGCATTTCTGCGGCCGCGCTCGTTGCGCCGGAGCTCCTCGAGCTCATCGCGCTCCTGAATGGAAAGCGACTGCCGGCGGCGGCTGATCGCCCAGGCGACGGCAATCACGATGAAGATGCCGAGAAAGAAAAGAATGCGGCTCATAGCGGTATATCAGAAGACTTCCAGAATGAAGCTGTAGCCGAAATAGGCAATGACGAAGACGACGAAGCCCGCCCAGAAGAGGCGAAGCGCCGTCTTAGCGCGCCAGCCGGCTAGCCACCGTCCGAGAAGAAGAATGCCGAAGACAATCCAGGAGATCCACGTGAGGATCATCTTGTGGTCGAAATGGAAGAAGACGCCGTAGGTTTCCTTCGTCGTCCAGGCGCCGCTCACGAGCACGAAGGTAAGGAGCAGGAACCCGCAGGCAACAATCCGGAAGAAGATTCGCTCCATCACGACAAGGCCGGGGAGCGAATCGATGAAGCCCGCACCCTCGCCCGGCTCCTTCAGGTGCCTGTTCTGCATGTACATCAGAACGGCTTGCACGAGCGCAATCGTCATGAAGCTGTATGCGGCGAGCGCGGCGAGGAGATGGAAGCGGAAGAAGGGCGTCCAGTCCGCCGCGGGAAGCGCATTCCCCGGGAAAAGCACCGGGAAGATGGCGCCGAAGGCGGCCGCGATCAGGACGATGCCGAACTGCCCGTGCAGGCGGTGCACCCAGGATTCAATGAGCAGAATGATCACCGCGAAGAAGAACATCACGGAGACGGCGTAGCCGAATCCGAAATGCACGGCTTCGGGCTGAAACATTTCTCCCTGAATGGCGTATCCATGAAGAATGAGGCCGAGAAGCACCGGCCAGCGCAGAAGGCTCGACGCCTTCGCGTCCGCACCTTTCTTCATCGCGGTGACGATGCAGATGCCGCTCAGAAGGTAGAGAAGCGCGGCGAATCCGGTGGAAATGAGGAGAACTGACATTTGGAGCTTCGCAATAGAAAATTTTCCCGAGGAAGAGCAGTCCGGGCGCAAAGAACGCGGCGCTCTTCTAAAATAATGCGTTCGCTTCTGACCCGTTGAGCCTCTTTTCAATATTGGAAATTGAAGTTCCGGGTCAGTGTCTGTTCATTCTAAGGCTGCGCCTTACCAAGCGCTGAATTTGAATGCCTGATCCCGCCTTCAGAGAAGGCGGCATGCTCCGGGCATTCCCCCCTGAAAGCGCTCTGCTCGAGACCGCCAGCCACAACGCGGCACACGCCGACATCTCCATGCTCGATTCACTCAGCCAGCGTCTTTCCAAGATCGTCAAGACAATGCGCGGCCAGGCGCGCCTTACCGAAGCCAACACCAAGGATATGCTCCGCGAGGTGCGCCTTGCGCTCCTTGAAGCCGACGTTGCGCTTCCCGTCGTGAAGGAAGTGCTCGCGCGCATCAAGGAAAAGGCAATGGGCGAAGAGGTGGTCGGGAACCTCAATCCCGGCCAGGCCTTGGTCGGCGTCGTGCAGCGCGAACTCACCGCGATCATCGGGGGCGACCTCCCGCCCGAGGAGCGCGAACTCAACTTCCGCGTGCAGCCTCCGGCCGTGATTCTCCTCGCGGGCCTTCAGGGTGCCGGCAAAACAACGACCGCCGGCAAGCTCGCCCGCTGGCTCGTGACCGACCAAAAAAAGAAGGTCCTCACCGTTTCCTGCGACGTCTACCGTCCTGCCGCTATTGATCAGCTGAAGGCCGTCACCGAACAGGCGGGCGCCGACTGGTTCCCGAGCACGGTGGGCGAAAAGCCCCTCGACATTGCTTCGCGTGCGGTTTCCGAAGCCCGCCGGCGCTTCTACGACGTGCTGATCGTCGATACGGCAGGCCGCCTCGCGATCGACGAAGCAATGATGCAGGAAGTGGCTGAGCTCAACACGTTCCTGAAGCCCGCCGAAACGCTCTTCGTGATCGACGCCATGCTCGGTCAGGATGCGGTCAATACGGCGCGCGCCTTTAATGAACGCCTGCCGCTTACAGGCATCGTGCTGACGAAGGCCGACGGCGACAGCCGCGGCGGCGCGGCGCTCTCCGTGCGCTACGTCACCGGGAAACCAATCAAGTTCATCGGCACGGCCGAAAAGCTCACTGGGTTCGAGCCCTTCGACCCGGAAGCCATGGCCTCGCGCATCCTCGGCATGGGCGACATCGTCGGCCTCGTGAAGGACGTGACGAAGTCGATCAACATTGCCGAAGCGCAGAAGCTCGCGAAGAAGCTCTCCACCGGCGACCGGTTCGACCTCACGGACTTCCGCGCGCAGCTCGCGCAGATGGGCAGCATCGGCAGCTTCTCCTCGATCCTTGAAAAGATGCCCGCGCAGTTCCAGCAGGCCGCAAGCAAGGTGAAGGACGAGGACGTTCAGAAGAGCCTGAAGCGCACGCTCGGCATCATCGATTCGATGACCCCGCAGGAAAGAAGAAAGCCCGAACTCATCAAGGCGAGCCGCAAAAAGCGCATCGCGATGGGCGCAGGCGTGCCGGTGCAGGAAGTCAACCGGCTCCTGAAGCAGTTCGAGCAGACCCAGGACATGATGAAGCGCATGAAGAAGGGCGGACTCTCCCGCATGATGCGCATGTTCGGTGGCTCTGGCCTTCCCGGCATGGGCGGTGGCTTCCCCGGCTTCGGGGGCGGCTTCCCCGGCATGCCGAAATAATCCGCGATGATCCGCATTCTCGGCATCGATCCGGGCCTCAACCATACGGGCTGGGGAATCGTTGACGCGGAAGGCTCTTCCTGCCGCCGCGTCGCCTCCGGCGTCATCGATGTTCCGAAGGGAGAGACCGCGGAACGCCTCGGCACCATTGCGCGCGAACTCACCGAGATCATCGCGCGCCATGCGCCGACCGAGGCCGCCTGCGAGCGGGTTTTCGTCAACGTGAACCCGCAGAGTACGTTGCTACTCGGTCAGGCAAGGGGCGCGGCGCTCTGCGCCGCCGACCTTGCGGACCTTCGCGTGGAAGAATTCACGCCGAGCGAAATCAAGCAGGCCGTTACCGGGTCGGGTCGCGCCGACAAGCTCATGGTTCAGGAAATGGTGATGCGGCTTCTCGCACTTCCTGAAGCCCCGAGGCCCGACGAAGCCGATGCGCTTGCCTGCGCCATCTGTTCGGCGAGCATGCATCGCATGCGGGCGCTCGAAAAATCAGGCGGCACGAGCCGCATTTACGCCACGGCGCGCCGGGGCGCCTCCGGGCGCGGCGCGCGCGCCGCCTGGACGAGCCTTCTCGCCAAGAAAGGAGAAAAGCCATGATCGGCCGCCTTCACGGAAAACTCATTGAAAAGAATCCCCCGCAGGTGCTGATTGACGTGGGCGGGGTCGGCTACGAAGTCGACATCCCCATGTCGACCTTCTACAACCTTCCGGATCTCGGAGGAGACGTGACGCTCTTCACTCACCTCCTGGTGCGCGAGGATGCGGAGCTTCTTTACGGCTTTGCCACGAAGGCTGAGCAGACGGCTTTCCGCACGCTCATCCGCGTTTCCGGGGTCGGCCCCCGCATTGCGCTCGCCGTGCTCTCCGGAATGACGGCTGATCAGCTTGCGAGCGCCATTGAGTCGGGCGAAACAGGTCTTCTCACGCGCGTTCCCGGAATCGGCAAGAAAACCGCGGAGCGCCTCATTCTTGAACTCAAGGGGAAGCTCTCGGGCGGCACGCTCTCCGTCCCCGCAGGCGCCCCGGGAAGCGCCCGTGCGGACATCGCCGCCGCCCTCATTGCGCTCGGCTACTCGGACCGGGAAGCGCAGGCGGCCGCGAAGCGCGTGCCCGAAGACACGGGCGTCTCTGAAGGCATCCGGCTTGCCCTAAAGTCGCTTTCGCGGTAACTCTCGCGGCAGCGCCCGCCGGGAGCGCTTTCCCTGAGCCTTGAGGCAAAAGACTACGCATCTCTCCCGGATCTCCCGAGCCCGGTCATGTCCGAACCTGCGGCTCTGAGCTCATAGACCCGATCCGCAATGAAGCCTCTTGCAGGGTTTCATGCAGATGCACGATGCTTTGCGCGAATGAGGTGAGCGTTCGCGTTTCAACGGGTTCCTCGGCTTCATTCTCATCTTTGGCGACAAAAGAATCGGCCGTCCGGCGCAGCTCCTGCAATCCTGTTGCATCTTCAACGTCTTCAAGCGCGTCCCAGTCGAAATAAAGCAGCATGGCCGTTACGTCGTCCATCAAGGCCGACGTTTCCTTAGTAAACAACTCTCGACTAAAGTCGAAAGCTTTATTGTCACCTGCTAAAGCAGGCTCAACATAGGGCTTGTTTACA
>CAKQON010000016.1 GCA_934255515.1 uncultured Sutterella sp.
GGGAACGTAGCTCAGTTGGTAGAGCAGCGGACTCTTAATCCGTCGGTCCAGGGTTCGAATCCCTGCGTTCCCACCAATTTCAAAAAGCCCGCCGAAATGGCGGGCTTTTTGTTTTTCTGCCTCCGGCGTCGTCAGGTAATACCTCAGCATTGCGCGGAATTCTGTCGGGCAGAGGCATCAGCACCGCCGCCGCAGTCTGTAGACTGCATCAAATCCGCTTTTCCCGGAAGCACTTCACTCAAAAACGAACGCGCTTCCGCCGCAATCCTCTTTTGACCTCATCCCATGATCAAGCTCGAACACATTACGCAGACTTACGTCAGTCCTGACGGAACGGCGTTTGATGCGCTCAAGGATGTCTCCATACACATCCGCTCCGGAGAAATCTTCGGCATCATCGGTCGCTCGGGCGCAGGCAAGAGCACGCTCGTACGCTGCATCAACCTGCTCAACCGCCCGACGAGCGGCAGCGTCATCGTCGACGGCCAGGATCTCACGAAGCTTCCCGACGACAATCTGCGCAAGGTCCGCCGCTCCATCGGCATGATCTTCCAGCACTTCAACCTGCTTTCCTCGCGCACGGTCTACGACAACATCGCGCTTCCGCTCGAACTCACGGGAACGCCGAAGGACCAGATCCGCGAGAAGATCACGCCGCTCATCCACCTCGTGGGTCTTGACGAGCATGCGAACAAGTATCCGTCCCAGCTCTCGGGCGGCCAGAAGCAGCGCGTCGGCATCGCCCGCGCGCTCGCGAACGACCCGAAAGTGCTGCTTTCGGACGAAGCCACCTCAGCGCTTGACCCCGAAACCACCGTCGCCACCTTGGAGCTCCTGAAGCGCATCAACCAGGAACTCGGCGTCACGATCGTCATGATCACGCATGAAATGAACGTCGTGAAGCAGATCTGCGGCCGCGTCGTCGTCATGAATAAGGGCCAGATCGTTGAGGAAGGCGACGTGATCGACATCTTTGCCCGTCCGCAGTCCGAAACCACGCGCGCGCTCATCGGTCAGGTGATGGCCCGCGATCTGCCGCAGTCGATCGTCGATACGGTGAATGCCTCGCGCGCCCTCAATGGCCGCGACAACGTCCACCTGCTCCACCTTTCCTTCATCGGCGGCGAGGTTACGGAGCCCGTCATTTCGCTCGCTTCGCGTGAATTCGGCATCAACTTCAACATCCTGAGGGGCACGGTCGACGACCTTCAGGGCCGCACGCTCGGCACGCTCACGCTCCTTGTCGTAGCCCCGGGCGAAACCTATCGAAAAGCCGTGGAATTCATCCGCGACCGCGGCGTTCTCGTCGAGGAGATCCAGAATGTCTAATACGCTCGTCAGCATGATCTCGTCCTCCTTCCTCGAGACCATCATCATGGTGCTCGTCTCGGGAGGCATTGGCTCTGCGCTCGGCATCCCGCTCGGCATTCTGCTCTTCGTCACCGACAAGAAGTCCTTCATGCCGATGCCGAAGTTCCACTTCTGCCTCGCAGTCGTCATCAATGCGCTGCGCTCGATTCCGTTCATCATCCTCCTCGTCGCGATCATTCCGTTCACGCGTCTCGTGGTGGGTTCCTCCATCGGTACGGCGGCAGCCATTGTTCCGCTCACCATTGCTGTGGCACCCTTCATTGCCCGCATTGTGGAAACGAGCCTTCGCGAAGTCGACAAGGGTCTTGTGGAAGCTGCCCAGGCCATGGGCGCTTCGAATGCGCAGATCGTCTGCAAGGTGCTCCTTCCTGAAGCGCTTCCCGGCATTCTCGCCGGCCTCACCATCGCCACGGTAAGCCTGATCGGCTTCTCCGCCATGGCGGGCGTTGTGGGCGGCGGCGGCCTCGGCGACCTCGGCATCCGCTACGGCTATCAGCGCTTCATGCCTGAAGTGATGTGGCCTGTCGTCTTCGTCCTCATCGTGCTGGTTCAGGGTCTCCAGTCACTCGGCGACTACCTCGTGCGCAGGCTCTCCCACAAGTAAGCTCGGAAGATCACGCAGCTTCACTGAAGCCGCCACTGGATCCCGGCATAAACTGCCGGAACCATTGGCGGCTTTCTTTTTTCCGCGCAATTTCGTCTTCGATGCATTCTGTCTTCTATACACTTTCCTTCAGTTTTCAAACAATGCTTCCGAGATGATGGAATTCCTTAGTTCTCTCGCCAGGCAAATGTACAGATCACGCCCATCCATCGAGAACTCCCTCCCGGGCGTTGACGTTTTCGCCTCAGGCGCGGGATAATCGCGAGCTCAATTTTTGCCCAACCGTCCTCAGAAAGACCATGGAAAAGAAGGAACTTACGCCCGAAGAACTCGAGGAACTCAAGCAGCGCCACATCCGCAGCTTCGTCATGCGCAGAGGGCACATCTCGAACGCGCAGAAGCGCGCTCTCGAGGAAGCACTTCCGCGCTACGCCGTCGAGTATGAGCCGAAGCTCCTCGACTTCAATGCTGCATTCAGCCGTGAAGCCCCTGTTGTGCTCGAGATCGGCTGCGGCATGGGCGAAACAACCTGTGCGATCGCTGCCGCACACCCGGAAATCAATTTCCTCGGATGCGAAGTCTTCGCCGCCGGCGTGGGCGCGCTTGCAAAGCGTCTCAATGAAATGGCGCTCACCAATGTGCGCATCGTGCGTCACGATGCCGTTGAGGTCGTGCGCGACATGATCCCAGAAAACTTCCTCGCGGGCGTGCACATCTACTTCCCCGATCCGTGGCGCAAGGCGCGCCACCACAAGCGCCGCCTCGTTGCCCAGCCCTTCATCGGCACGCTTGTTTCCCGCATTGCTCCGGGCGGCTACATCCACTGCGCCACCGACTGGGAAAACTATTCCGAGCAGATGATGGAAGTTCTCTCAGCGGAACCGAAGCTCAGAAATCTCTATGACGGCTTCAGCCCCGTCATGGCGAACCCCCTCTGCGAACGTCCGCAGACGAAGTTCCAGGCCCGCGGCGAAAGACTCGGCCACGGCATTTGGGATCTCGTCTTCATTCGCCGATAATCCCTGACCTTCCTCTGAAAAAGGCGCCTGCAAGAGGCGCCTTTTTCATTTTTCGCTGCAGGCTCAGACCGCCCGCCATTCAACCCAACCCATCGTGGTTGCGGCCATAATCACGATGCCGAAAATGATGCGGTACCAGCCGAATCCCCGGAAATCGTGCCCTGCAACAAACCGCAGGAGCCAGCGAACCACCAGCAGGGCGCTCACGAATGAGACGGCGGTACCGATGGCAAGTCCGGGAAGATTATCGAGCACAAGATCGTTCCTCGCCTTCCAGAGGTCGTAGACCGTGGCGCCGAAAATCGTCGGGATGGCGAGGAAGAAGGAAAATTCCGTTGCCGCGCGGCGGGAAAGCCCCAGCACCATGCCGCCGATAATAGTGGCGCCGGAGCGGCTGGTCCCCGGAATCATGGCAAGACACTGCATGAATCCGACGAGAAGCGCATCCTTCCAGGTCATGTCGCCCATAGTGGCGACTCGCGGCTGGGTGCCGAGCCGGGCCTGCCGCCCCTCAATCCAGAGAATGATGAAGCCGCCCAGGATAAGCGCAACGGCAACCGTCAGGGGATTAAAAAGATAGGCCTTGATGACGCCGGCCACAAGCACACCGATCACTGCTGCCGGAAGAAATGCCACGATTGTGTTGACCGCAAGCCTCTGCTCCTTTCGATTCGAGAACAGTCCCCTGAGGATCGAAAGAATCCTCGCCCGGTAGTGCCAGCAAACTGCAAGGATGGCGCCCGACTGAATGGCGACAACGAATTCGTCGGCTCCCGGAGTCTCGGCAAAGCCGACAATGTCGCTCGCAATGATGAGGTGACCCGTTGAGCTGATCGGCAGGAATTCCGTAAGGCCCTCGACGATGCCGAGCACGGCTGCCTGGAGTGAATAAAGCCAGTCCACTTAGTGAAACTCAGAAGCTGAAGTTGAAGAGAGTCCGACATTATCCGCGAGAGCAGCCGCTCTGCGCAGCGCGCAGAGCCGCTTCGAAACAGCCGGAAACCAAAGAGCCGGGAAGAAGCTCTGCGCTATGATCTCGAACCAGCCGAAGGCGCAATCGTCCCTGCGTTCCCCGGCATCCACCCATATTCCCCGAAGGAGACATTCATGGCTGAAGACACCAAGCTCATTGACAGCGCTGAAATTGAAGAAATGCAGAACCGCATCGAAGCGCTCAAGAGTGAGGAGGCGATGGACGCGGGCGTGCTCGACGGCTACCTTACCGCCACGGCGCTCAATCCCTTAAAACCCTCCGACGAAGATGTGCTCCCCTTCATCTTCAGCGCATCGGGAGACCCGGAATCACTTCCCGACGACGAACGCCTCCTCGAACTCATCCGCCTGCGCATGCGCGAAATCAAGGCCGCCCTCAATGCCGGCGGAGGCCTTGATCCGGTGATCTTCCCGCTCGTCGATGACGAAGGCAAGGAGATCACGAATGAAGAAGGCATCGAAGCCGTTGTCCCCTGGGCCGCGGGCTTCATGATGGGCGCGACGCAGTGGCCCGACGAGACAACGGATGCCGTGGAGACGCAGCAGGCCCTGATCCCGATCGCCGCCCGCATGGCGACGGAAGACGACGAACTCGAGGCTAACGCGAAAGCAGTATGGCAGGCCGCGAGGAACCAATGCCCGCCGGCGAAGGATTTGGGCGAAGCGCTCTACCAGATGGTCGAAAGCGTCTTCAGACTCAAGGATCTCAATGTTCCCAATGAGCCCGTCCGCCGCGAAGCGCCCCGCGTCGGCAGAAACGACCCCTGCCCCTGCGGAAGCGGGAAGAAATTCAAGCAGTGCTGCGGCAAAAAAGCCTGATCAGTGCGCTGACCGACGTTTCTAAAAACAAAGCCTGCTTCCCCGGAAAATCAGGGAAACAGGCTTTTTTCATGCCGTTGACGGCATGAGCGATGCATCAATGCTTCAGAGGCTTGAAGCGCAGGCGCTTCGGCTTCGCGCCTTCCTCGCCGAGACGACGACGCTTGTCGGCCTCGTACTCGTTGTAGTTGCCGTTGAAGAAGACCACCTTGGAGTCGCCTTCGAAAGCAAGGATGTGCGTTGCGATGCGGTCGAGGAACCAGCGGTCATGCGACGTCACGAGCGCGCAGCCGGCGAACTCGAGGAGCGCCTCTTCGAGCGCGCGCAGGGTCTCGACGTCAAGGTCGTTCGAGGGTTCGTCAAGAAGCAGGACGTTGCCGCCCGCAAGAAGGGTCTTCGCGAGGTGAAGACGGCCACGCTCGCCGCCCGAGAGATTCCCGACGAGCTTCTGCTGATCGGCGCCCTTGAAGTTGAAGCGCCCGAGATAGGCGCGGCTCTGCATCGAGAACTTGCCGACCTGGAGAATGTCCTGGCCGCCCGAAACGGCTTCGAAAGCCGTCTTGTCGTTGGGGAGCGAATCGCGCATCTGATCCACCGCCGCGAGCTTCACCGTCGGCCCGATCTTAATGTCGCCCGAATCCGGCTTCTCGCGGCCTTCAATCATCTTGAAGAGCGTCGATTTGCCGGCGCCGTTGGGGCCGATGACGCCCACGATGGCGCCGGGCGGAATGACGAAGGAGAGATCGTCGATCAGGAGCCTGTCGCCGAATCCCTTCGAGACGTGGCTGAATTCGATCACGTTGTTGCCGAGGCGTTCGGCAACCGGGATGAAGATCTCGTTGGTTTCATTACGCTGCTGGTACTCAACCGAAGAGAGCTCCTCAAAGCGAGAGAGTCGGGCCTTTGATTTCGCCTGACGGCCCTTCGGATTCTGGCGAACCCATTCAAGCTCGTGCTTGATCGCCTTCATGCGCGCGTCTTCCTGACGCTTTTCGATCTCAAGGCGGCGCTCCTTCTGGTCGAGCCAGGAGGAGTAGTTGCCCTTCCAGGGAATGCCTTCGCCGCGGTCAAGTTCGAGAATCCACTCGGCGGCATTGTCGAGGAAGTAGCGGTCATGCGTGACGGCAACGACCGTTCCGGGGAAGCGGTGCAGGAACTGCTCGAGCCATTCGACCGATTCCGCATCAAGGTGGTTCGTCGGTTCGTCGAGGAGCAGCATGTCCGGACGCGAAAGGAGAAGACGGCAGAGCGCGACGCGGCGCTTTTCGCCGCCCGAGAGCACTCCGATCTTGGTGTCCCAGGACGGAAGGCGCAGCGCATCGGCGGCGATTTCCATCTGCGTCGAGGCATCGGTGCCGGCTGCGGCAATGATCGCTTCAAGGCGCGCCTGTTCCGCGGCGAGCGCATCGAAATCCGCATCCGGTTCGGCATAGGCCGCATAGACGGCATCGAGCTTCGCCTGCGCCTGCATGACTTCGCCCATGCCTTCCTCTACCGCTTCACGAACGGTCTGTTCGGGATCGAGCTTAGGCTCCTGCGGAAGGTAGCCCATCTTGATCCCGGGCATCGGAATCGCTTCGCCTTCATGATCCTTGTCCACGCCCGCCATGATCTTGAGGAGCGTGGACTTGCCCGCGCCGTTGAGGCCGAGCACACCGATCTTGGCGCCGGGGAAGAAGGAAAGAGAAATGTCCTTGAGAATTTGACGCTTCGGGGGAACGATCTTCCCGACGCGGTTCATCGTGAAAACGTACTGTGCCATGTGTTCCTGCAAGAATTCGGCGAAAAAAGCTTCGGTCGGCTCCCGGCCCTGGAAAGAGGGAATCGGGAAGCACTGAAGACGGCTACGGATAATACCGTATCCAAAATTATATCGCTCTGATAATTTAGGGAATTTTCCCTTATTATCTGAGCTTTCTGCGTCCGCAGTAGCCGTGAAGGATCCAGAAGCGGCGAAGCCGGTTCACCCTTGCGAGCTCCTCGCGGCGGTATTCCCCCATGGCTTCGGGCTGATAGCGCAGCCATTTCTTGTAGGCGCCCGACATATCCATGGCTTCGAGCTCCTTCACGATCACAGGAGGCATATGCGTGGTCACAAGACCAGACTGAAAGTCGATGAGCCCCGGCGTACCGTCGGGGCGCATGATGATGTTACCGCCCCCCCTGAGGTCGAGATGCACGACGCCTCGGTCATGCACCTTGCGGATAAGCGCCTCCAGCTTTTCAAGAAACTCGGGCGTAACGCTCGCGGGCGCAACCTTGTCGAGCGACCGTCCTTCAATGTATTCAATGGCGAGCATGCTCGGGCCCACGCGGACGGCATGTTGCGCAATCCCGCTGATGCCCTTCAGCCTTCTGATGGAAACGATTTCGCGAGAAATCAGAATGGGGGCAATGAGCTTCCTCACCAACCATGAGCGGCAGGAAAAATCCTTCACCACCCACTTGCGCCCGTCCACCGCGACTTCCGTCACCCGGGCATTCGCGTAGCGTTCCTCGCGCAGAAGACGCGACGGGGCCTTTTCAATCTCGGCGATTGAAATGCTGATGTCGTCGGTATTCGCCTGCGGCGCTCTGTCCCTGCACATCCCTGATGCGGCTTTCCCTGAAGGAAAGAGCGTCCCTGTATCAAGGCAGGAACGCTCTGCTTCAAAGACAATCTAAATATTGCCCTGGATTCCTGAGTGCTGATCCCTCGCTCAGGGCATCACCAAGCCGCTGGAGCCGGCAGCCGGAGGAGCCTGGAAGCCGGGCATGCCCGGGGTCACGATCTGATTGGCGGCTTCGCGGCGCATTTCGCGAAGGCGCTCAACCGTATCCTGAAGACCCTTCTGTGCGGCGGCGCCGTAGCCCGCAACCGCTTCGGCAAGGGTCTTTGCCGGGATTTCAAAGTTGATGGGAATCGGCCCCACCTGGGTCATGATCTGAGCTTCGCCCAAGAAGATGATGTCGCGGCTCTCATCGCGCGTGCCGTCAACAAGAATCGGCGTCAGCACGCGCAACGATCCAACGCGGCGGTCAGAAATAATTTCCTCGCGCACAAGGCTCTTCGGATCCATCTGAGCGTCGAGTTCGTCCGTTCCGGCCTGAGTATCTTCAGCCATTGCAGCTCCCACAAAGTAGTCGAATCAAAAATTTCGGCGGGCCGCCCCGAAAGGGCGGCCGGAATTCTTAATCTTAGCGATAAACCATCACCGGGAAGCGGGAATGCGTGAGCACCTTCTGCGTTTCCGATCCCAAAAGCACGGCAGCGATGCCCTTGCGCCCGTGGCTCGCCATGAAGATGATGTCGCAGCCGTTCTTTTCGGCCTGCTCGATGATCGCCTCCGAGGGCGAGAAGCTCTTCACCATCACGGTTTTGTTTTCCACTCCCACGGCGTCCGCCACGCGCTTGGCTTCAGCGAGGCGCTCCTCAGCCTCAGCAGATACGCGCTCGTCATACTGCTCGATCGACTCAGGGCGGTATTCCGCAAGGTTCGTGTAGGAATAGGGCTCGATCACCGTCATGATGACGAGGGTTGCGCCAAGGGGCTTGGCAAAGCGGGCTGCGCCCTCAACCGCCTTCACAGAACGTTCCGATCCGTCCGTCGGCACAAGAATGCGCTTGTACATGCTGATTCTTCCTTTTTTAGTCAAAGCGTTTCAGGACGCATCTTTTGATCAATGCGCCATAACTTACATTTTAGGGCGCAGCCGGGATGTGCGTTCGCCTTAAACGGCGCGCGAAGGCAAATTTCTACCTTACGGGTCCTAGCGCCGCAGTTTTTCTTCTTTTCAGCATAAGCATTTACGCCTATAGACCTCAGGTCGAAGAAATAAACATGAATTCAACGCACTGATCAATATGCCTTTTTATTTTTCATACGGGCACGCCTTGAATTTGCATATCATTGCCCTGAGACAAGCTTTCGGCAGATTTTGAATAAATTTTGCTTCACTTCGCCCGGCATTCCCTCCCCGCCGTGGTAACGTAGCTTCATCCAGATAAAGAGAGGGAGTCGCCCCGAAGAGAATCTTCCCCGGACCAGCGGAAAGTCTCTTTCATCGGGCGCATCTTCTCCCTCCGTCATAAGGAGACACTCCATGCGCATTCTCGTACCGGTTGACGGCAGCACCAACTCCCTCAACGCTGTCTCGTTCATCGCATCGCGCCAGACGCTTCTCGGAAGCAATCCCGATATTGAGCTTCTCAACATTCAGCTTCCGCTCCCGGCACGCGCCTGCCGCTTGGTCGGCCAGGACGCCATCCAGCGCTACTACGAGGATGAAGCGGAAAAGGTCTTTGAACCCGCCCGCAAGATCCTGCAGAAAGTAGGCTTCAAGGCCGTTGAATCCTTCGTCGTGGGCGAGCCTGCCCCGTCGATTGCAAAGGCGGCGGAAAAAACGAGCGCCGACCTCATCGTCATGGGCTCGCGCGGTCAGAGCGCCATCAAGGGCCTCTTCTTCGGCTCGGTCTCGAACGGCGTCCTTGCCCAGACGAAGTGCCCGCTGCTCGTGATCCGCGACAAGGCCACCACTGAAGACGATGCGCTGCGCGTCGGCATCGCGGTCGACGGCTCGAAGTACGGCCGCGCAGCCGTGCGCTACGCCCTCAAGCACATTTCGCTCTTCGGCACCGGCGCCACCTTCTACCTGATCAACGTTGTGAGCGACTACGCCGGCGCCGTCATGCCCGACATGGCCGGCATGGCGCTTCCGGCGCTTTCCGAAGAGGAAGTGCTTGATCTCCAGCGCGAGGAATTCAACGAAGCGGTTGAGCCGCTCCGTCCGCTCCTTGCCAAGGCCGCCATCAAGGCGAAGGAAGTCTGCCTCGTCGGCAACCCGGGCGACGAAATCTCGGCTTTCGCCCGCAAGCGCCGGCTCGACCTCATCGTTATGGGCTCGCACGGCTACGGCCGCTTCAAGAGCGCCATCATGGGCTCGACCGCCACGCGCATTGCGGCAACGGGCAACGTGCCGCTGCTCGTCATCCGTCAGCCCTGATGCGGCATCTGCCCGTAAGTAAGCGAAGTGCGGCGCTTTAGCCGCACCAATAAAAGCCCGTCGGCTCCATTTCGGAGAGGCGGGCTTTTTCATGCCCGGAAATAGCGAAGCCATCACGCATATCCGGGATCCCGTGATAAGATCGCCCCCGCCTGACGCAGGGCGGCAGGCCCGGACGACAAGGGCATTCACGCCGTCGTTCGGTCGTTCCAGAGTCTTTTTTCCACTTTTCCGATGACAGAATCACTCAGGAAGGGGGCCGCAGTCCGCGAACCTCTGCGCGTTTTCATTGCCGCCGAGAACCAGGCGGAGTGCGACCGCATCGCCCAGCGTCTCACCCGCGCACTTGATATGAAAGTTGCCGGCAGCGCCACAAGTGCGGCAGAACTCGAAGCCGCAATGCGCTGCGACGCGAAGCTCGACGTGCTGATCACGGACGTCATGCTCGGATCCGACGACATGGCCCCGGTCCTTACGCGCATCAAGCACCTGCGCGACGATCTCGACATCCTCATCTACACCGCCTTCTCGCAGGATCCGTTCGTGATCCGCGCCATCCTTGCCGGCGCCACCGGCTACATCCTCAGGGGCGACCAGGAAGACCTCGTGACGAGCGTGAGGCTCCTGAAAGGGGGCGGCTCCCCGGTGTCCCCCACAGTGGCGAGAAGCGTACTGCGCGCCATTCATTCGCGCACCTTTGCGCCTCAGCCCCCGCAGCCGCAGAAGCACGAGGCGCCCGAGAACCTTCTTCTCTCGCAGCGCGAAACCGAAATCCTCACGCTCCTCGCGAAGGGCATTTCATTCTCGGAAATCGCCGACATCCTCTCGATTTCCCATCACACGGTGACGGCGCACATCAAGAAGATTTATCGAAAGCTCCAGGTGCATTCGAGAGGCGAAGCGGTCTATGAGGCCTCCTGCATGGGACTTCTCGCAGACCGCATCGGGAGCTGACCTTCCTCTCTCAGACCTCGCCCTCGCGAAGCCAGTGGCCGGACTTTCCGCCCGCCTTTTCCAGAAGGCAGATGTCCTTCATCACCATTCCGCGGTCTACGGCCTTCAACATGTCGTAGACCGTGAGAAGACCCGCCTGCACGGCCGTGAGCGCCTCCATTTCGACGCCGGTCTTGCCGCAGCACTCGCACTGCGTCAGGCAGATGACGCGCGAATGCTCGCGATCGAGCTCAAAATCAACGGCAACGCGCGTGAGCGCAATCGGATGGCAGAGGGGAATAATTTCCGCCGTCTTCTTTGAGGCCATGATGGCCGCAATCCGCGCGACGCCGATGACGTCGCCTTTCTTGGCCGTTCCCGCCTCAACGAGCGCAAACGTTTCGGGCGCCATGCAGATTTCGCCGCGGGCGCGGGCAATGCGCATCGTTTCCGCCTTGGCGCCGACATCAACCATGTGCGCGTCGCCCTTGGCGTCGAAGTGCGTGAGTCCGTTCATATTCTTCTCCTGATGAGAGCCTTGATGGGTTCAGGCAATTTTTCGACACTTCTCTAATGCTTTTCTCACTTAAGCACCGGTCCCCTCCGGGCCATAATGCTTGGAATCTGTGAAAGAAGCCCCGGCAGTTGGAAGTGCGCTGCCCGAGGCGAGATTAGCACCCAAACGCGCTCATTGAAGACCGGATCCCAATGTCCCGATTCCTGAAGTCCGTCATTGCCATTGCCTCGAGCCTCATTACGGCAGCAGTTCCCGTTTCTGCCTCTGCCGCGAGCGCGCTCGACCTGAATCTTCCGTCGCTAGGCTCCACCGCCGATGCGGGGCTTTCTCCTCAGGACGAATACCGCCTCGGCACGCAGCTGATGGCGCAGGTGCGGGCGGATCCGACTTATCTTGCCGATCCGGAGATCATGGATTATCTCGGGCGTCTCGGCTACCAGCTCGTGAGCCATGCGCGCTCGAGCACCTACAACTTCTTTTTCTTTCCCATCCAGGACGACACGCTCAACGCCTTCGCGCTCCCCGGCGGCTACATTGCCGTCCATACCGGCACCATCATCGCCGCACAGAGCGAAAGCGAGCTCGCCGGCGTCATGGCGCACGAAGTGAGTCACGTCGCGCAACGCCACATTGCCCGCATGATTGAAGGCCAGAGCGGCAACCTCGCGCTCACGCTCGGCTCCATTCTGCTCGCCATCCTCGCCGCACGCGCCGGCGGAAGCTCGGGCGGCCACGCCGCCGCGGCGATAGCCATGGGCTCTCAGGCGGCCATGATCCAGTCGCAGCTCAACTATTCACAGAACGCCGAGCGCGAGGCAGACCGCATGGGGATCGCCACGCTCTACGCTGCCGGCTTCGACCCGCACGGGATGGAGGACTTCTTCTCGCGCCTCCAGGCGAGCAACCGCTTCTACCGCTCTGCGGCTCCCGCCTACCTCTCGACCCACCCGCTTACGGCGGAGCGCATGGCGGACATGGAAAACCGCACGCGGCAGCTTCCCGTCCAGCGGCACCAGGACTCCCCCGACTTCGGCCTCATTCAGGTCCGTGCCAGAGTGCTTCAGGAAACAAACTGGGACGGCTGGAACAAGGTTAAAAGAGAGCTCGCCCGCGATCTTGCCGCGGCCTCCGGCACCCGAGCCTGCACGCTCGCCTACGGCATTTCCGTGGCCGAAGGCATGTTGAAGAACACGGACGCGGCCTACCGTGCCGCCCAGGACTCCATGAAGTGCGGCATCCGTTCGGCCATTCTCGAACGGAACCTCACGCGTACGGCTTTTGATGCGGCCAAAACCCAGAAAGCGAAGCTCGACGCCCTTGCGGCCGCCAAAGCGGCGCTGTCACGCTATCCGCTCTCTGCGATGATGGCGGAAAACTATGTCGACCTCCTTTATGCGCTCGGCCGCCACGAGGAGCTCATCAATTTCCTGAGAAGCGGCGTTGCGCTCTCCGACACTTCTAGCGACTACCACGCGCTCCTTGCGCGTTCCTACGAAGCGCTCGGGAAAAAGAGCCTCCAGTACATGCATACGGGCGAAATGTACGCGCAGCTCGACGCCACGGAAGCAGCGGTTTATCAGTATTCGCTCGCGCAGAAGGCCAATGACGGCGACTTCTACACCATGAGCGAAATTGATGCGCGGCTCAGAGACCTGAGGCGGCAGTACGACGACGAAAAGAAGGCGGCCGAGCGGTAGCAGCGCACCTGAAGCCGCTCAAAAAGTCGTCTTTCCGGACGACGCTTTCGCCTGCGGCAGTGTGCGAAAATAGCCCCAACTTTTTGCCCCCTTTCATTTTTGCGACGCAGCGCGCCTATTTCTCGGGCGCGAACCGCGCCATTCGTTATGGCTATTGAAGATTTTCTTACCGTTGCCGCCCCTACCGATGAAATGATCGAAACCGACGCCGTCGTCGTCGGCGCCGGTCCTGTCGGCCTCTTCCAGGTTTTTGAGCTTGGCCTTCTTGAAATCAAGTGCCACGTCATTGATTCGCTGCGCACCGTTGGCGGCCAGTGCATGGAGCTTTATCCGACAAAGCCCATCTACGACATCCCGGCGGTTCCGGTTTGCTCCTCCTATGAGCTCACCGAAAACCTCCTCAAGCAGAATCATCACTTTGCTCCGGTCTTTCATCTCGGCGAAGAAGTGACCGACGTGAAGAAGCTCGAGGACGGCACCTTCCACGTGACCACGTCCGCGGGTTCGCGCTTCCATTGCAAGGTGGTGATCATCGCGGCCGGCGTCGGCTCCTTCCAGCCGCGGCCGCTGCGCGTAAAGGGCATCGAGAAATTCGAAGGCACCCAGCTTCATTACAGCTGCAAGGATCCCTCGATCTTTGATGGCAAGAATGTCGTCATCCTGGGC
This sequence comes from uncultured Sutterella sp., assembly GCA_934255515.1. Lineage (GTDB taxonomy): Bacteria > Pseudomonadota > Gammaproteobacteria > Burkholderiales > Burkholderiaceae_F > Sutterella. The sequence continues at coordinate 13,603 of CAKQON010000016.1, forward strand.
GGCGGCGACTCGGCGCTCGACTGGACCCTCAACCTCGTCGGCAAGGCTGAAAGCGTTGTGCTCGTCCACCGCCGCGACGGCTTCCGCGCACAGGCAGCGTCCGTCGCCCGCATGAAGGAGCTCTGCGAAAACTGGGAAATGCAGTTTGAAGTGGGCCAGGTCACGGGCTTCACGGAAGAAGACGGCAAGCTCACCGAAGTCGCGGTCTCGGGCGCCGACGGCGTCACGCGCCGCATCCCGCTCGACCATCTCCTCGTCTTCTTTGGTCTTCAGCCGAAGCTCGGCCCCATTGAAAACTGGGGGCTCAACCTTGAGCGCAAGCAGATCGTCGTCGATACCGCTCGCTTTGAGTCAAGCATCCCCGGCATCTTCGCCGTGGGCGACATCAATACGTACCCCGGGAAAAAGAAGCTCATTCTCTCGGGCTTCCATGAATGCGCGTTGGCTGCCTTTGCGGCCTGCGACTATGTCTTCCCTGAAAAGCGCGTCTTCCTCCAGTACACGACGACGAGCCCGAAGCTCCACAAGGTGCTCGGCGTTGAAACGCCGACCTTCGACGATTAAAGCCCTGAAGCGACGCGCCTTTCGCGCGTTACGCTCAAAAAATCCCCGCTGCGCCGAAAGGAACCGCGGGGATTTTTATTTCGAAAGAAGCCCTTTATCAGTCGTTCTTCACCGAAATGGTCGGCATGCGGGCTGAATAGTCCTTGCCGAGCTTGGCGACCGCGCCGGCAATCTTCATCGCGATCGAACGGTACATCTTCGCGGCCTGGCTTTCCGGATCAGCCGCAACGGTGGGGTTCCCGCTGTCAGCAGCCTCGCAGATCTCCGCGGAAAGCGGCAGTTCGCCGAGAAGCGGGACGCCGTAGGTCTCGCCCATGCGCTTCGCACCGCCCTCGCCGAAAATATGCTGGACCTTGCCGCAGCAGGGGCAAATGAAGACTGACATGTTTTCGATGATGCCGATCAGGGGAACGTTCACCTTCTCGAACATTCTGAGACCCTTCTTCGCATCAATGAGCGCAATGTCCTGCGGGGTCGTCACGACAACGGCGCCTGTCAGGGGCGAGCTCTGCGAGAGCTGCAGCTGAATGTCGCCCGTTCCCGGGGGCATGTCGACGATGAGGTAGTCGAGGTCATGCCAGTTGGTAAGCGTGAGGAGCTGATTGAGGGCGCCCGAGGCCATCGGGCCGCGCCAGATCATCGGTTCATCCTCGTCGACCATGAAGCCGACGGAATTGATCTGAAGACCGTGCGCCTCAAGCGGCTCCATGGTCTTGCCGTCGACGGTCATCGGCTGCCCGTGAGCGCCGAGCATGGTGGGCTGCGAGGGACCATAGACGTCGGCATCAAGAACGCCCACTTTGGCCCCTTCGTAGCTGAGTGCAAGCGCAAGGTTGGCAGACACCGTCGACTTGCCGACGCCTCCCTTGCCGGATGAAACGGCAATGATGTTCTTCACGCCCGGGAGAACGCGCTGCGTGCCCTGAACCTTGTGCGCAATGATGTTCTGCTTCACATCTGCGCAAACCTTCTCGGCGCCGAGTTCCTTCACGGCGCTTTCGACTGCGGCCTTGACGGACTCAATTGCGAAGCGGGCGGGATAGCCGAGCTCAATATGAACCACTACACCGCCCTTGTCGTCGGTTTCAATGCCCTTCAGCATGCGGGCGGAGACATAGTCCGTACCGACCACGGGGTCGATCAGTTTTGAAAGGCGCTCCTCAACCTGAGAAGTGGAAATCGTCATGGGGGACTCCTCGAAATAGGAAAGAGCCGTTACTGCTGCTCTTTTTGGAATGCTTGAGAGATTCTAATTAGCCTCCCGAAAAGCTTCCTTACGCCAAGCGAACTATGGGCGGAAACAATTCGCAAAATTAAAGTGCTCGGCTTCGAATTCAACTGAAGCTACACTCGGCGGGCCTTCCTCATAATCAAAGAAGCGCATACTCAATCAATCACCGACGATTCAATTCTCAACTCACTGGAGCTGACCCTCATGTTCACGCGTCGTCAGATCATTCAGAACGCCGGCCTTCTCATGGGACTCGCCGCAAGCGGAGCGTTTGCCGCGAATGCCTTTGCCAATACCGAATCCGCCGGCCTTGTCGTTCCCTTCCCGGCGGGCGGCGGCGGCGACGTCCTCGCCCGCTCGGTTGCGGGCGCTCTTGCCGAAGAGCTCGGAACAAAAATCTGGGTCGACAACCGCCCGGGCGCCGGCGGCACAATCGGTGCGAGCCATCTTTCCCGTGCACGCGCCGACGGTTCGATGCTCGGCTACGTCACAAACGGCATCCTCTGCGTCAATCCACTACTCTATCCGAACGTTCCCTTTAATCCGCGCGAAGAACTCCGCCCGGTCGGCATGATTTCCGAAATCGGCCTCGTGGGCGTTCTCAATCCGAATGCAATCAAGGGCGTCACGGATCTGAAGAGCCTCGTCGCCTGGGCTAAGGCGCACCCGAAGGAGGTGAACTTCGCCTCCTCGGGCATCGGCACCACGAGCCACCTTGCGGGACTTCTTTTCGCACGCCGTGCGGGGCTCGAGCTCACGCACGTTCCTTATCGCGGGGGCGCCGCAGCAATGCTCGACGTCCTCTCGGGCCGCATTCCCTTCATGATTGATGTTGCGCCTAATGCACTGCAGCATGTGAGAAGCGGCAAGCTCACGGCGCTCGGCTCTGCCTCCAAAAAGCGCCTCAAGATTGCTCCCGACATCCCGACCTTTGCGGAAGCAGGCGTCGCCGGCGTTGAACTCTCCGCCTGGGACGGCATCGTGCTCCCGAAGGGTGCATCGGATGAACTTGTCAATCGCGTGTCCGCAGCACTTGCCCGCGCGCTCAAGCGTTCCGAGGTTGTTGCGAGCCTCTCCAAGAAAGGCGCCGAACCGCGTCCCGGCACGAGCGCCGACTTCATCCGCTTTATTGAGTCCGAAACCCCGAAATGGGCCGAGCTCGTAGAGGCCGTTCAGGCTGAAACTTCGAAATAAGGTGCAGCTGCTCCCCAGGGCGACCGTATGAATAGTTTTTGAACTCGATGTCCAAACAGCCGCCAACCCTGAGTTTACAAGGGTTGCGCGGCTATTATTTCATTTGAAATACTGCCAATTATATGGTATAATATTGGCAGTATTTTGGGGCTCATCATGGCACGTACTTTCCCTGTCTACAACCCAACTGTTTTGAAGCTCACCGACGAGCAACTTGCAAAGGTCCCGCACGGTCTTCAGGTCAAATACGGCATCAACCGTGTCAAGCAAAAGAACGGTGCCGTCTATGTCACCGAGCGCGCTTACTACATCGATCCGAAAACACACCAGTCTCACGCCATTGCGTCCGTCAAAATTGGAACCATCCCACCTGGAGAACAAGAGGTGGTGTATGACCGCAAGGAGCCCAAAGTCCGCAAAAACCGCGTTGTCGAAAGCTTTGCGAACAAGGCTCAGATGGCGCTCGCCGACCCCAGACAGCAAGGCAAGGTCAGATTCGCTTTGGATCTCTTTTGGACTGTATGTTTGCTGTGCGCTCTAACCGGAAGGACCGATGCCGAATCCATCGCCGATTATTGGAACTCTCATCGCAAAAGTTTGTTCAAAGGCTTTGAAACCGGGGCGGAATGCGACATATCAGCCGACACTGTTCTCAGGCTGATGAGCCTGCTGACGGTTGAAGAATCTACGGCCCTGGCCAATACGTTCATAAAGTCGTGCGCGGTTTCTCAGAATTGCGACAACACCATGCCTACAATCGTGGCCATTGACGGCCAGTCCGTCAGAGCCTCACGCATTGACGGAAAACGTTGCGGCCACATCCTCAACCTGTACAACCGCAGCGAACACAGCTTCATGGGGCAATGCTTGATTGAAAACAAGAAAAGCGAGGTCAGCAGCACGGAAGAGCTGTTGAAACCCTACGACTTGCAGGGTACCTTGGTTACGGCTGATGCCTTGTTTGCGAAACAGAACATGTTCGAGGTCATTGTGAACAAGCAGGCTGACTACTGCATTCCTGTCAAGGACAACGCAAGGCTTGTCAGTCGAGCTATCGATGCCGCATTCACCGCGGCTCTAACCGCTGATGACGACGATGTTCAACAGGCAAAAATCCGACATTTGGCATTGGAAACGGAACTTGATCACGGTTGCATCGAGGAACGCGTCGTAGACGTTCTTCCAGCTTCTCTGCTCCCCAAGAAAATGCGCGATCGATGGGTGGGACTTGAAGACGGCTGCATCGTTCAATACCTGACCCGGTGCACGAACAAGAAGACTGGCGAAACAACCACGCAGATCAAGCGTGCGGTTAGCTCAATCCGTTGGGACAACGAACATGCTGATGTGATTCTAGCTACCGCCTTGCGCCAACATTGGAGCATTGAAAACAATCTGCACTGGACACTGGACGTAGCCTTCCGTCAGGATCGCATCCAATGCAAGAACGGCCAATACCTTTATGCCAGAGCCTGGCTAAACAAGGCGGCCCTGAATTTGTTACAACGTTACAAGGAGACCACAGGTACCGATAAATCCATTGAACGGCTGATGGTGGAAATGCACAATTGGACCACTGGATTGAAGTGCCTTCAGGTCAGCCTGGACTGACCTTCATGCGGTCGCCCTGAGCTGCTCCCTTAAAAACTCATCGTCTCACGGGCGCCCGGGCGGCAGATAATGTAAATTCTTTGCCGCATTTTCCTCTCGCATCAGTGCGGGCGCCCGGACCGGCTTCCATCAGGCCGCTGAGACGCGCCCGCGCTGAAATTCTCATCAGAATCTGAAGACAACACATGACTCAGCGCAAACTTTTCGTGACCACGGCTCTTCCCTATGCGAACGGCGCCTTCCACATGGGTCACATCATGGAATACATCCAGGCCGACATTTGGGTTCGTCACGAACGCATGTGCGGCAACATCGTGCATTTTGTCGGTGCAGACGACGTGCACGGCGCGCCGATCATGATTGCCGCCCAAAAGCGCGGTCTTACCCCGCAGGCCTTCGTTGCTGAAATCGCCGCTGGCCGCAAGCAGTACCTCGACGGCTTCCACATCAGCCACGACTACTGGGGTTCGACCGACTCGAAGGAAAACCACGCGCTCTCGCAGGAAATCTACCTTCGCCTCAAGGCCGCAGGCCTCATCTACACGAAGGATGTCGAACAGTTCTACGACACCGTGAAGTGCATGTTCCTCGCGGACCGCTTCATCAAGGGTACCTGCCCGCGCTGCGGCGCTCCCGACCAGTACGGCGACAACTGCGAAAAGTGCTCGGCCGTCTATTCGCCCACTGAGGTGATCAATCCCTATTCGACGCTTTCGGGTTCGCGCCCGGAACTGCGTACGTCCACGCACTACTTCTTCAAGCTCTCCGACCCGCAGTGCGTTGAGTTCCTGCGCCACTGGACGAAGGGCACGGGCAAGGATGGAAAGCCCTCCGTGCAGGAAGAAGTGCTCGCCAAGGACAGCGAATGGCTCGGCGCCGACGGACACCTCGCCGACTGGGACATCTCGCGCGATGCGCCTTACTTCGGCATTGAGATCCCGGACGCTCCGGGCAAATATTTCTACGTGTGGCTCGATGCGCCTGTGGGATATCTTGCCGCCCTCAAGGCTTATTCCGAAAAGAAGGGCTTCGACTTCGAGAAGTTCCTCGAAGACCCCGAGACCGAACAGATTCACTTCATCGGCAAGGACATCATCTACTTCCATACGCTCTTCTGGCCTGCCATGCTGAAGTTCTCCGGCAAGCCCTTCCGCGTGCCGGATCACATCAACGCCCACGGCTTCATGACCGTGAACGGCGAAAAAATGAGCAAGAGCCGCGGCACGGGCATTTCTCCCCTGGAGTATCTGAAGCTCGGCATGAACGCCGAATGGCTGCGCTATTACCTGGCCGCCAAGATGAACTCGCGCGTTGAGGACGTCGACTTCACGAAGCTCGACTTCGCGCAGCGCGTCAACTCCGACCTGATCGGCAAGTACGTGAACATCGCCTCCCGCGCCGCTGGCTTCATCGTGAAGCGCTTCGAGGGCCGAGTGCTCGATTCCGCCATGACGGATCCTCTGGTCGACAAGCTCGTGAGCCGCGTTCCTGAAGTTTCCGCCTTCTACGAAGGCCGCGAATTCGCCCGCGCCACGCGTCTCGTTATGGAACTGGCCGACCTCGTCAACGAGTACGTCGACGAAATGAAGCCCTGGGAGCTCGCCAAGCACCCCGGTAAGGCTGAGGAACTCCACCACGTTTCCTCCGTCGCGCTTGAATGCTTCAGGATCCTTACGCTCTGCCTCAAGCCCGTGCTTCCCGCCACGGCCGAACGCGTCGAAAACTTCCTTTCGATCGCTCCGCTTGCCTGGGCCGATGCCGCCAAGCACCTCTCGAGCGCCTCTCAGATCAAGCCTTATCAGCACCTCATGCAGCGCGTCGACATGGAGCGCCAGCTCAACGTTCTCGTGCCGGAAAAGGCACCCGAGCCCGAACCTACGGTTCCGGGCAGCGAGCCGATCGCTCCTGAAGTGACGATCGACGACTTCACGAAGGTCGACCTGCGTGTGGCGAAGATCGTCAAGTGCGAAGAGGTCGAAGGGTCGACGAAGCTCCTGCGCCTCACGCTTGACTTGGGTGAAGGCCGCACCCGCAACGTCTTTTCGGGGATCAAGAGCGCCTACAAGCCCGCCGACCTCGAAGGTCGTTTGACGGTGATGATCGCGAACCTCGCTCCGCGCAAGATGCGCTTCGGCGTCTCCGAAGGCATGGTGCTCGCGGCGTCGGATGCGGCCGACAAGTCGCTCGGGCTCTTTCTCCTCTCGCCGGATTCGGGCGCTCAGCCCGGCATGCGCATCCGCTAAGGATTAACCCGCGATTAGGTCCGAAACGGACCATCGCTTTGAGTTAGCGCAAAGGGGCGCGGCCATATGGCCGCGCCTTTTTTCTTAAACTATTGGCCCTCTCTTTTTTCCCTCTCGCTCTTCTTTTCTCTCAAAAAAAATGAGCTTCTCAAAGCAGGCAGGAGAACTCCTGCACCATCTGCCGCTCGCGCACTTCCGGCCTGTACTCCTTGACAGCATCAAGGGCTACAGCCGCCACATGCTTACCCGCGACATCTCTGCCGGCCTTACCGTCGGCATGGTGGCGCTCCCGCTTGCCATGGCTTTCGGCATCGCCTCGGGCGTTCCGCCCGAAGCCGGCCTTTATACGGCCATCATCGCGGGCTTTCTGATTTCGCTCTTAGGCGGCTGCCGCGTGCAGATCGGCGGCCCCGCGGGCGCTTTCGTCGTCATCATCTACGGCATCATCGCCCAGTACGGGCTCTCGAACCTGATGCTCGCGACGATCGGCTCGGGCATCATCCTCTTCTTCATGGGGCTCTTCAAGCTCGGGGGCTTCATCAAGTTCATCCCGATTTCAATCGTGATCGGCTTCACGAACGGCATCGCCGTGATGATCGGCCTGCAGCAGGTGAAGGACTTCCTCGGTCTCTCAATCGCGAAGATGCCGGCGGACTTCTTTGAGATGATCCTCACGATCATCGCGCACATCAAGACCTTCAACCCCTGGGCCTTCGGCATTGCGCTCACGAGCTTCTTGGTGATCTTCTTCTGGCCGAAGGGCTATTCGATGAACGGCCCCCAGTGGAAGCGCTGGCTTGCGCACCTGCCGGGCACCGTCGTGGTCCTTATCCTTTCGACCCTCTTCGTAAGCCTCTTCAATATTCCGGTCGAAACGATCGGGAGCAAGTTTGGCGGCATCCCGCAGGGTCTTCCCGAACTAACGCTTCCCGAATTCGACTGGCAGAGCGCCAAGCAGCTATACGGCGCCATGCTCACGCTCGCCGTTCTCGGCTCCATCGAGAGCCTCCTTTGTGCGCGCGTTGCAGACACGATGACCGACGACCGCCACGACCCCAACCAAGAACTGATGGGGCAGGGCGTCGCAAACATCATTGTGCCCTTCTTCGGCGGCATTCCGGCGACGGGCACCATTGCCCGCACGGTAACGAACATCAAGTCGGGCGCCTTCTCGCCCGTGGCCGGCATGGTGCATGCCGTGACGCTTCTCGTCGTCATCCTCGTCGCCGCTCCGCTTGCCGCGAGCATTCCGCTCGCCGCGCTCGCCGCAATTCTTGTCTTCGTTGCCTGGAACATGGGCAACTGGAGGGAATTCGTGCGCCTCAAGCGCATGTCGCTTTCCTACAAGGCGACGCTTCTGCTCACCTTCTTCCTTACGGTGATCTTCGACCTCACGGTCGCTGTGGAATTCGGCCTTGTGGTCGCCTGCATCTTCTTCCTCATCCGCATGAACAACATCACGGTTGTGGAACCCGCGACGCTGCCCTTCCACATGCCCGATACGGTTGAAGCCTGGCACATCCGTGGCGCGCTCTTCTTCGGCTCCATCTCGAAGCTCGAGCACGTCACCGATCCGCACCGACTCATGGCCGCGGGCTCCGCGAAGATCGTCATTCTCGACTTCACGGATCTCGTCAACATCGACAATTCCGCGATGGACCAGATCGAAGTCTTCGTGAGAGCGCTCCACCGTCATCATCACGAGCTCATCATCGCGGGCGCTTCCGGCCATCCGCTGCGTCAGCTTGAACGCACGGGCATTGCGCAGGCGCTCGGACCCAATCTCGTCCCCGACATGGAATTCGCCATGGCGCGCGCCGATATTGTCCTTGCGGAACTCGCTGAGGAAGAAAAGAAGGAAAAGGCTAAGCTTCAGGCCTGATTGAAGGACTGAAAAATGAGCGCCTTAAGGCCGTCCGGGATTCTCTCCGGGCGGCCTTTTTGTATTTAGAAGAGCGTTCCCTGGGTGCCGGGGAGCTGAATACCCTCAAAAAATTCCTTCCATTCGGCTTCGAGTTCCTCGGGTGTCTTCTCCTTATCGGTCGAAGGCACCTCTTCATAGACCATGAATGACCGGTTGTCATTGCGAAGGTACACGGGACTGTAGGACTCCGCCTGCTGGATCTGAATGAGGAAGATCTTCGCTAGCTCAAGCGATGCGAGAAGCCACACGGTGAGCTGCTGCTGATCGGCTTCGTCGTCCATCAGGTCTGTGAGGCGAACATAGTCCTGCCCCTGAAGCATCCTGAGAATCCCCGTCATGTGCTCTCTCACCGAGAGCTCCTCCCGCGTTACGTGGTGGCTTGCCGATAGCGCGGCATTGGCTTCCACCGCTTCCCAGGCAAGCGAAAGCTCTGCCGGCGTTATGACCGGAAGATCCTTGACGGGCACGTCGGAGAAGCCCCCCGCCGGGACCAGAAAATCCCTGTTCAGGCGCGGGAGCTCGTCGAGAAGCCTTGCCGCCTCCCGCATGCGTTCGTATTCGAGGAGCCTCCTCATGAGCTCGGCTCTCGGGTCCTCGGCTTCTTCCCCCTCCTGCGCATCAGGGCGTTTGGGCAGCAACATTCTGCTCTTGATTGCCATGAGCGTCGCGGACATCACGAGGTAGGCCGATGCAAGCTCGAGGTTCGAGCGGCGAATGAGCTCAACATAAGCCATGTACTGTTCCGTGAGCTTCGTCATCGGAATGTCCATGACGTCGAACTTCTGGCTGCGGATAAGCCATAGAAGAAGATCGAGCGGTCCCTCAAAACGCTCGAGAATAACTTCAAGCGCGTCGGGCGGAATGTAGAGCCCCTCCGGGAGTTCCGTCATCGGCTCGCCGTATAGACGCGCGACAACCCGCACGCCCGGGCGGGGTGCTTCTCCCGCAGGCGCCGTCTCTTTTTTATCCGGATTCGATGAAGCGGCTTCGTTCATAACCCGGCAATGATAAAGCCTCCGTTCCGGCACGCTCTTTGCGTTTGAGTGCGGCCGGGAACGGAGGCTTCTCAGGCTCTGAAAATGAAAATCACCCCTTCAGCTGGAACTGAATCGGAAAGCGGAGCCTTACGGTTCCTTTCGGCTGACTCCAGCGCGACTCCGCGTCCGCAACGGCACGCAGCGCCGCCTTGTCGAGCATCGGGTGTCCGGCTGACTTGAAGATTCTGAGTTCCGTAAGCTTGCCGCTCTGGTTCACGATGAACTGAACCACGGCCGTGCCCTCGATGCTGAACATTCTCGCCTTTCTCGGATAGTGAAGAGAAGCTTCCACTGCGCGCTTCACTTCCGAGAGGAAGGGATCATCGACTTCGCCATAGACAAGCGTGGAGATGCCGTTCTCTGCACGCGCCGTCTGGGCGCCGACAGGTTGAGCAGCAGGCCCAGGGGCAATGGCTTTGGGCGCCGCGGCGGCCTGAGGCGCATCCGCCTTCTTCGGCGTCTCAACGGCCTTCACCTTTTCAACCTTCGGCTTCTCGACCTTCTTTTCAACCCGTTTTTCAGGCTTTGGCTTCGGCCTTTCAACCGGCTTCACCACTTCCTTTTTGACGGGCTTCGGAGGTTCGGGCTTCGGCTCAGGCTTGGGTTCCGGCTTGGGCGGTTCCGGCACGGGTTCCGGCTCAGGCTCCGGTTCAGGCTCCGGAATCGGCTCTGGTTCTGGCTCGGGCTCAGGAATCGGTTCCGGTTCGGGCGGCGGCGCCTCGGGTTCGGGTTCCGGCTGAGGCGGTTCTGGTTCCGGCTCGGGCTCTGGTTCCGGCGCTGCCTCGGGCTGCGGCTCAGGAGCAACCTCTTCCTGCGGCGCTCCGCCGCCGGAAATCTGGGCGAACGACAACGAGACCGACGCCACTTGGCCCGACGGCTTATAAGTAAGCGCCGGCGCGCTCCAGAACATCACCCAGATGAGCGGCGCGTACACGCAGCACGCAAGAAGGAACGACTGAACGGAGCGCTCAGTGTCCTTCTTTTTCTGTTGCGATGGTGAAGTTTTCATGGTTGTTCGCCTTGAAGAGGTCAATCACCTGAATGAAGCGGTCGAATTTCGATTCTTTGTCAATGCGTAGCAGTACGCGCTGCTCGCGGGGCATGTTGGCGATCACGTCGTTCAGCTCGTCGAACGACATCTTTTCGCCGTCCCAGAAGAAGTCTCCGGCAGCATCCACCTGCACGAGCTTCGGATGCTGACCGGCCTGCTGGGGAGCCGCTGCCGTTTTCGACTTCGGCAAATTGATCTGGATTTCGCCTTTGGCGATGAAGGTGGAAATCGACAGCACCATGGCCAGAAGCACCAGCATGATGTCGATAAAGGGAACGATATTGAGCGGTTCCTTTTTCGGGATCTCAATCATTTACTGCTCCCCTTTGGCGTCCTTCCAGCGAGACGAGAGAACGTTGATCTTTCTCTGAAGGCCGTTGTAGATGATGAGGGTCGGGATTGCGACCGTAAGACCCAGTGCCGTCGCCTTAAGCGCGAGCGAAAGGCCCGTCATGATGTCGGACGCATTGATGTTTCCGGACTGGCCCATGTCGTAGAAGGTGATCATGATGCCGATCACCGTCCCGAGAAGCCCGACATAGGGGGCGTTCGAATAAATGATGTAGAGCGTGGTCAGATTGTTGGTGAGCGCTTCGTCGTACTCGTCCTTCGTCTCATAGTCCGAAGGGCGGCACTTCTTCATGAACATCAGTCGCTCGATCGTGAGCCAGATCGTGATGAAGCCCATCAAGCCCAAAATGGCGAAGATCGCGTAGTCAACGCTTTCCTTGAGGAATTCCATTCTTTAAACCTCAGACAAACGGAAGTGAAGAGGGAAACGGGAAGCGCTCCCCGATTTACAGTTTCGGCTCGACCGGCGGGAAAGCCGATCGAGCCCGTGATTAAAGATCCTTTCGTCAGACGCTTATGCGTTCATCAGAAGGAGTAGGTGTAGGAGACCCAGAGGTTGCGCCCGTCCAGGTAGTCGCGATAGGCGTTGGCATACCCGTCGCCCGTCAGATTCTCGACCCAGTCAAGACCCACATCCGTCACGTTGTTGAGCGCGACCGCAAACGTATGGTTCTTCGCCCAAACATAGGACGCACCGATGTCGAGAATCGTGTAGTTCTTGTACTTGTCGAGATTGGCAGATCCCTTCGTCGACTGACGTTCAGCATCAAACTTCGATGTTGTTTTGATGTACGCGTTGAAGGTCTGGTAGTCGTAGTCAAGACGAGCCGTCAGAGAGTGGCGCGGCAGTTCGTTGGGCCGCTTGCTGTCTGACCAATCGGTAATCCCACCATTAGTTGCATTGCGACTCGTCAGATCGCCCGAACGAATTTCCGCATCGGTAAAGGTATAGCCGCCCGAGAAGCGGAAGCCGTAGAAGGACGCCGTATTGAGTAGAACTTCAAAGCCTTTCGAGCGCACCTTGCCGTTGTTGACGTCCTGCGTATCACCATTGGCATTAATCGTTTCTGTATCCAGCTGATTCTTGAAATCCGTCCAGAAGACGCCGAGCGTCAGGCTGAAGGCGCTCGGCAGCTGCAGCGTCGTGGAGAGTTCGTAGCTCCAGCTTTCTTCCGGATCCAGATCCGGATTGCCATAAACTTTCGTTCCGTCTTTGTTGTTGTAGCTGTAGACACCGTCGGTCAGCTTTTTGATAGCAGGTGTTTTATACCCATTCGCGACGCCGCCCTTGAAGCTGATGATCTCCGTCGGCTTGTAGACGAGATAGGCTCGGGGAGAAACGTGCGCGCCAAAGATGTCGCTCCAGTGCAAACGACCGCCAAGAGTCGCGATCCACTCTTCATTGATGAAGTACTCTCCTTCCGCAAAGGCCGAAAGAATCGTTTGATCAAGATCGAGCTTGGTGCTTGAAGTATTGTCCTCAAAAGTTTCGTATTCACCCTCAAGGCCGCTAGAAAGCATAAGGTTCCCGTTGGAACCAAAATCCATGGGCGTCGTGAGCTTGGTGTTGAACATGTAGCTGCGGCTCGCCATCATAGGGCTGCCGGACGCTTCTTTCCAAGGTCCAGCCAAACCCTTTGGACTACTCTTGGTTTTGACCTGTTCGAGTGCGTTGTACTGCACGTAGCTGTCAAGTGTGCCGATGTCGTACTTGCCCTGATGCCCGATTACGGCGTTGTACTTGTTCCACCAACGATACGTCTCGATGCTGTTCTTGCTAGTATTCCTAGCACCGCCCTTATAGCGCGTATAGTCGGCATCGACATAGAGATCGTTTGTGGGATTTAGCGTCATGTCGAGACGTCCGCCGATATTGCCCGTAAACCCTTCCGTAGGTGAATGCGTGGCATAGGGATTCCCGCTTGTGACCCCGGGCTTTTTAAGTCCGGATGCATCACGCCCCAAATAACGCGCGCGCAGCTGCAGCGAAAGCGCATCTTCCTTGATAGGCACGCCGAGGTAAACACTCGATCCCCAGCGATTTCCGTAACTGTCGTCATCGTCGAACTGCGTGCGATCCACCGAAATGGAACCCGTGAACTTTTCCGGATGCTTCTTCGTGATGATATTCACGACGCCGCCCACAGCGTCCGAACCCCAGACGGTAGACGCCGGCCCGCGAATCACTTCGATGCGCTCAATAGCGCCGACGGGCGGCATGAAGACGCGCCCCGGGTCAAAGCCGTTATTGACCATACTCGTCGACGTATTCTGCTTACGGCCGTCAACAAGAATCAGCGTGTAGGCAGAACCGAAGCCGCGGATCGCAATGTCGGCGGCGCCCATTTTGTTGGTAGAGATGTCCACGCCCGGAACATCGCCGATGGCGGAACCAAGGTCGGAAACAGGCTTCGTCGCGAGTTCCTTTTCCGTAATCACGGAAACACTCGCGGGCGCTTCGCGCGTGTCCTGCGCATAGCCGGCAGCGGAAACAACGGAAGTGTCGAGAGTGGTGTAGTCGTCATCGGCGGCGAAGGCGGCGGAAACTGCCATCGCAAGCGGGAGCATGACGAGAGCTTTGCGGTTGTAGTTCATTGTTGTCGAATGCGTGCGTAAGACCTCGCTTCAATGCCTGGAGACGCTAATTCCGTTCCGACCGCGGGCCTTATGGTTGATGGTGCTAGGCGCGCCAAGGCCTCTTCAGACCTCCGAGCGCGTCCCGCTCGAATAGTACTCAAATGTAAATGAGTTTCATTCCCTTGTAATGAGTCGCTTCAGCTCTCTCTCAAAACGACATACAAATTATTGATTCCCAAAAAAACAATAGGATGAAACCCTACTTCTCCTGCCGCAAACGAATGAAAATCATTCTTATTTAATTGTAAGAAAATGTAATTTAGTTGCGTCTCATTCTAAAGAACTATGCTTAAAGCATCACATGAGAGAGTTTCAGCGTCTTTAGCAGAAGAACCCGCCCGACCATCCTTTACGGCGGTCGGGCTAAGAAGGGAATGCCACCTCTCAGGCATCCCTGCCTTCATCAGAAGGAATAGGTGTACGAGAACCAGAAATTGCGGCCCTCAAAATAGTCGCGATAGAGGTTCTGATAGCCAGAAATCTTCCCGTCCTTGTACGATGGCGTCCAGTCGTAGAACTCCTTGTCGAAGAGGTTGTTGACCGTCAGGGCGAAGTTGTGATTCTTCTGGTAGCGATAACTGAGACCGAGGTCGGCGACAACATAGTCGTTGTATTCGGGATATTTCGTCGCATCGGGCACGCTCTTGCCGGTATTGGCCATATCCATCTTGGCGCGTACGCGCAGGAATGTGCCGAAGCCGCCGTTTTCATAACTCAGCTTCGCGGAAATGACATGCTCGGGAAGCGAGCTCAAGGGCTTGCCGTTATCTTCGCCCGACTTGATCTCAGACTTCGTGCAGGTGTAGCTGCCCGGTAGGCTGAACCCATTGAAGACGGCTGATGAGAAAAGGACCTCGATGCCCCTGGCTTCAACCGTGCCGATATTGATGCGTCGCTCGATGTCAATGGCCTTGTCATATCCATCCATGTACCAAGTCGAGTCCTCGTAGTCGATCTTGTTCTTGAAGTCCGTGAAGAAGCCCGACACAGTGAGACTGCCGACGCTCGGGAAGGCAAGCGTTCCGGGAAGTTCGTAGTTCCAGGACTCTTCAGGCTCAAGATCCGGATTGCCGAATCTCGGATCATTGTTTGGCCTGCCCCCGTTGACTTCATAAATGCCGTCTGTGAGTTCCTTCACGCTCGGCACCTTGTAGCCGCCGGCAACGCCGCCCTTGAAGGAAAGAACCTCATTCGGCTTGAACACAAGGTATGCGCGCGGCGTCACGTGCGTTCCGAAGATATCGCCCCCGGTGAGGCGGGCGCCGACCGTCGTGCTCCAGTATTCATTGAAGAAATACTCGCCCTCCAGGAAGCCTGAAATCTGCATCTGGTCAAGCTCCATTAGATGTCATACTAACTTTCGCCACCCATTCAACCTTTCATGGAGTGGCAAAACATGCGATATTCGCAGGAGT
>CAKQON010000017.1 GCA_934255515.1 uncultured Sutterella sp.
GGCGTCCCCATCCGGATTCGAACCGGAGTTGACAACGTGAGAGGCTGCCGTCCTAACCGCTAGACGATGGGGACATCGGCGCGAAGAGGCTCTTTGAGAAATGCTTTCCGCCAAAGTGCTCCGCCTGAAACAAAAAAGCCCTGCCGATAGAGCAGGGTTTCTTTTCGCCGTGATGCTTGGCGTCCCCATCCGGATTCGAACCGGAGTTGACAACGTGAGAGGCTGCCGTCCTAACCGCTAGACGATGGGGACATCACTGCGGAGAGGTCGAACTATACAGAAGTCTCTTCAAAAAAGCAAGTGCCTCGATCCCAAAAGCTCGAAAAAAAGAAAGGGACTATCCTTTCGGACCGTCCCTTTTCTTAAGAAGTCGGAAACTGCTTCCTTTTAGGCGAGCGCCTTAGCGATGCGGGCGAGCACCTTTTCGCGGCCGATGAGGCAGAGCGTGCGGTCGATCTGCGGCGTGTGGTCGGCAACGCAGACGCCGACGCGAAGCGGCGTGGCGAGCACCTTCATCGGGATTTCGCGTTCCGTCATGACGGCCTGAATGGCGTGGTAGACGTTTTCAGGGGTGACTTCCTCAAGGGCCTTCAGCTTTTCGCCGAAGAGCGCGAGCGCTTCGCGGCCTCCGTCGGCGAGGGCAGTGGCGAGGTCTTCGGGGTCCGCATCCTTCTCAACATAGAAGAAGAGCGCGGCGTCGGCGAGCGCTTCGAGCGTGGCGCTGCGGGTCTTCAGGAGACCGCAGACCTGAACGAGGTCGGGACCATTCTCAATGAGGCCGCCGCGGGCTTCGATGCGGGGCTGAACGAGTTCCGCGAGGCGCGCATCGTCGGCTTCCTTCATGTACTGGCCGTTCAGCCAGTCAAGCTTCTTCCAGTCGATGCGGGCGGAAGCGCGCGAGCAGTCCCTGAGGTCGAAGACCTTGGCGAGCTCCTCGCGGGAGAATTTCTCCATATTGCCGTGGCCCCAGCCCAGGCGCGCGAGGTAGTTGAAGATCGCTTCGGGGAGGTAGCCCTTCTTTTCGTATTCGAGAACGGACACCGTGCCGTGGCGCTTCGAGAGTTTCTGGCCGTCCTGACCGCAGATGAGCGGGAGGTGCGCGAAGACGGGCACCTCAGCGCCGAGCGCGCGGTAGATGTTGATCTGGCGCGGGGTGTTGTTGATGTGGTCGGCGCCGCGGATCACGTGGCTCACCTTCATGTCCCAGTCGTCCACCACAACGGCGAAGTTGTAGGTGGGGATGCCGTTGCGCATGATGATGAGGTCGTCGAGCTCGGAATTCTGAACCGTGATGGGGCCGTAGACAGCGTCGTCCCAGGTCACCGCACCCTCGTCGGGGTTGCGGAAGCGGATCACGGGCTTCACGCCTTCGGGAATCGGGCGGCCCTTGCAGTTTTCAGGACGCCAGCGGCCGTCGTAGCGGGGCTTGAGGCCCTGGGCGCGCTGCGCTTCGCGAAGCTCATCGAGTTCTTCCGGGGTCGCGTAGCAGTAGTAGGCGCGGCCGTCGGCGAGCATCTGGTCGACCACTTCCTTATAGCGGGCAAGACGGTCCATCTGATAGATGGGGCCCTCGTCGTAGTCGAGGTTGAGCCACTTCATGCCGTCAAGAATCACCTGCACGGCTTCCTTGGTCGAGCGCACCTGATCGGTATCTTCGATGCGCAGGAGAAACTTGCCGCCGAAGTGACGGGCGACAGCCCAGCAGTAAATGGCCGTGCGCGCGGTACCGAGGTGCATCATGCCGGTGGGGCTCGGCGCGATGCGGGTGCGAATTTCTTTCATGTCGAAAAGCTCCGGAAAAACTCGTTCGCGTTCCGCAGGCGGCGTGGATTAAGTGAGGCCGCCCGGGAAGCGGAAAAGAAGAATTGGATATTTTAGAACGCTCAATCTTAAGCGTTTGTGCTTAGGCCCATGTGAAGTAGGTCCAGGCGGAGAAGATGACGGCAAGGATCGCTTCGCAGATGAAGATCTGCTTGAAGGACTGGAAGAAGTCGGCCTTGAAGTAGTCCACCGAAATCGTGAAGCAGAGATGCACGGGCGTGAGCATCTGGCCGATGCAGCCGAATACCATCGCCATGCCGGCGTAAGTGAGGCTTCCCGGGGCAATCGCCGCGCAGATCGGCATCGCCATCGCGATGTAGCCCTGGGACATGCCGGTGAGAAGGCCGACCAGGACGGAGAGCATCGCAAAGATCACGGGAGTCGGAAGCGGGAGCGCCTTCAGAGCCGCGAGCGTTTCGTCAAGCACTCCGGTGCCGGAAAGGAGCGAAATGAAGTAGAGAATCATCACGACGTTGAGAAGGAGCTTTCGGTCGAAGGCCTCGAGGATAATGTCCTTGATGGGCACGGGGCGCTTGAGGAAATAGAAGGTCGGGATGAGCGCGAGCACGGAAATGCCCATCGCAATGCCGGCGGGCATGTTGAAGATGAGCATGAGGAGAATGTTGAGAACAACCGGGGAGATCGCAAGGGCGACGTTCCCGAAGTCCGCAAGGCGCGAAGCCCCCGTCGAGACCTCCTTTTTGACGTGATCCTCGCCCTTCAGGGGCGCGAGAAGCACGAACCAGCCCACGATGAAGGTGGCTGCGGCGAACCAGATGAGGTGAAGCACGAGGTCGGAGAGGTGAATGCCGGCAATCGCGCAGGCAAGGAGCATTCCGGGAACCGTCGGGCTTGATGTCTCAAAGATGTGGCGGAAGTAGTAGTTGATGGAGGCTTTCCGGGCCGGAGAAATATTCATCCCTTCGCTTGCCGCCTGAACGATCGGGGCGGAGAAGCGCGCCCCCCCGAGCGACGGGAGAAGCCCGAGGAACGCGGGCATGACGGCGAGCGTGATGCGCGAGGAGGAAAAGAGCCGGTTCAAGGCTTCGACCATGCCTTTCAGCGTTCCGGATTTTCTCAGCTGCACCTCAAGGCACATGACGAAGTAGAGCGCGAAGATGAGGTCGTAGGTTCTCGGAAGCGTCGCCGTTTCCACGGCGCTCGACCAGAGCGTTGCGAGCGACCGGTCGTTCAGAATCCACATGACGGCGCCCGCCGCGAGAATGGCGAGGCCGATCATCACGCGAAAGCGCAGAAGCACTGCAATCGCGAGAATAGCCAGGAAGAGAATGAGGAAAATATTCATTTTTTTGAAATTTCCGAGAGAATTCCGTATCGGAACTTTCTATTTTAGGGGCGTCGGGGAGGTTCGGAATTTTCGAGACGTCAACCCGTAAACGCGGCGAGCATGGCGCACATGATGGCCACCGATACCAGGACGGAAACGGAATTGATGTTGGCGGCGGCCTCCCAGTCGAGATTCGCCTTCATCGTGAAGATGACGCCCATGACGGGAAGCGGCGACATCATCGTGACGGCGATTGCCTGGCGCACTTCGAGGGGAAAGGGCAGCAGGAAGTAGAGGCCGACGGCGATGAGCGCGTTGACGACGTAGCGCACGCACATCATTTTGAAAAGCTCGCCGAACTTTTCCCAGTTGATCGCGAGGTTGATCGAGAGCCCGATGAGGAGCATCGAGAGGAAGGTATTGGCGCCCCCCACGAGCTTGCAGAACTGCAGAATAGGACCGGGCACCCTGATCTCCAGGAAGGAAAGCGTGATGAGAATGAGGTAGGTCCAGATGGGAGCGGCGTGCGCGAGCGTGCGGAAGACGTTCATGAGGGCTTTGAGCGCTCCGCCGTTGCCGCGGAATGCAAAGGCGTAGGTGCCGCCCGTGCACATGATGGCGTTCCCGATATCAAAGAGGCAGACGACGAGAAAGCCGAGCGGCGAAACCAGCCCCATCGTGAAGGGCATGGCGAAGGTCCCCACGTTGAAGCTCGACATGTTGAGCATGGCGAAGGGAACCGCCTTATCCCGGTCAGGCCGCCGGTGCGTCATGAGCCAGGCAATGCCGATCATGATCCAGGTCGCCGTAATCGGAATGAGGATGGTGGCGAGGAGTTCGACCGGAAGCGTGACGCCGTTCAGAAACGTGATGATCGCGCAGGGAAGCGTGATGTTGAGAACGAGGAATCCCACGGGCTTCGCGAGATCTCTCGGGACAAGTCCCTGCGCGCGGATGAAGATGCCGATGAGGATGACGGCGACGTAGCCGAGAACGGTGATGAGCGCGGTCATGAGCGCTTCTCCTCTTCCTTCGCTTCCCTGGTTTTGTCCCCGAGCTTCAGAACGAATTCGCGCGCATAGACCGGGATCTCCTCAATCGGGCGCAGGGCAAGGTGCCCCATCGAAAATTCGCAGCCGCACCAGAGCTGGTTGTAGAAGCCCTCTTCCTTGAGAAGCTCGCCCCTACGCTGCTGCAGACCGCCTTTGCGCCAGTTCATGTCCCAGTAGGCTGTCCCGGGCGTGAGGCGTGCGGCTTCTTCGGCCGCCTCGCGGATCTGTTCGAGCCGCTTCCAGCGGCTCCCTGCGAGCGTCGTCGTAAAGGATTCAATGCCGAGTCGCTTCGCGGTCCGGGCGGTGGCGAGCATGCGCACGCCGAAGCAGACGCGGCAGCGCGCGCCGCGTTCGGGTTCATTCTCGAGCCCCTTCACCGACTCGCGCCAGAGCGCGTGGTCGTAATCGCCGTCAACAAAGGGGACGCCGAGCTTCGCCGCATAGCGCTGGCACTCGTTCTTCCTCACGAGGTATTCCTCCTGAGGGAAGATGTTCGGATTGAAGTAGAAAATGGTCGGGGCGTAGTCGTGCTGAAGGAGCCATTCAAGGATGGCGCTCGAGCAGGGCGCGCAGCAGCTGTGAAGCAGTACAGGCCGTGGCATGAGGAGGTATCGGTTGCAGGTTTTTTTAGAGCAAAATTTTAGCAACCGCTCCTCTTCAGAATGACGTCTTCGGTCAATGAAAAATCAGGCAAATCGGCCCTGCAGGAACCATCTTCCGGACGCATCCTCGCGATAGAGCCAGAGGCGTTCGCCGCGAACGCTCCGGGCGCTGTAGTAGGTTCTTCCGTTTATCGCGCGGTCTTCGGCTTCGAGCGCGAGCGGTCCTTCAAGGACCGGCTGAAGTCCGCTGCCGAGGGGAAGCTCGCGCGGTTCCGGAAAGACTTCCGTCGGGAAGGGAAGCCCTCCCGCATCACTTCTGACCGGCGTACGCTGGAGCGCCAGAGGGCGAAGCGCTTCAGCGGGCACGTGTCTCTGAAGCGTTTCAGGAAGCATCCTGCCCGTCCGCTCGAGCTGAAAGACGCGCCTTGAGCCGAAGCGCTCCTCGAGCTTCTGGACGAGTGAAGACGCCTCACGGATGCGTTTTTCGCCGCGAACCTTCAGCGAAAGACTCCCGAGCAGCGTCGCGGAAGCGGCTTCCAGCAAAAAGTGCGCGAGCTCTCCGGTTGTCTCTTCCGAGCCAGTCTCGTCGAAGAAAAAGACGCGCGAGTGCTCCCAAAAGCGCCTGACCGGACGGGCCGCTTCATCGCGAAGCGCGATTTCCAGGGTCAGCCGATTAAATTCTTCCGCCGCTGCCCAGGCGCTGACGGCAGCAGCCATGCGCTCCGCCTGAAGGGGCTTCGCGTCCGGATCAAGCGTTGCCCGGAGCGCGAGGGCTTCATTCATTTCCGGAAGATTCGGGACGCTCGCGCCGAATGCACGGGCGTGCTTCACGAGGCCTTCGGCGTCGAAGGATTCCTCTACGTCTTCTGCCGAACCTGCTGCTTTCTGAAGCGCCTCCATCAGGGTGGAGGCGGATGCTGCAAGGTTGTTGAAACCGAGCGCCTCAAAGCATGCATGCGCTTTTTCGGCTTCCTCGCACCCGCAGTGAAGGAGGAGCGCCGCCGCGCCGGATCCGGGAGAGCGGATGAGCCGGGCTTCCTTTGAATAGCGCCGCGCGAGAAGAAGCATCAGCGTCGTGAGTTCAGCGGCGGCGGTTGCTCTCGCATGTTCAAGGCTGAGACCGGGAAGGCGCAGCAGGGCTTCCTTTTCTGTCATTCCCCGGCGGATCCCGTGCGCGTCGGCAGCGGCGTTCCTTGCTTCGATGCGGCCTTCGACCGCGAGCGCGGCGGGATCAGAAGACCGGGCAGAGAGGCGCTTCGGGTTGAGCGCCAGAAGAAGCTGCGGAAAATAGAGAATCGTGAAATCCGGAGACATGAGATCGGGCTCGAAAAGATTTGGGGATCAGAATGCAGGGAGCGCTTCCGGGAAGAGGCTCGGCTGGCAGGGCCGGGAGGTTCTTTCGTCCTTGGAAGACTGATGATCCGGGGCATTCGCCGGCCGCTGACCGAGGGCGAGCGTCGACGGGTCGAGAAGAATTTCTTTTGCGGTATTGAGGAAAGCGTTCATCCGGATGGCACGGAGGCGGATTTCCTGAGCGCCCTCCGGCAGAAAGAGGAGCCTGAGAACCCCTTCGGGCGCGAGGCAGGCGAGCGCGGCCGGGCGGATCGCAAAAAGCGCGGCGCCGTGCGTTTGGGCAGCAAGCTGAAGCCTGCGCATGCGGATGCGGTCCTGCTTCGGCGAGAGCGCCGGAAGCCAGGCGACGACGGCCTCGGCTTCGCCGCTTGAGAGTGCGAGCTCGGCCGCGTCGAAAGCCTCCTCTGCAGTGGGCGGCACCACAAAGAGTTCCCGGGAAATATCGATCCCGAACGCCTCGAAGGCCGGGAGGAACGGCTCAAATCCGCGCTCAGGGAGCACCCAGACGGCGGAAGCCGCATGAGAAACCGCGCCGAGGAGCATCCTGACTTCGCCGCGGCGAGAGGCCGGCACGAGGATCTCGGTGAGTCCCGCTTTGGGGAATCCTCCGTCGAGAAGGTCGTCGATCTCCCTGATCCCAGAGGCAAGGCGGTCCCCGGCTTCAGCGGTTTTGGAAGCGGAGAAGATGGCCCGGCCTTTTGCGGCAAAAGCGCTCAAATGGATGCTGACTGACATGAGGAACCTCCCTTCGAGGAGAAAAGTGCGTCTTCATGTCAAAGGAGTCTACGAGAAAGAAATTCTCGAGATCGAAAGTTGATCTTCAACAATGATCCTGATTCAGTGAATGTATAGTTTTATTCATATAAAACAATTAAATAAATGAGTGATCCTCACTGCATTTATAATGGAGATGAAAGGCGCCCGGAGCGGAAGTGAGAGGACGCCGTCTTTGTAATGCACTCTTGGAGTAGCCGCTTCCATCTACTCTCCTTTAAAAGTGATCCTTTCCGTGCTTCCTGAAGGGCGTGCCGGCACTCCTGCAAAGGCTCAAAGACGCGCATCCCTTTCAGTTGGATGCACTCTTCCTTGACCTGAATCAATAGCGGAAAAACGCGGCGCGCCTTTTGCGCGCAAGCGCATCCGAACGCGATAACCTTTCCCGCTTGAAATTTACTTTTAAAGGAATGCCATGACCGATCTGACTCCCGGGCTGGACGCCCGGTGGAATCACGTTGTTCGGGAGCTCCATGAGGCGGAGAAGAAGGCCGGGCGGAGCGCCGGCGACGTGATGCTTCTTGCTGTCGGGAAGACCTTCAGCGCGGAGGCGCTTTTCGAGTGCGCGAAGCTCGGAGCCCGCGCATTCGGCGAAAACTACGCTCAGGAAGGGTGCTCGAAGGTGGATTGGTTTCGCGAGCACCATCCGGAACTCGCGCTCGAATGGCATTTCATCGGGCCGCTTCAGGCCAATAAAACGCGCGGCGTCGCCGAGCGCTTCGACTGGGTGCAGTCGATTGACCGCGAACGGATTGCCAGGCGCTTGTCCGAGCAGCGTCCGGAGGATCTTCCGCCCCTCAACCTGCTTATCGAAGTCAATATCGACGGCGAGGAATCGAAGTCGGGCGTGCAGCCCGATGCGCTCGAAGCGCTCGCTGCGGAAATCGAAAAGCTGCCCCGCGTGCGGCTGCGCGGCCTGATGGCGATTCCGGCGCCTGCGGAGACCTATGAGTCCCGCATGAAGCCGCTTCTCGCGATGCGGGAGCTCTTCAATCAATTTAAAAAGTCTCATCCCCATGCCGACACGCTCTCCATGGGCATGAGCGCAGATATGGACGAAGCCGTTGAAGCCGGATCCACAATGGTGCGGATCGGCCGCGCCATTTTCGGCGAACGCAATTACGCGCAAAAAGCCTGATTTGGAATTTGGGAGACAATCATGCTGACGATAGGATTTCTGGGCGGCGGCAATATGGCCGCGGCGCTGATCGGTGGGCTTCTCAAGGAGAAGACCGAAGACCTGACGGTTCATGTGGTGGATCATCATCCGGAAAAGCTCGAGAAGCTTGAAGCCCAGGGCGCCAGAACGCACAAGGAGCCGGGCGACTGGATTACGGCCTGCGATCTTCTGGTGCTCGCCGTGAAGCCTCAGACCATGAAGGCGGCGGTGGAGCCGATCGTGAAGCTTCTGAACCCGAAGGGCGCTGCGCTTTCGATCGCTGCCGGCATTGAAGCGGGCGTTCTTTCCGGCTGGCTCGGAGGCTACCCCCTCATGCGCGCGATGCCTAATACCCCGGCGATGGTCGGGGCCGGCATTGCAGGGCTCTGGTCGCCTAAGGGGATGGATGAATCTCTTCGCGAGGCGGCGCTTCGAGTGCTGCGCGCCGGGGGCGAGGTCGTCGAAGTGAGGAATGAGTCGGAGATCGACCTTGTGGGCGCTATCCCCGGGAGCGGTCCGGCCTACGTTTTCCGCTTCATGGAGGCGCTCGAGAAGGCGGGCCTGAAGCGCGGGCTCTCTGAGGAGAGCGCTCATGCGCTCGCGCTCGGCACGGTCTACGGCGCCGCAGAGCTTGCCCGCGTGTCCGGCGAGGAATTCTCGCTTCTGCGCGAAAAGGTGACGAGCAAGGGCGGCACGACGGCAAAGGCGCTCGAGGTCATGAACCGGCTCGACATTGACCGGATGATGGACGAGGCCGTGGAAGCGGCCCTGAAGCGCACGGCTGAAATGAAGGCGCTCTTTCGCTGATGGGCGACATGACGGCATGGGTGCTTGCGCTCTTTGCGAGCGACAGCATCGACATTGCGCTCTTCGTGACGGCCTTTGTGTCGGCGACGCTTTTCCCCGGGGGCTCCGAAGTGATGCTCGCCGGGGCGCTCGCCGCGCAGCCCGAGCGCTGGGCCTGGCTCCTTGCCGTCGCGACGGCAGGAAACACGCTGGGCTCCATGACTTCCTGGGTGATCGGCCGCTTCATCCCAACGGTGAAGCGGGAGACGAAGGCCGTCCTGTGGGTGAGGCGCTGGGGCGCCTGGGCGCTTCTTTTTGCGTGGCTTCCCGTCGTGGGAGACGCGATTCCGGTGGCGGCGGGGTGGCTCAGGATTGACCCGCTCATGAGCCTTCTCGCCATTGCCGTCGGCAAAGGCATCCGCTACGCCTGCGTAGCGGGAGCGGTTCTTCCGCTCGTTCTCTGAGAGGCGGCTAAAACCACTCAAAATCACATAACGGCGGCGATTTTTAAGGGATTCCCGCCGTTATAATTGCGAATTGCTCTCAGGCGGAGCTTCTCTCCGCCTTCATATTTATCCCCTCCGCAGAAAGTTCCGCCAGCGCTTCGGTTAATGAAAGAAGCCCAGGCTGCGAGCTCCGGACCGGGGCGCATCCCAATTTTGTTGAGGAACGCAATGAAGATATTAGTTGCTGTGAAGCGGGTCGTTGACGCGAAGGTCAAGGTCCGCCCGCTCCCGGACCATTCCGGACCGGACATCAAGCTCGCCCGCATGGCGATGAACCCCTTCGATGAAATTGCGGTTGAAGAGGCCGTCGAGCTGAAGGAAGCCGGGAAGGCCTCAGAGGTGGTCGCCGTTTCGATCGGCGGCGCGAAGTCGGTTGATGTTCTGCGCACCGCCATGGCGATCGGCGCCGACCGCGCCATTCATGTGGTTACCGACGACGCCGTCGAACCTCTCGCCGCCGCGAAGATTCTTGCTCAGATCGTTGAGCGCGAGAAGCCCGGCATCGTGCTTCTCGGCAAGCAGGCGATTGACGACGACTGCGGTCAGACGGGCCCGATGCTTTCGGGTCTCCTGCGCTATCCGCTCGGCGCCTTTGCGAGCGAAATCGAATTCGCGGATGACGGACGCCTCGTCGTCACGCGCGAAACCGACGGTGGCACGCAGACCGTGTCGCTCTCGATCCCGGCCGTGATCACGGCGGACCTCCGTCTTGCCGAACCCCGCTACGTGACGCTTCCCTCCATGGCGAAGGCCCGCAAGAAGCCCGTGGAAGCGATTCCCGTGGGCGAACTCGACGTCGATCTCACGCCGCGCGTGAAGACCCTTTCCGTTGAGCCGCCGCCGGCACGCAAGGCGGGCGTGATGGTTTCGAGCGTGGACGAGCTCGTTGATAAGCTTCGCAACGAAGCGCATGTGATCTAAGGATTTGAAGGAACGAAAGAATGACTGCGCTTCTGATTGCTGATCATGACAATGTGAATCTGCGTCCTGCGACCGCGCATGCGCTCACCGCCGTCCTCCAGATGAGCGAGCCCGTCGACATTCTGGTTGCCGGCAACGGCTGCCAGGCCGTCGCCGAGAAGGCTGCGAAGCTGAAGGGCGTGCGCACGGTGATCCTCGCCGAGAACGCGAAGCTCGCGCAGGAGCTCCCCGAGGTCCTCGCGGACCTTGTTGCGGCGGAAGCTCCCGGGTATTCCCACATCTTCTTTGCCGCCACGGCGCTTGGCAAGGCCGCCATGCCCCGCGTTGCGGCAATGCTTGACCTCACGGCGATTTCCGATGTGGTCGCCGTGAAGGGGCCGAAGACCTTCGTTCGCGGCATTTATGCCGGGTCGCTCCTCGCGACGGTCGAAACCGAAGAAGTCGTCGTGGTGGGCACTGTCCGCACGACCGCCTTCGAAGCGACCGGGGAAGGCGAGGTTGCCGCCCCCATTGAAACCGTCGAATGCCCCGATGCCGACGATACCTCGCGCTTCGTGAAGTTCACGGAAACGAAGAGCGATCGTCCGGAACTCGTCTCCGCACGCGTTGTCGTCGCGGGCGGACGCGGCCTCATCGACGAAGCGGGCTTCAAGGCCCTCGAGGAACTCGCCGACTCCTGCGGCGCTGCCATCGGCGCCACCCGCACGGCGGTCGACATGGGGCTCTGCCCCAACGACTGGCAGGTCGGTCAGACGGGCAAGATGATTGCCCCGCAGCTCTACATGGCCTTCGGCATTTCGGGCGCCATCCAGCACACGGCCGGCATCAAGGATGCCAAGGTGATCGTTGCGGTCGACAAGGACCCCGAAGCGCCGATCTTTGAAGTGGCCGATTACGGTCTCGTCGCTGACGGCGCCGAAACCTGCCGGGCGCTCAAGGGCAAGCTCGGCAAATAAGCGCATCGGTTCCCGAAAGGGAAATCCGCGCTCTGTGAGAAGCGGTCTCTGGGATTCCCGGGACCGCTTTTTCTTGCGTCGAAAGGATTATTGCGGGAGACGCGGCAATCAGCTAGAGTTGTTTCTCGTTATTCATATTGGGAATAGCGACGTTTTTTTGCTGCGGGAGACTGTTTCCTAAATGCTGAAGGCCCGATTCCGAAAGACGCTTGGCGGCTTCACGCTTGAGGCTCAACTCAACCTTGAGCGCGGCATTAATGTGCTTCGAGGCGAATCGGGTGCCGGGAAGACGACGGTTGCCAATCTCCTTTCGGGCGCGATGAGGCCCGATGACGGCGAAATCGAACTTGAAGGCCTGACGGTTTATTCCCGCGCACGCCGCATTTCGCTGCCGCCGCAGTCCCGCGGCATCGGCTTCGTCTTTCAGTCGCATCGGCTTTTTCCGCACCTCACGGTACGGGAAAACATCCTTTTCCCGAGCCTCTTCGGCGGCCGGAAGTCTGCGGTTGATTTTGACGAAACGATTGAGATTCTCGGGCTTGAGCCGCTTCTTGAGCGCCTCCCCTCGGGGCTCTCGGGCGGCGAGGCGCAGCGCGTTGCGCTCGGGCGGGCCCTCATGGGCGCCGAGCGGCTACTCATTCTTGATGAACCGCTCTCGAGCCTTGATCCCAGGCGTCGGCACGTGCTCATGGATTTCATTGACGGCGCGTCGCGGCGAATGAATGTTCCCTTTATTTACATCACGCACTCGGAAGAAGAAATGAGGAGACTCGCCGACCGCGCCTTCCTCGTAGAGGACGGAACGATCGCAGAAATTCCGCGGAGTGCTTTTACGGAGGTGACTCTTTCATGAAGAAGATTCTTTTGACGACTGCCGTTCTTGCAGCCTTCGGCTTTTCTGCCGGCGCCTCGGCGCAGGTGACCGTGACGACGGGCGGCGGCTACGTCAAGATGGTCGAGGCCCTTGCCGACAAGTACGAAGCGGAAACGGGCGCCAAGGTCTCGCGCGCCTTCGGCGGCAACATCGGACAGATGCTCGCGCAGGTAAAGAGCGGAAGTCCCGTGACGGTCGTGATTTCGGACGCCACGAGCCTTAAGAAGTTCACGACGGTCCTTAACGCCGATGCCGGCGTACGCCTCGGCGACACGCCTCTGATCCTTGCCTGGAGGAAGGGACTTGAGCTCAAGGCTCCGTCTGATCTCGCCAAGCCCGAGGTGAAGCGCATTGCCATGCCGGACCCCAAGGCCGCCGTCTACGGCCGCGCCGCGAAGGAATTCCTTGACGGCGCCGCTTTCGGCAAGGACGTTGCGCCCAAGATGAACGTCGTCTCCATGGTTCCGCAGGTTCTTTCCTATGTTTCCCAGGGCGAAATGGATGCGGGCTTCATCAATCTCCTCGCCGCCCGACAGGGAAAGGCGAAGCTCGGGGGCTTCATGGCGGTGAAGGAAGGATATGAACCCATCCGCATGACTGCGCAGCCCGTGAAGGGTGCGGAAGGAGAAGCAGCCGACGTGAAGGCGTTCCTTCAGTGGCTGGCTTCCCCTAAGGCGGATGCCATCCTCGACAAATTCGGCGTCGTCCGCTGATCGGACATAGCGCCGATGGATTCCCTGCGCTCGCTTCTGGAGTCGCCTGAGCTTCTCTTTGCCGTGACACTCACGGCAAAGACCTGTGCTGCCGCGGGCGCAGGCTTCATTCTCTTTGCGCCCCTTCTTGCGCTCCTCTTTTCGAGAAGAAGCGCCTTCTGGGTGCGGGCCCTGAGCTTCGTCGTGACGCTCCCCCTCGTTTTTCCGCCGGTGGCGCTCGGCTACCTGCTCCTCCTCCTTTTTGGACGAGGCGGCTTATTGGGCGGGATTCTGGATGAGGCAGGACTCTCCATTGTCTTCTCTGAGAATGCGGTGTTTCTCGCCGCCTTCATTGCCGGCCTCCCCCTCGTGGTGCGTCCCATTGAGGCCGCGCTTTCGGGCGAACGCCTGAAGAGCCTTGAATTCGCCGCGTGCGTCCACGGCGCGAATGCCGTTACGGTTTTTCGGCGGGTGACGCTCCCCCTCGTGCGCGGGCAGATCCTGGCCGGCCTCCTTCTCGGCATTTCCCGGGCTTCGGGCGAAGTAGGCATCACGATGATGATCGGCGGCAATATTTCGGGAAAGACGAATACGCTTTCGCTTGAAATCTTCAATGCCGTATCGCGCGCGGATTTTGATGCGGCAACAGCGCTCTGTCTTCTTCTTTCTGCGTTCACGCTCATTATTTTTGCCGTGCTCGATCGGCTGCAGCGCCGCGCGCAGGCGCTTTGACTCCAGAAACCTATCCGCTTCTGCTTGCAGAAGGCTTCTCATCTCGAGTAGAATCGCGCATTCTGTGAGACCGGGAAAGCAGTTCAAAGCCGCTCGCCCGGAATTGCACCAAACTTTCGCAGAACCGCTTCTCCCCGGGACGGGGGTTCGGTTTTGATTCAACGCACCAATGATTTAAGAGGTAACTCATGGTCATCATTCGTCTCGCCCGTGGCGGCGCCAAGAAGCGTCCCTTCTACTCCCTCAACGTTTGCGACTCCCGCTGCCGTCGTGACGGCCGCTTCATTGAGCGCGTCGGCTTCTACAACCCGATGGCTGCCGGCCAGGCTGTCAAGCTCCAGGTCAATCTCGAGCGCGTCGCTTACTGGCAGAGCAAGGGCGCCCAGCTCTCCGATACGGTTGCCCGTCTCGTCAAGGAATTCAAGGCTCAGCCGGCTCCTGCCGCTGAAGAACCCGCCAAGGCTGAATAATTTCAGTTCTTGAAGGGGACGGGATGCTTCCCTGAAGCATCTTTTGTCCCGCTAGAAAACCCCGCATCTCTTTTCGGTGCGGACTCCCGCGAAGCTTCCCGCTCGCAGATCGTGCCTCTCGTGTCAAAGCACATTGGATCAGCACCAGGGAAGGTCGCCAAAATGGAGTCCGGTATCTACGCCAGAGGAAAATGCGGGGTTTCGCTTGTCTGCAACATTCCCATTCTTCATTCGCTATGACAGATTCTGACATCTCCCGGAGCGATTCCCCGGACGAACTCATCGAGCTCGGCCGCACCGCCGGCGCCTACGGTTTCAAGGGCTGGGTCCGCATTCAGCCTGAAGGTACGGGCGAGGTGCTCCAGAAAGTGCGCGACTGGGTGCTTGTCGACCGCTTCGGCCTCAAGACGCCCGTGCATGTGAAGGGACTTCGCGTTCACGGCACGGGACTCATCGCCAAATGGGACGGATGCGAATCGAAGGAAGCGGCCGATGCCGTCCGCGTGAAGGTCGGCGTCCTCAGGAAGGCCTTCCCGGCTGCCGGCAAGGATGCCGTCTGGGCGATCGACCTTGAAGGCGTTCCCGCATTCAACCGCGAGGGAAGGGAATTGGGCGTCATTGCGGGCGTGAGCTCCAACGGCGCGCAGGATCTCTTCGTCATTGAATATGAGGATGAAGCGGGCGAAAGGAAGCAGTTCCTCATCCCGAACGTGAAGGACGTCTACGTGCTTGAACTCAACCCTGAGGAAAAGCGCGCGGTCTTTGACTGGGATCCGGCCTGGCGCTGAAGTCTCAAGAGGTGAACCCAATGCGTTTTGACGTCATTACGCTCTTTCCGGAAATCTTTGCGAGCGTTCGCGACTGCGGCATCACGGCGCGGGCGAGAAAGCGCGACCTCTGGTCCCTCAATACCTGGAACCCGCGCGAAACGGCCACAGACCTTCACCGCACGATCGACGACCGGCCTTTCGGGGGCGGCCCCGGAATGGTGATGATGGCTGAGCCCCTCGCTCAGACGCTCGCTGCGATCCGTCAGTCGGGCAACACCGGCCGCGTCATGAGCTTCGCGCCCAACGGCACGCGCCTCACCGACCGGCGCGTCAGGGAAATTGCGGCCGACGAAGAGCCCGTGGTGCTCGTCTGCGGACGCTACGAAGGGATTGACGAACGCTTCCTTGAAGCCGAGGTCGATGAGGTCGTGAGCCTCGGAGACTTCGTTCTTTCCGGGGGCGAAATTCCCGCCTGCGCCCTGATCGACGCCGTCGTGCGGCAGCTTCCGGGCGCCATCAAGGATCTCTCGGCTTCCGACGAGAGCTTCGCGACAGGGCTTCTCGACGCGCCGCACTATACGCGACCCGAAGTCTGGCGCGGCATGCCGGTGCCGGAGGTGCTCCTTTCGGGGCACCACAAGAATATTGAAAAGTGGTCGCGCGAAAAAAGTCTCGAGCTCACCTTGCAGACGCGCCCCGATCTCATTACAATCGCCGATTCTTCGGGTCTGCTGACCAAGGAGGACTATAAGTTCCTCAGGTCTCTCGGCGCGAAGATCGAATCCAGGGGTGGGCGCAGATAACCCTATCCGCGCTGTCCCTTTCACAACAATCACCATCCTATCTGCGGCGGGATTTTGTCCCCTAACATTCAGGCCGCATGATGATGGCTTTGGAGCAAAAAATGAATCTCCTTCAGGTTCTTGAACAGGAAGAACTCGCCCGCGTCACCGCCGGCAAGACCATCCCCGATTTCCGCGCCGGCGACACGGTTGTCGTCTCCGTCAACGTGGTTGAAGGCTCGCGCAAGCGCGTCCAGGCCTTCGAGGGCGTCGTCATTGCCCGTCGCAACCGCGGCATCAACTCCTCGTTCATCGTTCGCAAGATCTCGTCCGGCGAAGGCGTGGAACGTTCGTTCCAGACCTACTCCCCGATGATCGCCAGCATCGAAGTGAAGCGTCACGGCGACGTCCGCCGCGCCAAGCTCTACTACCTGCGCGAACGCTCCGGCAAGGCTGCCCGCATCAAGGAACGTCTCGTCCGCAAGGTCGAAGCCTAATCCTCGAAGCGACAGGGCCGAAAGGCCCTTTGCCCGAAACCTCCGCCGTTTACGAACGCCGGGGGTTTTTTATTGCCTCCTGAACCGTCTTTACCCGCTCTTCAGGTTTTCTGCTTAGGGCGAATCTCCATTGCCGTTGGAAGTGCCGCAAGGAAGAGAGGAATTCTTTCGGCCGACTCTCTTTGGACGATCCTCTCTTTTCCTAGAATCGACAGACCCGCCCTCAAAAGGTGCCTCATGCACCATGAATGCGGGCTTCCGAGTGCAGTTCCAAAAGCGCGCTGGCACGCAATCTGCGCTCCCATCCAATCAACGGAGAAAAGACAAAATGGCTGAAAACTACACAGTGACGCTGCCCCATTACAGCGTTGGTCCGAACTGCTACGACAATATCGGCGAAGTCACCCACTTCCTCGGCAAGACGGCTGTCGTGGTGGGCGGTGAAACGGCCCTAGAAAAGGCGGGTCCGCAGCTGCGTGCGGGTCTCGAAAAGGCCGGCATTGAAATCGTCGACTGGTTCGTCTACGGCAAGGACGCCACGATGGCCAACGTCGAGCGCATCACCTCGAACGAAAAGGTGAAGGGCGCCGACATGATTTTCGGCGTGGGCGGCGGCCGTGCGGTCGATACGGTGAAGACCGCGGCCGACATTCTCGACAAGCCCTTCCTTTCAGTTCCGACCGTGGCTTCCAACTGCGCTCCGGTGACGGCAATTGCGGTCATCTACAAAGAGAACGGCGCGCTTGATCACTACCACTTCCCGAAGCGCTGCGCGACGCACTGCTTCATCAACACTTCGATTATTCTCGACAGCCCTGAGAAGCTCTTCTGGGCGGGCATCGGCGACGCGCTCTCGAAGCAGGCGGAAAGCCAGCTCGCCTCGCGCGGCAAGGCCCTCTCCCACACGCCGCTCCTCGGCGTCCAGGTTGGCCTCGTCTGCGAAGAGCCGCTCCTTACCTACGGCCGTCAGGCGCTCTTCGACTTCCGCGAAGGGAAGGTCACCGAAGCCTTCACGGAATCGGTTCTCGACATCATTATTTCGACCGGTATTACGTCGAACCTCGTGACGACGAAGGACAGCTACTACTACAACTCCTCGCTCGCCCACTGCTTCTACAACGCCTCCATGGTGCTCCCCGTGATTCACAAGCACCTGCACGGTGAAGTCGTGAGCTTCGGCACGCTCGTCCTCCATGCGGTCGACGGGAACGACGAAGCGCTCGAGCGCATGCTTGAGTTCAACCGCGTCCTCGGCCTCCCGGTGACGCTTGCAGAGCTCGACATTACGAAGCCCGAAGAGGTCGATGCCCTCGTTGATCGTGCCGTCACGATTAAGGAATGGACCTGCGTGCCCTACGAAATGACGAAGGAAAAGTTCCGCGCCGGCATCTACAAGGTCGATGCGCTCGGCCGCGAACTCCTCGCCAATAAGTAACCGGCTTCGAAGTTCGAAGTCAAAAAAGAAAAAGCCGCTGCGCTTCTCCGTCGCAGCGGCTTTTCTCTTGACTGTAAGCCTTGCTCTTAATTGGCCGCAGGCTTTCTGCGGTTGCTTCCCGCCACCATGTCGAAGCGGAAGAAGCGGCATTCAAGGGGCCCGTTGAAGAGCACGATCTTGCGTGATTCCTTGAGGCGCATCTGGCCGGGAAGCAGCCTGTCGGATGTGAGAAGCCACGCAGTCCACCCGGGGAAGCTGCTTTTGAGCGCGGCGGCGAAGTCGCGCATCATCGCGGCGATCGATGCGGACTTAGGGTTCGACTGTTCGCCGTAGGGGGGATTGGCGATGACGAGACCGGCATCTGCGCCTTCGGGGGTCTGAATTTCACGGGCATCGCCCTGGCTGAAGAGGAGGCGCCCGTCGTCGATCATGGCGCCGAAGCCCGCACGACGGGCATTTTCAACTGCCTTCTCAACGACGATCGAGGAAATGTCGTGCGCTTCAATGCGGACCTTCGCATGGAGGTTCACGGCTGCCCGGGCATCTTCCTTCATTTCCTGCCAGAGGTCGAGGTCGAACCCCGAGAGGGATTCAAATGCAAAGGAGCGGTTGAGGCCCGGCGCCATGTTGGCGGCGATGGAAGCCGCTTCAATTGCGATCGTGCCGGAGCCGCAGAAGGGGTCAACAAGGGGCTTCTCGGGGGTCCACCCGGAGAGCGCAAGAAGCGCCGCCGCGAGGTTTTCCTTGAGAGGGGCTTCGCCGTGCTCGAGGCGCCAGCCGCGCTTAAAGAGCGATTCGCCCGCGAGATCAATGTAGAAGCTCACGTGGTCGAACGTGAAGTAGGCTTCAAGGCGCACGTCCGGGCGTCGGCGGTCGACGGAAGGACGGCGGCCGGCAAGCTCATTAAAGCGGTCGCAGAGGCCGTCCTTGATGCGAAGCGTCGCGAAGTCAAGGCTTTCGAGCGGGCAGCGGTTAGCGGTCGAATGGATGCGGAACGTGACGTCGGGACCGAACCACTTTTCCCAGGGCGTTCTGCGCGCGATGGAATAGACGTCGCGGCTGTCCCAGTATTCGTCGAAGGCGACGCGCAGAAGAACGCGGGTCGCATACCGGGAGTGAAGGCACACGGCCATGCCGAGGTCGAGACCGCCCGCAAAGGAAACGCCGCCCTTGCCGGGTCGGACGAGATCTGGATCAGCGTTGAGCGCAAGAATTTCCCGGGAGAGAAGCTCTTCGAGCCCGAAGGGACAGGGCGCATGAAAGACAAAGCTCGGCATGAGGATTTCAGTGTGAGGTCGGAAGTAAAAAAATCGAGCCCTTATTTTAAAGGGCCCGATGGCGGATTCGAAGAGGCGTCCGGGAGGAGGTCAGGAGCGCAAGACAATAATTACGTCTGGTCTCTGGTTTTCAATTGTTCGAGTAAAAAAATCAAAGTACTATCAATCACGAACGCCCTTCGCCGTGTCCGTACACAACGTACTTGAGGGACGTGAGTCCTTCAAGTCCCACAGGGCCCCTCGCATGAAGGCGGTCGGTGGAAATGCCGATTTCAGCCCCGAGCCCGTACTCAAATCCATCGGCAAAGCGCGTTGACGCGTTCACCATGACGGAGCTTGAATCCACTTCGCGCAGGAACCTCTCCGCTGCCCTGACGCTGTCGGTAAGGATGGCGTCGGTGTGGCGGGAGCTGTGGCGGTCGATGAAGTCGATGGCCTCAGTGAGGCTGGAGACCACGGCAATGCTGATGATGGGGGCGTTATATTCCGTATCCCAGTCTTCGGGAACTGCCGGAACGACGGGAATCCCCGCATTTTGAAGAATCCTGAGCGCTTTCTCGTCGGCTCGCATTTCGACCGATTTATCTGCATAAATCCTGCCGATAAGGGGGAGGAAGGCCTGAGCCTGGGCTTCATGGACGAGAAGCGTTTCCGTCGCATTGCAGGGCGAGAAGCGCTGCGTTTTGGCGTTGTCCGCAACCTTCACGGCCATGTCAAGGTCGACGATCTCGTCGACATAGGTGTGGCAGATGCCGTTTAAGTGCTTGATCATCGGCACGGTTGCCTCGGCCATGAGGCGTGAAATCAGGCTTTTGCCGCCTCTCGGAATGAGAACGTCGACATAGTCGCGGGCGCGGATGAGTTCGCCCACGAGCGCGCGGTCGGCGCTTGGAATGAGCTGAACGGCTTCAGCGGGAAGACCTGCAGTGCGAAGCCCTTCGGCAACGACTCGGGCGAGCACGCGATTGCTTTCAAGCGCTTCGTGGCCGCCTCGCAGAATGACGGCATTGCCGGATTTAAGGCCGAGGGCGGCGGCGTCCACCGTTACATTGGGGCGGGACTCATAGATCATCGCGATGACGCCGAGGGGTACGCGCATGCGTCCGACTTCAATGCCGGAAGGCATCGGGCGGACTTCTGAAATCGTTCCGATGGGGTCGGGAAGATCGGCAATCTGAATCACGCCTTCCGCCATCCGTTCGAGAACGGCCTTCGTGATTGTGAGGCGATCGACGAAGGCTTCGCTCAGGCCTTCGGCGCGAGCGGCCTTAAGATCCTTTTCGTTCGCGCTGCGGATCTCTGCTTCGCGTTCGATCAGGAGCTTGGCAATGGTTCTGAGCGCCAGATTCTTCTCCGCCGTCCGGGCGCGGGCCATCTCGCGCGAGGCGCGGCGGGCAGCTTTTCCGATTGATTCAATGAGTTCCTTGGGCGACATGGATCCCGGCATGGGTATGGTCTCCAGAAGAGAAAATCGCTCGTCTTTGAGAGCGCAGAGGATTCCTCATTCTAAGGAGCGCCGGGAAGGCTGTGGCGTGCCTTCAGCGCGAACGCGCAAGGAAGAGCGAGACGCTTTTGAGCTCAATCCACGGATCGGAATCGCGGTCGGGGACGTCGAGGCCCTTGGAGATCCGGTCAATGTCGGCGAGAACGGAAAGGGCGGCAGTGAGTTTCTGAAGCTTGAGGCGGCGCGCTCCCGCCTTGAGAGCGGGCGTGGCAAATACGCCCTTCACGAAGCTTTGACCGGCTTCCTGAGCGGTGCGGAGCTTCACAAGGTTTCTGAGCTGCGAGGTGAGGACCATCAGAACGAGAGGAAAGACCTCGCCCTGCGCTTCAAGACCATCGATGATGCGCGATACGCGATCGGGAGCGCCGAGGCAGATGGCGTCGACGAGTCCCTCGATGGTGTAGCGCGAGCAGTTCCCGACGGAAGCTTCAATGTTTTCGCGGGTGAGTTCGCCCTGCGGGAAGAGTAGGGAAAGCTTGTCGATTTCCTGGCGGGCGGCAAGGAGGTTTCCTTCCACCAGGTCGGCAAAGGATTCAAGCACGTCGCGCGAGGCTTTCTGGCCGTGCTTTGCCATGCGGGCCGCGATCCAGGCCGGGAGCTGCGGACGGGGAATCGGGTCGCAGTCGACGACGGTGCACTTTTCCGAAAGCGCCTTCCACCAGGAGGCCTTTACGCCCTGCCAGTCGGGTCTCGGGAGCGTAAAGAGCGTGATGACGCCTTCCGCCGGCGGAATCGCGAGGAAGTCCTGAATGGCCTTCGCCCCTTTGACGCCGGGCTTGCCGCCGGGAAGGCGGACCTCTAGAAACTTCCGGTCGTCGAACATGCCGATCGAGGCTGCTGCATCCATGAGCTGAGACCAGTCGGCCGTCCCCGACATTTCAAGCACCTGCCGGTCGCTGTAGCCGAGCTCCTTCGCCCGGTGCCGGATGAGGTCGCCCGATTCGAGCATCAGAAGCGGTTCGCTGCCCGTGGCAAGCCAGAAGGGTGCAAGCGAATCCGAGCGGCCGAGCCAGGCTTCGAGCTGAGGCGCGGCGATGCTCATTTCTGCTCGGGGGCGCGCGCAGCCTCAAGGCGGCGCACGATCTGGTTGATGAGGTCGTTCTCCATGTCGATGTAGAGCACTTCCTCTTCCTTCTCGCGCGAAAGGAATTCGCTTTCGGTGTACGTGATGTCGCGGTTCGCAATGAGGCGCGTCGTATCGACGTACTCGTAGCCTTCAGGCGAGGTGCAGCGGAATTCGAGCGTGAGCGTGAGCTCGTACTCGCGGGCGCGCCCGGCATCGTTGATGGTGAGGATGTCGCGCGAGCGCGTCATGGAGAGGAGCTCGAGAATTGCATCGGCCTCGCGCGGCGAGGAGACGCAGCGGATGCTCGAGCCCGATTCGATCATGCGCTTCAGGAGGCCGGAAAAGCGCGTGTTTTCCGTCATCTGAAGGTAGAGCGTCTCAAAGGGTGCATCAAAGTGTCCGCGAAGGCGGAATCCGCACCCCGCAAGAAGCGTGGAGCCGAGAAGTGCGCCGCTGGCGCTGAGGATCTGACGGCGGGTAAGTCGCTCGAACATTTTGAAGTGTGTGCCCTGGGAGCTCGCGGAATGTCTGCCGGCTTCGCGCTCCGGGGAGAACATCGTCCCTCAGTGCGGCCGGGTGAAGTCCATTGATTATAGAGGTTTGCCGTGCCTCAATTCCGCGCCTTCAGGAGAGACGCCGCGGGAAGTACGCCGCCATGAGAGGAAGATGTTTATTGAGTCTTCACTCTCCGGACTTCAGGAGGCGCATACGAAAAAACGGCTCTTTCCCGAAAGAGGAAAGAGCCGTTCAGTCGGCTTCGGGACGGGGAACCGCATTCCGTCCGGGGAATGCCGGTTCTCCGTCAGGAAGAAGTTAAGAACTTATTTCGCCACGACGTTGACGAGTTTGTTCTTCACGATGATGACGCGACGCACGGTCGCTTCGCCCACGAACTTCTTCACGTCCGGATTGGCGAGGGCGGCTTCGCGGATTTCATCTTCAGAAGCCTCGGCGGAGACGAGGATCGAGCCGCGGAGTTTGCCGTTCACCTGAACGACGAGCTTCAGTTCATCGGCCTTGATGACCTCTTCGGACCATTCCGGCCACCTGGCGTCGATGATGTCGCCCATGAGCGGGATGAAGCCGAGTTCGCCCCAGAGGCTCGTCGTGATGTGCGGCGCAACCGGGTAGAGGGTGCGAAGCAGGATCGACGCGGCTTCCTTGAGCGCTTCCTTGCCGCCCGCGGTTTCGTCGCCCTTGAAGGCGTCGATCGCGTTGAACATCTTCATGCAGGCAGAAACAACGGTGTTGTACTGCATGCGGCCGTAGTCGAATTCCGCCTGGCGGAGCGCCGAGTGGATTTCGCGGCGCAGATGCCGGGCTTCGTGGCTCATTTCGCCCGTGTAGGCTTCAACCGCCGGAGCGGCGATGATTTCCTCGCGGTGCGCATAGGCCCAGGCCCAGACGCGGCGAAGGAAGCGGAAGGTGCCTTCCGCGCCCGAATTCGACCAGGCGGCGGACTGATCAGGGGGACCGGCGAACATCACGAAGCTGCGGGCCGTATCGGCGCCGAACTTGTTGATGATGTCGCGCGGCTCGACCACGTTGCACTTCGACTTCGACATCTTCTCGATGCCGCCCAGCACCACAGGTTCGCCGTCTTCCTTCGAGATGGCGCCGACGGGGCGGCCCTTCTCGTCGTACTGAACCTCGACTTCATCGGGGTAGTACCAGCGGCGGTGCCCGTCCGGGAGATCCCGGTAGTAGCACTCGGCCATCAGCATGCCCTGCGTGAAGAGGTTCTTGAAGGGTTCGTCGTACTTGACGAGCCCGAAGTCGCGCATGACCTTCGTCCAGAAGCGGGCGTAGAGGAGATGCAGAACCGCGTGCTCGATGCCGCCGATGTACTGATCCATCGGCATCCAGTAGTCGGCGCGCTTGTCGACCATGCCCGTCGTGCAGTCGGGCGAGCAGTAGCGCTGGAAGTACCACGAGGAGTCGACGAAGGTGTCCATCGTGTCGGTTTCGCGTTCAGCGTCGCCGCCGCACTTCGGGCACTTGACGTTCTTCCAGGCGTCGCACTTGGCAAGCGGATTGCCGGATCCGTCCGGAACGAGGTCCTCGGGGAGGACGACCGGCAGATCTTCATCGGGCACCGGAACCGGGCCGCAGTGCGGGCAGTTAATCATCGGGATGGGCGTGCCCCAGTAGCGCTGGCGCGAAATGCCCCAGTCGCGCAGGCGGAACTTCACTTCCTTGTGCCCGAGGCCCCTCTTCTCAAGGGCGGCGGCAATGGCGTCGATCGCCTCGTGAAGGCCGAGACCATTGAATTCGCCCGAGTTGACGAGGTGCGTGTTGAGCGTCTTGTCGCCGTACCATTCCTGCCAGGCGTCGGTCGAGAAGGTTTCGCCTTCAACCGCAACAACCTGTTTGATGGGAAGGCCGAACTTCTTCGCAAAGGCGAAATCGCGTTCGTCGTGCGCAGGCACGGCCATGACGGCGCCTTCGCCGTAGCCCATGAGGACGTAGTTGGCGATCCACACTTCGACGGGTTCGCCCGTGAGCGGGTGCTTGACATGGAAGCCCGTGGGGACGCCCTTCTTTTCCATCGTCGCCATGTCGGCTTCGGAGACGCTCCCCTTGGCGCATTCGGCGATGAAGGCCTTGAGGTCGGGACGGTCCTTCGCGAGATAGGTGGCGAGCGGGTGCTCAGCCGCGATTGCAACGAACGTGACGCCCATCAGCGTATCGGCGCGGGTCGTGTAGACGTTGAGCAGCTTCGCTTCGCCCCTCAGTTCATAGGGGAAGGAAAGCGTGACGCCTTCAGAGCGGCCGATCCAGTGCTCCTGCATGCGGCGCACCTGTTCGGGCCAGCCGTCGAGCTGCTTCAGGTCGTCGAGGAGTTCCTGCGCGTACTGCGTGATCCCGAGGTAGTAGCCCGGAATCTCGCGCTTTTCGACGATCGCGCCCGAACGCCAGCCGCGGCCTTCGATCACCTGTTCGTTGGCGAGAACGGTCTTGTCGACCGGGTCCCAGTTGACGATCTGGGTCTTGCGGTAGGCGATGCCCTTTTCGAGCATGCGCAGAAAGAGCCACTGGTTCCAGCGGTAGTAGTCGGGCTTGCAGGTGGCGACTTCGCGCGACCAGTCGAAGGCGAGGCCGAGAGGCTCCATCTGAGCCTTCATGTCGGCGATGTTGCTGTAAGTCCACTTCGCGGGGGCGACCTTCTTCGAGAGCGCCGCATTTTCCGCGGGCAGACCGAAGGCGTCCCAGCCCATCGGGGTCATGACGTTGTAGCCCTTCATGCGGTGGAAGCGGTACATGACGTCGTTGAGGGTGTAGTTGCGGACGTGGCCCATATGCAGCTTGCCGCTCGGGTAGGGCAACATGGAGCACACGTAGAACTTGGGCTTCGGATGGCTTTCGGCGTCGAGCGCCTCTTCATGGGCGCGATAAACGTCGCCGGCCTTCCACATCGCCTGAACTTCGGATTCGACCTCCTGGGGGGAGTATGTCTCGCGCATAACGCTCTTTATCCAGTGTGAGTTGTGGGTGGAGAAAAATAACAGGAAAGTATAGCCCGAGCGGGCAGGGCTTCGCGCCGTTCGGGGCCCGCCGGAGAGCGCCCCGGCGAAGAGTTTTGCCCGGGCTCAGAGGCGCTTCGAAGTTCTTCCCCGGACGGTTACAATCGCTCTTCTTTCTTTGAAGCATTCCGTTTATTCGAGTCATGCCGTCTGATCTTCTTGAGAACCTCAACCCCAAACAGCTCGAGGCCGTCACCGCCCCTGAGGAATCCGTTCTGATCCTTGCGGGCGCGGGCTCGGGCAAAACCCGGGTCCTCACGACCCGTGTTGCCTGGCTTCTTGAGGAGCATCTCGCCACAACTTCGGAAATCCTTGCCGTCACCTTTACGAACAAGGCCGCCAAGGAAATGGTGACGCGTCTGGAATCAATGCTTCCCTACGATCTGAAGCGCATGTGGATCGGCACCTTCCACGGTCTCTGCAACCGGATTCTGCGCCGGCACGCCGAATATGCGGGGCTCCCGAAGAGCTTTCAGATCATCGACAGCGCCGATCAGCTCGCCATGGTGAAGCGCATCATGAAGGCGGCCAATGTGGATCCGGAACGGACGGATCCGAGGTCCGTCACCTCCTTCATCAACTGGATGAAGGAGCAGGGCGTGCGGGCCGCGCATTCGGGTTCGATCGGCGGCGCCGACAATTCGACCAAGGTGGATCTCTACCGCGCCTATGAGAGCGAATGCCAGAAGCAGGGCGTCGTCGACTTTGCCGAACTCCTGCTTCGCTGCTACGAGCTCCTTGAAAGAAACGAGCTCGTGCGCGTTCATTACCAGCAGCGCTTCCGCCACATCCTCGTCGACGAATTTCAGGATACGAACGTGCTGCAGTACCGCTGGCTCAAGCTCCTTGCGGGCACGGGGCTCGGTCCTGACGGGGGGGCGCTTAATTCCGTCTTCGCGGTGGGCGACGACGACCAGTCGATCTATGCCTTCCGCGGCGCGAATGTCGGCAACATGACCGACTTCATCAAGGATTTTCACGTCAAAAACCCCATCCGCCTCGAACAGAACTACCGCTCGACCAAGGTGATTCTCGATGCCGCCAATGGACTCATTGAGCAGAACGAGGGGCGGCTCGGCAAAAACCTCTGGACGGCCGGAGACAGCGGCGAAAAGATCACCGTGAAGGAGCTCGATACCGATATCGAGGAAGCCCGCTGGGTGGCCGATCAGATGGAGAACGCTCGCCATAAGGGCGCGAAGTGGCGCGACTTCGCCGTTCTCTATCGCACGAACGCGCAGTCGCGCTCGATTGAAACGGAGCTTTCCGGCCGCGGCATTCCCTACCGCGTCTACGGGGGCCTGCGCTTCTTCGAACGTGCGGAAGTGAAGAACGTTCTCGGATATCTGCGCATGATCACGAACCCCTGGGACGACACAAGCTTCCTGCGCGTGGTCAACACCCCCACCCGAGGGATCGGCGCCAAGTCGATTGAAGTTCTTCAGAATGCGGCGAGAGAGAGAGGCATCTCCCTCTGGGCGGCCCTCACCGACCGCATGATCGAAAAGCCTGCCAAGCTCATGGCCTTTGAGAACCTCATCACGCAGATGAGGATTGCTGCGGACGGGATGCCCCTCCTTGAAGCCATCAACCACGTCATCAAGGCTTCCGGTCTTGAGGAAGCGGCACGGAAGGAAAAGGAGGGCGACGATCGCGTTGAGAACATGCGTGAAGTGATTTCAGCCGCCAAGGGGTGGCTTGAAAATGAAAAAGTTGAGCTCAATCACCCGGCCTTCGCGCCGGTGAGCGACGATTCGCCTTCGCCCATGGAAGGGTTCCTCACGCAGGCAACGCTTGAAGCCGGCGACAGGAACGAGAATGCCGACCAGGATGCCGTGCAGCTCATGACCGTGCATTCAGCGAAGGGCCTTGAATTCCCTTGGGTCTGGATCATCGGCGCAGAGGAAGGGCTCTTTCCGCACTTCTCCGCCATCAAGACCGAATCGAAGGGAAGCAAGGGGGGCGGCCTCGAGGAAGAACGCCGCCTCATGTACGTCGCCATCACGCGCGCGAAGAAGCACCTGACCTTCACGCACGCGCGCGAGCGCCTGATGTTCGGCAACGCCTTCAAGAACCCGCTTTCCTCCTTCGTGAACGAAATCCCGCAGTCGCTTCTCGATATCCGTCCGGCGAATAAGAAGAAGGTCTATCAGCCTTCCTACGAAGATGAGGATCAGGATGAAAAAGGCTGGGGCCGCTCCTGGGGGAGCTCCGGCCGTTCAGGTCGTTCGCAGGGACGAGGCGGCTACGGCTCGTCATCGTCCTACGTGCGCTCGTCCTCGATGGGATCGGGCGACAGCATGTCCTTCCGCGGCACGGGCCAGTTCGAAGTCATGCAGAAGAAGGCGGCCGAGCAGTCGGGCTACAGCAAGGGCGACGTCGTTAAGCACGACGCCTTCGGTGAAGGCGTCGTCAAAAAGTTCATCGGCACCGGCTCGAGCCTCATCATC
Organism: uncultured Sutterella sp.; assembly: GCA_934255515.1. Taxonomy (GTDB): domain Bacteria; phylum Pseudomonadota; class Gammaproteobacteria; order Burkholderiales; family Burkholderiaceae_F; genus Sutterella. The sequence goes on from CAKQON010000017.1 coordinate 27,292, forward strand.
GAAATCGATTTTGGAAAAGCCGGCACCAAGGATCTGCTTCTTACCTTCGCGCGCGACAAGCTTCATCTTGTTCGTCGCGGATCATAGTGGAGCATGCTAGAATCCATTTCCCTTTCGCGAGAAAGATGGCGGGACCATAGTTCAACTGGATAGAACTGGCCCCTCCTAAGGGTCGGATCTGGGTTCGAGTCCCGGTGGTCCCACCAACAGAGCTCCTCAGGCATTGAGACTGCTCTTCCCGCCAGAGAAGCAAAAAGCCCTGCAAGCCAAACGTTGGCCCAGGGCTTTTTTGTTGCCGGCTGATCCGGATCGATTGCATCAGGGATGCGGCTGGATCCATCAAAGAAGCGCCGTTCCTGCAGAGATAAGGCGCTCAGGGAAGCTGCACGGCGCCTTCGGCCGCTTTACCGCCCGGAGCCTCTCTGCGATCCATTCGCCCTGGCGTAACGCCTCTCAAGGCGTGCGGAAGAAATCTGATGCGGTCAGTTTCCGTGGGCCGCTGAGCGGACGCAGTTTTTTCCGGTGTACAGGCAAAAGAAAAGGCCAGTTCCTTCGAACCAGCCTTCTCAATACATTTGGCAGGGGTAGTAGGATTCGAACCTACGTATGGCGGATTCAGAATCCGCTGCCTTAACCGGACTTGGCGATACCCCAGCGAATGTGGTGCGGTCGATGAGATTTGAACTCATATGGATTGCTCCGCTACCCCCTCAAAGTAGTGCGTCTACCAATTTCGCCACGACCGCGAAAACCTTCAAATTGTCACAACCTGATCGACCTGGCAGGGGTAGTAGGATTCGAACCTACGTATGGCGGATTCAGAATCCGCTGCCTTAACCGGACTTGGCGATACCCC
>CAKQON010000018.1 GCA_934255515.1 uncultured Sutterella sp.
CGGAACGGCCGGAAAAAGTCATTCTTTTTTTCCGGCCGGGACTCCACTTGCCCGTCAGATGACGCCTTTCTTCCTAAGGCCTCTCATCACGTCGGCCACATACTGCATCTCCTCGGGACGCACGTAGGAGATGCGGCACCACGTGAGGGCAGGCGGGAAGGGGCGGCCTACCAGAATGTTCTCGGCCTTCATCGCCTTCGCAAAGGGCTTGAGCGGGCCCTTGAGATTGAAGAAGCAGAAGTTCGTCTGGCTCGGGAGATATTCAAGGTTGAGTTCCTTGAAGAGATCCTCCATGATCTTCCTTGCTTCCTTATTTTCGGAATTCGAAAGACGCAGGAATCCGAGGTCGCCGATTTCCGCGAGCGCGGCTTCAATCGCCGGCGTATTCATGAAGAAATCGTAGGCAATGTGGTCGTGCACGCGCTTATGAAGCTCAGGCGATGCGGTATAGGCAAAGCCCAAACGGAGACCCGCCATGCCGAAGATCTTCGAGAAGGTCTTCAGAACAATGACGTTCTTCGCACCCGCATTGACGAGTTCGATCGTCGACTTCCAGTTGGGGTCGACCACGAATTCGCCGTAGGCTTCGTCCATGAGGAAGACCGTGTTCTTCGGCTGCGAGCGGATCCAGTCGAAAAGCTGATTCGTGTCGGCGATGGTCGAGGTGGGATTGTTGGGATTCACGAAATAGACGACCGCCATGCCTTTCTTCGCGGCTTCGGCCGCCGCCGCACGCATGGCCGGAATATCGATCGACCAGTTCTTACCCATCTTCACCTTGACGACCGGCATGCCGTTCCTCTTTGCGGCCATCTCGCCGTCGCTGTAGGTGAGTTCCGGAATGATGAGCGTTGCGCCCGGTTCATGGGCATAGGATTCAACGGAAGCGCGAATGGCTTCGGCCGAGCCCTGGGAAAGCACAATCTGCTCAGGCTTGCCGCCCACGAAATCGGCGCAGGCTTTGCGAAGCGCCTCAGCGCGCGCAAAGGGATACCGGTTGCAGACGGCAGCGGACTTTGCGACCGCCGCGCGGGCTTCCATGGAAAGCCCGAGGGGATTTTCGTTGAAGCAGGCAAGGAGCGGTTTATCCGCCGTCGGCTTCACAAATTTTTCGGCAAGAGGCGCCTCTGCGGCGCGAGCCGCACCCTGGGCGCCCAGCGCTGCGGCAAATGCCCCGCCTATGGCGGCCCCGATAACCTGACGTCGCTGCATGTGCATCTTCTTTCTCCTCGATGTTGGCGTGTGCGCGCTTCTTCTGCATGAGCGAGGTAATGGCGGTTCTGCGTCCGCGCCCCCGCGCATGTCTGATGGGAAGCTTCTTTCATCATGCACGCGCCGGGAACTGGACGCATAGGACATATATCTATGGAGAAGCGCAACTCTTGAGCGCACACAGCAGAGATCCGCATTCCTGATTAGGCAATGCGAAATGGAGCCGTCAATCGAGAAGCGCTTTCATCGGAACGAGATGGATGTTTGAATGCGCTTCGGCTTCGTTTTTCAGCGCCTCATCAAAGCCGCCCCGGAAAAAATCCAATAGGAACATACAGCTTCCTCCGACACTGGGAGCAGCGCGCACTTTTTCTGCAACGACCGAAGCACCTTGAGGTCTGCCGCCTCCCGCCGATATCTGCACTCTGCGGCGAGGCAGTTCTGACGCCTTTTATCGGCGCCGACGATATCGATCTCAGCGTCTCCCGACCACCAGCGTCCGAAATGCAGGAATGCTTCCGGGCTTTTTCCTTCGAGGCGCCTTCGGAGCAGATACTCCCTGCATGCCGCCGCAAACGCTTCATGAGCGAATTCAGCAAAATACGGCTCGACCTTCTCTTTCCAGTTGAGCTGTGCATCTTCCTGCTACCGAATGAGATCCGGCTCATCGGCGAGGAACCGGAACCAGAATTTGTGCAGGGGATCTTTGATCCGGTAGAGGCCCTGCGAAACGTTTCCGGCTTCTCCCGGTTCCGAAAAGACAGGGAATTCCTGTTCTATCAGATCCATCTCCCCGAGCACAATCAGATACTTCGTGAGCGTTCTGTTGTCCACATGACTCTGCTCAGCAATTGTGCTTCTGGTTGAAGCGCCCATGGCAATCGACCTCAGAATCGCGTTGTAGGTCGAAGGATTCCGGAATTCCTGCCGCAGAAGAGACTGCGGCTCGTCATGGAGAAAGCTGTTGGCGCGAAGCAGGTTGAGCGCCAGATTCTCTTCCATCGACTGGCGGGCATAGAGGCACTGCCAGTAATGGGGAATCCCTCCCAACACCGCATACCCCTTGAAGAGATCATCGACGGCGTATTCCGGAAGAAAGGCTGACGCCGCTTGAAAGGAAAGCGGCATAACTTTTAGAACAGTCCTCGCCCGTCCGTACAAGGGGTTTCTCTCGTTGAGCACGCTCCTCTCAATGTAGGAAACAGCGCTGCTCAAGAGAATCAGAAGGATGTTTTTCTGAGAAAGCACCACATCCCAGACAGCACGAAGTTGAGAGAGAAGCCCGGACGTTCCGGAGCAATATGCTGGAACTCGTCGATAACAAGAATGCGGCGTCACTCACCGGGCGCGGCTGCGCAAGCATCAAAAGCCGCGGTCCAGCTCGCATAGCGCACGCCGGCATTCCCGAGCCGGGCGCACAAAGCCTCCGAAAAGAGTTCCAGCTGGTACTCAGCCTTCCACGCTTTCGCTGTGTACCAGAAGGTTTCACGTCCTTCGCAGGGTTTCTGAATGAGCGCTGTCTTTTCCACTCGTCTCCAACCATAGACGATCACCATTTCCGCGCGTCGGCTCCCGCAGACGCCTTCGAGCGCCTCGAGCTCTCCGGTACGCCCAAAACACTCAAGCCGGTCCATCGAAGAGCGCTCCTTTTTTTCGCAGAACGTAATCTGGCAGATTACGTTCTGCCAGATTACGTTCTGGAAATCGATGCCGGGAGCGCAAAGGTCTTCTTCTCAATTCCTGAGAAAAACCCGCCTCCATCCGGCTTCAACGCAGCCCGAGCACGCGGGCGAGCTCCTCTGCATCGCGGCAGAGGGCAACGGGCTTCTCAGCTTCGAGCATTTCAGCAGTCATAGCGCCGTAGGTCATGCCGATCGAGCGGCAGCCCCAGGCATTGGCCATGCCGAGGTCGTGCGTGGTATCGCCCACCATGATGGTGTCGGAGGGTTCAATCCCGGTCGCAATGCCTATGGCTTCGAGCATCCCCGGATCGGGCTTCGACGGGTTTTCGTCGGCCGTTTCCGTATCAGCAAAGTATTTTCCGAGTCCCGTTGCTTCCAATACCCGGTTGAGGCCGCGCCGGCTTTTGCCGGTTGCGATGGCAAGCGTAACCCCGCGCTCATGAAGCGTGCGGATGACGTTCTCGATCCCGGGGAAGAGATGAACCTTCCCTTCCTCAGGACGATAGCGTTCAACGTAGTAGGCGCCGAACTGCGGGAACTCTTCCTCGGGACAGGTGGGCGCAATGATCTTCATGGCGTCGCGCCAGCCGAGGCCGATCACCGAACGCGCCTTTGTAGCCGACGGCACCGGAAGCCCCATCTTTTCCGCCGCGTACTGAATGCTGATCGCGATGGCGGCAGTCGTATCGAGAATCGTGCCGTCCCAGTCGAAGACAACGAGCTTATAGGGACCGGCCGGCGGCACTTTTGCTTTGGAATTCATTTCGTCAGTCATGCTGCTTCTCCAGAGCACTGATTACCCGGGCGAGTTCTTCGGGGAGCGGCGCCTCAATGTCAAGCGCCTCGCCCGTCACGGGATGAATGAATTTGAGCTTCCAGGCATGAAGGAACATCCGCTTCAAGGGTGCTCCGAGGAGCCCCGCGGCAAGCTCCTTATTGAAGGCGAAGTCGCCGTACTTGTCGTCGCCTGCAAGCGGGAACCCTTCCGAGAGCGCATGAACGCGGATCTGATGCGTACGGCCGGTTTTGAGTTCAGCGTCGAGATAGGTAACGACGCCGAAGCGCTTCAGTACCGTGAAGATCGTGTGGGCGCTCATGCCGAGCGGGGACACGCGGACGCGCCTCTCGCCCGAGGGAAGGAGATAACGCTCAAGCGGCGCCTTCACGTGGCGGCGTTCATTCACCCAGTCTCCCTTCACAAGGAGCTTGTAGTGCTTTTCGATGCCGCCTTCCTTCATAAGGTCGTGCATGCGTACGAGCGCCTTCCGTGTCTTGGCGATCACGATGGCGCCGCTCGTTTCCTTGTCAAGCCGGTGGCAGAGCTCGAGGAAGGGCTCCTCAGGACGCGTAGCCCTCAGGCGCTCGATCAGGCCGTACGCGATTCCGGAGCCCCCGTGAGCGGCGAGGCCCGAAGGCTTCATGACGATCAGAAGGTGCCGGTCTTCGTAGAGCACTTCGAGCTGCCCTTTGGCAAGCGGCGCCGCAGAGGCCTCAGCCGCCGGAGAGCGCTCCGCAACGCGCATCGGAGGCACGCGGACGACGTCTCCGAGCTTCAGTTTCGTTTCTGCCTTCGCGCGGCTTTTGCTCACCCGGACTTCGCCCGCCCGAATGACGCGATAGATATGACCTTTGGGCACCCCGCGCGCAAGACGCATGAGGAAGTTGTCGAGCCGCTGACCGTCCGAATCCTCGCCGATCTCGATGTAGCTCACCCGATCCGACGGGAGCGCACGCACCTTTGATGAGGCGAGCGGCTTAATTTCGGCCTTGGTTGTGTCTGTCATATCCTGTTGTGCTTATACTTAGGGGCTGTCGTTCGAAGTCGGCTTTTCCGCTTCGAAGCGATCGAGTGCATGAGCGGATGAATCCGCACGCGCCAAGGCGCTGACGCGCGAAAGCTCCAGCCGGCGCGGAGGTTCATTTTCTCACGCCTCACAAAGGATTTGTTCCTTCGGTCGCCCGGAACGATTTCCGCCTGAGAAAGGCGTCGAGGATTCCCGTGATCGAAGGAGGCAGAGTTTTTTTGACGCGGCGGCGCAGTGCCTTTATGAGGAATGCGGCGCCGCAGGCTCGGTCCGTGAGGATTCCTGCCTTGGGCAACGAATGCTCAGGCAGGAGGCCTTTCGGGCTGATGCCGCAACAGGCAAAGTTTTTTTCGTTCGCCATCCGCTCTTGACATGCGCTCCTCAAAAGAGCGCCGGAGAGAGAACGCAAGGCACCCTCGCCCTTGAGGTCCGTTCTTCGGAAATCGGGTTCGGGAGAGCTGAAAGCCCGGAAGCTTTCGCGCCTGCGGATTCTTTTTCTGAAAGAGACGGACGTCCGGAAGGTTCCTCCTGGCTTTTCCCTTCATGGAAGAAAAGCGCCGGAACGCTCCGAGCCCCATGGCAGATGAAGGATTTCTTTTCCGACAATTCAATCCCCTCAACCGCTTCTTCGCGGGCCCGATTGCGGCTTTTGCGTGCTCCCGAGGGCGAAGCCTGATAGTGATGCTTCGCCGAACTTTTGGTCGAGCTCAGCCGCAGGACGCCCCTGCGAAATCATCTGAGGCCATTTTCCGGCCCTGAGGCGCGAGGATGATTGATGTCGGTCCGTGAATTCCTTCATGCGTTTTCTTTGAGGCCCGATGAAGCGCTTCGCGTGCGCCCTTTTTTTTGAAGCGGATAAGCCCTGCAGGATCTCCATCCGAACGCCCGGATTTCTTTCGGCAGGGGAATCCTTCCGCGCAGAATGCATTCCGCTTTCTTCCATCGACCACCCCATTTCGGCATGAAGCAGGACTTCCCGAGAGCATGACGCGGGCTTCGTTCGGCTTTTCCGGCCCTTTTGAATGCATGAAGAAGGCGCCTGGCTTTTCGTGAGTTTTGCCGGCAGATCGTGAGGGATTGAGCCCCTTCCCGAAGAATTTCCCGCTCGCCTCTGAAGCTTTTCTCCTTTTGAGAAATCTTCTGAAGATGAGGCGGTGAAGGTTCTTCCGGACGGATGTGACTCTCCCCAAATCGTTCTTTTCCTTCGCGTCCCGCACCAACGGCTTCGGGACCGGATGGAAGACGAGCGCAACACATCAGCCGGATAGCGGCGCGGCAATGCCCTTACGGAGAGGAATCTCCTCGGGCGCCGCTGCGGGAGCTTCAGCTTGAGGGAAGCTCCCTGCGGTTTTTCTCCGCAGATGAGAGAAAGAATCGTTTCCGCAGGAATACCGTCAGGCACCCTCACGAGACGAATGCCCCTGAAGCTTCAGGGCAAAACTCCTGCCTTCCGCTGCGGCACGCCACAGTCCGCCCGCGGCCAATGGGCGGCGAGGAGTGAAATCCCAAATGAAGCGCATGCTTTTCAATGCCACGCATCCCGAGGAAACGCGCGTTGGCATTGTCGACGGCCAGAAGCTGATCGACATCGACATTGAGACTGCCGGCCGCGAAGCCCGCAAGTCGAACATCTACAAGGGCGTCGTCACCCGCATCGAGCCCTCTCTTGAAGCCTGCTTCGTCGACTACGGCGAGGAGCGCCACGGCTTCCTGCCCTTCAAGGAAATCTCGAGAAGCTACTTCGCCGAAGGCGTCGACGTCCGCATGGCCACCATCAAGGAAGCCATCCGCGAGGGCCAGGAGCTCATCGTCCAGGTTGAGAAGGAAGAGCGCGGCAACAAGGGCGCCGCACTCACGACCTTCATCAGCCTCGCCGGCCGCTACCTCGTTCTGATGCCCAACAACCCGCGCGCGGGCGGCGTCTCGCGCCGCATCGAGGGCGAGGAGCGTCAGGAGCTTCGCGAAGCGATGGACAAGCTCGACATTCCGAGCGGCATGTCGACCATTGCCCGCACCGCCGGCATCGGCCGCACGACCGAAGAGCTTCAGTGGGACCTCAACTACCTCCTGAAGCTCTGGAATGCGATCGTCGACGCCGCGCGTCCGCAGTACGAATACGTGACGGAAGAAAACGGCCGCAAGGTCCGCACGGTCTCGTCCGAACCCACGAAGAACGGCCGCAGCGGCAAGTGCCTCAATCCGGCTCCCTTCCTCATCGTTGAGGAATCGAACCTCGTTGTGCGCGCGATCCGCGACTACTTCCAGCCCGAGATCGGCGAAATCCTCGTCGACACGGATGAAATCTACGAGCAGGCGCGTCAGTTCATGGCGAACGTCATGCCCGACATGGTCGACCGCGTGAAGCGCTACCGCGACGACATTCCGCTCTTCACGCGCTTCCAGATCGAGCAGCAGATCGAAACCGCCTACTCGCGCACCGTTCCGCTTCCCTCGGGCGGCGCGATCGTCATCGACCACACGGAAGCGCTCGTTGCGATCGACGTCAACTCCGCACGCGCCACGCGCGGCGCCGACATTGAGGACACGGCCTTCCGCACGAACTGCGAAGCCGCGGACGAAGTCGCCCGCCAGATGCGCCTCAGAGACTTGGGCGGCCTCATCGTGATCGACTTCATCGATATGGCCGAATCGAAGAACCAGCGCGCCGTTGAGCAGCGCCTCAAGGACGCCATCCGCTACGACCGCGCCCGCGTCCAGACGGCCAAGATCAGCCGCTTCGGCCTCATGGAGCTCTCGCGCCAGCGTCTGCGCCCGGCGCTCTCCGAAGGCAGCCACATCACCTGCCCGCGCTGCAACGGCGTGGGCGTCATCCGCGACACCGAGTCCTGCGCGATCCAGGTGCTACGCATCCTCCAGGAAGAGGCGATGAAGGAAGGCACCGGCGCCGTTCAGGCCCAGGTGCCCGTCGATGTCGCTACGTTCCTTCTCAACGAGAAGAGGAACGACATCACGAAGCTCGAAGCGCGCCACCGCGTGCCGATCGTGCTTATTCCCAACACCTACCTTGAGACGCCGCACTATCACATCGAGCGCATCCGTCAGGACGACGAGCGCCTCGACACGCACGTCCCGAGCTTCGACCTCGCCGAGGAAATCGAAACGACGGCTGACGACCCGTACGCTCAGAAGTCTCAGGAAGAGAAGCCCCAGCGTCCCAAGCAGGTTCCCGTCATCAAGAACCTGATCGAGCGCGATCCTGCTCCGGTCCATCAGGCTGAAGCGCCGAAGGAAGAAAAGCGTGAGAAGCCCGAAGTCGGAAAGATGAAGCAGATGACCCCGGTCACACCTCAGAAGTCCCTCTTCCAGCGCATCGTCGCCTTCTTCACAGGGAGCGGCGACGCGGAAAAGAAGGCGGAGGAGAAGCCTCAGCAGAAGCCCGCTGAAAAGACGGAAGAGAAGCGCCGCACGCGCGGAGGCCGAAACGACCGCCGCACGCGTTCGGGCCGCACCCGCACGGAGCGCACCGATCGTCTTGAACGCGCGGAACGCGGAGACCGTTCTGAAAAAACGGAACGGTCCGAGAGACCCGAACGTGCGGAACGCACGGAACGCGCCGACCGCACGGAAAAGACCGAAGGCCGCACCCGCAGAACGCGCACCGAACGTGCCGACCGCACGGAACGTACGGAACGCACTGAGCGCGCCGACCGCACCGAGCGCGCTGAGCGGAGCGACCGCGACAATCGCCGTCAGCAGCGCCGCACCGAAGAAGAGGCCGCACGTCCCAATGAGGACATCGCGACCATGACGGCCGAGAGCCTCCCCGATGCCGCGAGCCAGACGGAAGTCGAAGCGCCGGTCTTTACGGTCGAGGCGGAATCGGGCGATGAGGAGCGTCGTTCGCGCCGCCGTCGTTCGCGCCGTCGTCCTCAGGAAGACGAAGCCCAGGCCGATCGCATCCCTGAAGCGGAAGAGACCCAGGAAGGGGCCGCCGCGCCTCAGCCCGCACTCGCCGAAGTGATTTCGCTCGACGAAGGCATCGTTGAGGGCGACAAGGCCGCCGAACAGTCGGAAGCCCGCGAGGAAGCCGATGAGGAAGGCGCCCGCCGCCGCCGCCCGCGCCGCCGCCGCCGTTCCGGCCGCGGTGCCGAGGCTCAGGAAGGTGCTGAAGGTCAGTCGGCTCAGCCGGCAGAACCTCAGGGTCTTGCCGCCGAAGTCGCCCAGCAGCCCATCTGGACGCCTGCCGCAGAGCCGCTCGTGCAGATTGAGACCAAGTCCGCGGTCTCTCAGGCCGTCGAAGGCGCTTTTGCCGGCGCTCAGACGGAAGGCAATGCGCACGACGGCGAACGCCGCCGCAGCCGCCGCTCGAGAAAGCCCCGCACGGAAGCCCGGGCCGACCGCATCCCTGAGGCGAAGGAAACGAAGGAAGGCGCTGCCGCTCCCTCGCCCGTCCTCGCTGAAGTGATTTCGCTCGACGAAGGGATCGTTGAGGGCGACAAGGCCGCTGATCGCGCCGAGGTCCGCGAGGAGGAAAAGTCCCCCGCGCCTCAGCACAAAGCTCCTGAAACGACCGGAAAGGCCGAAGCCGTAAAGGCGCCCGAACCCGAGGAGAAGCTCATTCAGATCGAGACCCGCAAGGCTCCTGAAGCTGCTCCCGAGGCTCCGACTCCTGAAGCGGTTCCTGAATCAGCTCCCGCAACGGCGCCTGAAGCGCCGGCCGAAGCCGTTGCTCCTCAGGCGGAAGCTCCTGCTGCGGCGGAAGAAGAACCTCAGGCTGAGCACCCCGCGCTCGCTGGCTCCATCGCCGACGGCCTTGAGGAAAACCTCCGCTCTGCGGGCCTCGTGCAGGTCCACACCGCGAAGCCCTCGGCGGCTACCGGTTACGAACCCGTGGTTCAGCCCGGCCGCGTGATCGAGCACGCTGCGGCTGAAGCCGATGAAGGTCCTCTCACGCAGGTCCACACGAAGCCCGAGCTCTGCCGCCCGGTCGACTATGCGCCCGTCATCCAGCCGGGCCGCAAGGTCGAATCGAGTACTGAAGCCGATGAGGCCGAAGCGCTCGTGCAGGTGGAAACGAAGAAGAACTAAGGATTAAACCCTGTTCTTTTTGCTGCGCCCCGAATGTTCATCACATTCGGGGCTTTTTTATATGCGCCGGATGCGCACTCCCGCGAAGCAGGGGCTACTCTGATGTAACCCATTCGAGTGACGAGGACGCCGGAGAGCATTCTTCCCGGATTCTCCGGAACCTCCTACGTCACAACTCGCACGTCTTCTTAAGAGGAGTTTCATCCATGACCCGTTTTCCCAAGGCTCTTCTCGTGCTCGCGCTTGCGGGCGTCGGCGCCGCGGCTTCGGCCTCAGAGATTACCGTTGGCGTCTATTCCGCCTTCTCGACGCTCGATCCCTACGATGCAAGCGATACGCTCTCGCAGAACGTTGCCAAGTCCTTCTATGAAGGCCTCTTCGGGTTCGACAAGGACATGAAGCTCCAGAACGTCCTCGCCGAAGGCTATGAAGTGAGCGACGACGGCCTCGTCTATACCGTGAAGCTCCGTAAAGGCGTCAAGTTCAGCGACGGCGAACCCTTCAACGCCGCTGCGGTCAAGGCGAATTTCGAGCGCGTCATCAATCCCGACAAGCACCTCACCCGCTACACGCTCTACAAGAACATCGACCGCATTGAGGCGGTCGACGAATACACCGTCAAATTCCATCTGAAGGAAGCCTTCTCCGCCTTCATCAACCAGCTCGCGCATCCGAGCGGCGTGATGATGTGCCCGAAGATTCTCAATCTCCCGAAGAAGGACATTGCCTTCAACCCCTGCGGCACCGGCCCCTACACGCTTGAGAAGTACAACCCGGCCGAGTACCTCATCGTGAAGAAGAACCCGAACTACTGGCAGGCGGGGCTGCCGAAGCTCGACCGCATCAATTTCCGGCCGGTTCTTGAAGACGCCACGCGCGTTGCGATGCTGCGCACGGGCGAAGCCCAGTACTGCGATGTGGTGCCTCCCGAACAGGTCGAGCGCCTGAAGGAAGCGAAGGACATCGTCGTTGAGGTCGCACCCTCGATCGTTCAGCGCCAGATCTACCTCAACAACACGAAGAAGCCCTTCAGCGACGTCCGCGTGAGAAAGGCCCTCAACTACGGCCTCAACAAGGAAGCGCTCGTGAAGGTTCTCTTCAAGGGCTATGCGGCGCCAGCCACGGGCGTTGCGCCCCAGGGCATCGACTACGCCACGCAGTTCGGCGCCTGGCCCTACGACGTCAATAAGGCGAAGGAGCTCCTCAAGGAAGCGGGCTACCCCAACGGCTTCACGGCCACTCTCTGGGCGGCTTCGAACTCTTCCGCCAACCAGAAGCTTCTGCAGTTCCTGCAGCAGCAGTATTCGCGCATCGGCGTGAAGCTTCAGGTCCGCGCTCTGGAAGCCGGCCAGCGCATCTCGCTCGTCCAGTCGGTGGGGCCCGAGAAGAGCCAGCTCGAAATGTTCACCTGGGGGTGGTCGGCTTCGACCGGCGAACTCGACTGGGTGCTTCGTCCGCTCCTTGCCACCTCGAGCTTCCCGCCCGCCAATTCCAACTACGCCTACTACAGCAATCCGAAGGTCGACAATGCGCTCGTGGCTGCTCTGAAGACCACCGACCGCACCACGAAGCAGAAGATCTACGACGAGGCGCAGAAGATGATTTGGGATGATGCCCCATGGGTCTTCCTCACGGTCGACCATGACGTCTCCGCGCACGCGAAGAATCTCGTCAACTTCCACTGCCTTCCCGACGGCGGCTTTGAATTTCTCCGTGCAGAGCTGAAGTAATCCGGATTCGTGATCACGATTAAATGACTGAGCCCCGGCATTTCCTTCACGGAGTGCCGGGGTGTTTTTTGCGTCATTTATTCGCGCAATACTGAGCTAACATAATGTTCTCAAACGTTTTTCCATGAGGATACCAACCATGCCGCTGCTCAACACTTCCCGAATTGCCTCCGCCTTCGCGCTCGCCGCAAAAGTGCATGAAAACCAGAAGCGCAGGGGGCACTTCAATTTCCTACATCTCGCACCCGATGGCCGTTGCCTCGCAGGTGCTCGTCTGGGGCGGCTCGGAAGAGCAGTTCATCGCGACGCTCCTTCATGAAGTGCTCGAGGACGGCGGCGTTGAATATGCCGAATCGATTGAAGCTGATTTCGGGCCCAATGTGCTTTGCATCGTCAAGGCGCTCTCCGACGCGCTCCCGAAGGCGGGAGAAAAGAAAAAGCCCTAGGTGGAGCGAAAGACGGAATACCTCGCGCACCTCGCTCAAGCCGACGATGAAGTGCTTCCCGTCTCGGCTGCCGACAAATGGCACAACCTTTCTTCGATCCGGGACGATCAGCTCAAACCGGCGACGAAGTCTTCAAAAGGTTTGTAGGCTCGGCGCCCGACATGAAAAAGAAAAAGCGTCTCGCCGAGGAACCAAAGAGCGCGTCGAGCCCCGGATAGACGATCACTGAAATCTCGTCGATGAGTCCGGCCGTCAGGAAGGCGCCGTTGATGATGCCGCCGCCTCAAGGAGAAGCGTCTTCACGCCGAAGAGATCTTCAAGGGCCTTGAGCGCCACTGCTAACTTTTCGCGGTTGCTTTCGCCATCGCCCTCAAAGACGTAGGAGACGCCGGCAGCGCGGAGCTTCGCGAGGTGGCTTTCCGCAACCCTCGCCCCGAGAACAAGGACCAGATGCTCGCCCGTGGGGAGCGCATTGATTTCGGGAAGGAGCTTTCCCTTCGGGTCGATCGCCACTGCAATCGGACGGCCTTCTCGGTTCCCGACGAAAGCTGGGGATGCGGGTGCATCCGCATCACGAAGGGGCGCCGGATCTCCTTCCTTCACCTCTTCGCAATAGTCCGCCATCGTGGTTCTGCCAACAATCCAGCCCTGAGCCGGAAAGCGCTTCGCCACGCCTTCATTTTTGCTTTGTTCCCATGTATGGCGCTTGTCAGGAAAGCGCCGAATCTTCAATCTGATCTTTTTCGGACTTCGCCGCTTCGCGGCCGGCGATGCGGCCGAAGACGAGCGCATCGAGAAGCCCGCAGGAGCCGAGGTACCCCACGCCGTGAAGTCCCCCGGTAATTTCGCCTGCGGCGTAGAGATGCGGAATCGGCTGGTCGTCCTCAACCGAGAGGACGCGCGCCCTCAGGTCGATCGCGATGCCGCCCGAGCAGCTTAAGACCTTCGCCGTAAGGGGCGCCGCATACCAGGGCGCTTCACCCATGGGCTCCGTCCCCTTCTCGATCCGCCTTCCCATACGATCATAGGAGTCGCCCTTCAGAACGGCTTGCGAATAAGCCGCAATTTCCTGCCTTAAGCTCTCAAGCGGCATTTCAAGCTCGTCGGCAAGGCTTTCGAGCGTTTCGAATTCCGTCACGTATCCGCGGGCGACGAGCGTCTTCACGTCCTCCTCGGTGAAGATTCCGGACCGGGGGTGGCGCACGGCCCGGGCGTCGGCGATCGCGATCAGGTCGTGCTCCCGGCGAAGGGCGTCAAAAACCGCATTCGTGCGGTCGACGGTACTCCCCATTTCGTTCGTGAAACGCTTTCCCGTTTTCCGCTCGACCCAGATCCCCTGGGCACCCGCGCAGTAGCGCGTGAACTGCCATCCGGTTCCCCAGCCTTTTTCGTCGGGGTTCGCATCCGGAATGCAGGAGATGTACTGAAGGTGAATGATCCAGGCGCCGATTTTTGCCGCAGCGCGGAGCACCTCCGAGGTGCTCCCGGGCTGGGTCGCCGTGCCCACGTGCTCCGAAAGCCTGGGGTTGCAGAATTCCCGGAAGTCGATGTCGGCGCCAAAGCCGCCCGCCGCGAGAACGACGCCGTATCGGGCGCGCCAGCGCATGAGGGCTCCCGAGCGGACGTTCCGAGCGAGGACGCCGAGCACGACGCCCTTCGGGCTCGTCACGATGCGCTCGACCTTCATCCCGACCTCAAACCGGGCGCCGAGCGCCCGCGCGCGTTCGTAGAGCGGAATGATAAGTCCCGCGCCGCTTCCGCTCCCGATGACGGCGGCTCTCGCAACGCTCGCCTCGATCTCTTTTTCGAGGTGATCGGGCTTCCAGCTGACGCCGAGCTCCTTTTCGGTCCATTCGTAGGTTTCAAGCGCCTTCTCCGCCATGAGCCGGATGAGGCCCGGATGTCCGCAGTAGCTTTCCTTCAGCATGTCCGCGGCAAAGCGCTCTGTAGAATCGTCAATGCCGAACTTCTCCTGCACGGGCGTTCCCGGCACCGACATGAGCCCCTGCGAGATTCCGGAGTTGCCGCCGATGCTTCCCATCTTTTCGAGCACGATGACGCTCCTGCCTGCTTTTCTCGCCTCAACGGCGGCGGCAAGGCCGGCCGCGCCCGAGCCCACGATCACGACGTCGGCAGCGGTTTCCAGGAGCCCAGGGAGATTCTCCGGAAAGCTCCCGAAGCCGGTTTCGGGAGATGGCAGCCTGGCGCCGGCCTCCCCGGCGGTAAGGAACGGCAAAATGGAGGCCCCTGCAAGGATTCTTCTGCGACGCATTACTTTTCCTCCCTTAGGATTCGCCTCACGCTCCTCACGGCCTGAGCGATTCCGGAAGCGCCCTTGACGCCGAGCTTTCTGCAGACTTCCCCGCGGTGCACCTGCACGGTCTTCACGGATATGCCTCCGAGGCGTTCGCCCACCTCGCGGTTGAGAAGCCCCTCGGCAATGAGTTCTGCCACCTCGCGCTCGCGGTCCGTGAGGCTCTGCCAGCGCGCGATTTCTTCACCCGGGTTCTTCGACGGGGCGCTCGAGCGCTCCACCGCGCTCACGATCGCCTCCATCAGGCGCGCGCGGTCCGCCGTCTTCTGAATGAAGGCGGCCGCTCCCCGCCGCATCGTGTCGACCGTCATGTCGAGGTCCCCGTGGGCGGAGAGGAAAACAATCGGCAGCGTCATTCCGCGGCGATTCATTTCCTCCTGGAGCTCGAGCCCCGTCATGCCGTCCATCTGAACGTCAAGGAGCAGACACCCGGGGCGCGAAGGCGAATCTTCCCTGAGGAACGCCTCAGCGCTCGGATACATAGCGCATTCGAATCCTTCCTGCCTCAGCATGAAGGCGAGCGATTCGCGCATCCGCTCCTCGTCGTCGACGATGCGGATGAGGGGCGGTTCATTGGTTTGAAAAGCATTCATCGGTTCTATCCTCACCTCGATTAGCTGCGCTTCGCTTCTTTCGAATGCATGACCGGAAGCACTACAACTGCCGTAATGCCGTCGCCCGCCGAGCGCTCGAAGGAGAGCCTCCCCACGCAGTTTTCGGCGAGCGTGCGCACAATGGAAAGCCCCAGCCCGAGGCCGCCGGGTTTCGTGGACTTGAGAAGGCGCTTCCCGAGCGAGTCAAAGGCATCGTCCGAAATCCTCGGACCATTGTCCGAGACATGGAGCTCGAGCGCCGCTTCAGATGCGGGGCTTCCCGGTATGCGGAGAAGCTCAACGAAAACGCGCGGATCCTCAACATTTTTGGCTGCATCGACTGCGTTTGCCAGAAGGTTGATGATGATGAGCTCGAGGTCGAGGGGATCAATCCAGACCTCTCCCCGGTCGATGCGGCCGAAAACGATCCGCGCAAGCCTTCCGCGGCGGGTGGCGTGGAACTGCGTCACGGCATCGTGAAGGGCGTCGGAAAACTCAACCGCCCGCCTCTCGGAGCGCCCCTGACTGTAGGTCCGCACGCGGTCGATGATGGCGGCAGCGCGCCCCGCTTCATCATTGATGGATTCGACGGCCTTTGAGACCTCGTCGAGCGTTTCCGGCTCATCCTCAATCATGCGGATGGTTCCGCGCGAAAGATTCTGAATGACGGCAAGGGGCTGCTTCATCTCATGCGCGACGATGGAGGAAATCTGCCCCACGGCGCCCGCGCGCTGAAGCTGGTCGAGGCGTTCGGTCATCTCGCGGGCATGGCGCTCGGCCGCCTGCTGTCCGGCATGCACGCGCTCAAGCTCCTCCGTTCTTCTTCTCACGAGCTTTTCGAGAATCGCGCTGTGGGCGAGAAGCCCCAGGAGCGCAACAATGGCCACCAGAATGAAGGGGCGGTACTCGTCCCAGACGCGCGAAAGCGTCCATTCGCGCAGATACGCATAGGCGCCGATCCGGAGCGTCTTCATCAGGTCCGTGTAGCTCGATGTGTTGGTCGAGACCGTCCAGTACTGGCCCCAGGCGTTTGCGGGCTTGGTGAGGAGCACGGCCGCCACGGCGCGGGCGGCATCCTGGGAGAGCCTTTCCGACGCGGCCACGGTCCACCCCGGATAGAGCGCCGTCGAATGCCGGCAGGCGAGGCCGTCGCCGCGCTTCGCGTCGAGCACGCGGATTTCCGCTTCAAAGGTGCGGTTCCCGGCCTTCCAGAGGTCTTCGAGGAAGCACCCGCGAAGAATCCCCGCGTCCGCCCGGCCCGAAAGAACGTGCGAGAGCACTTCCTTCATGCGAAGCCTCGGCACCGTCTGAATGCTCCCGAAAAAAACATCCGGATCAGCATTCAACCGCGCCACCTCGCGCTTCACTTCAAGGATGCCGGGAGAAGGCTCGTCGACGACCGCCGCAACGCGCTTTCCCCTGAGGTCTTTGAGCGTCTTCAGATCCTCCCGGTCGCGCCGCACGATGACGGCGGCGCCGAGCGAGCGGCTCGAATCGGGCGCCGCGTCCGACACGATGCTCGCGAGTTCGTGGAGCGAATTAGGGGCGCTGAAGGCAAGAAAAGCGGCAGGCGCCACCACGAGGTCGACATTCTTTGCGGCCACCGACTTCTCGAGCGACTCAGCCGAAAGAAAGTGCACGGAAAAGCGGTACTCGGGGAGCCGCCAGGCAAGGTAGCGGATCGATTCGTCGACGAAGGCGCCGTCGTACCAGGGCGGCGAATAGGCGAGAACCCCCACGCGCACCTCCTCAGCCCCGGCAGGACTTTCTTCCGTCCGGGACTGCGGCGTCCCCGCCGGCGCGGAAAATGTGGCGCGGCTCACGGCGTCGGCGCCCGAAGAAGGCGCGGCGGCTCCCCCCTCTGCTCCGGCCGGCAGAGAGAGGGCAAGAGAAAAAAGGATGCCGAGCATCCTCAGGGGTTTGGTTCTCATCCTCATGATGACGAAAGTCTAGCCGTCTCATCCCGGGCTTTTGAAGATCTCTTTTTCCGCGCGGGAAGACGACAAAGGCCGAAGTGGATTCTCTTCGACCTTAAGCAAATCTCCTAGGAGGTCTCCGGACGCAGAATGCGCTTCGTGATCAGAGGGAATTGAAAGCGTGATGCAAAATCGCGCGAACATCCCTCCGGAAGCAGATATCAAGAGCTGTCCTCCTGAAAGGACGGCCGATCTCTTTAAAGGAGAGAAAGAAAATGACCGAAATGAATCGCCGCACGCTCCTCAAGGGTTCCGTAGCGATGGGCGCTGCCGCGCTCTTTGGCTCTGAAGCGGCTCACGCCGCCGGCGCCGTTGCGCTCCCGAAGAAGTGGGACGAAACGACCGAGGTTCTCGTGATCGGTTCGGGCTTTGCGGGCCTCGCCGCCGCCATTGAAGCGAAGAAGGCGGGCGCCAAGGTCGAGGTTCTCGAAAAGATGGCCATGCCCGGCGGCAACTCCATCATCAACGGAGGCATTCTGACGGCTACCGGTTGCCCGCAGCAGTTGAAGCACGGCATTAAGGATTCGCCTGAACTCCTCGCGCACGACATGCTCGTTGCCGGCCTCTATCTGAATGAGCCTGAAAAGGTGAAGCTCGTCGCCAACTCCGCGCTCTCCAACTACGAATGGACCGTTAAGGAACTCGGCGTCGAATACAACCAGGACGCGATCGGCCAGGAAGGCGGCCACAGCGTTCCGCGCTACGTCTTCACGAAGAATGGTTCGGGCTCGGGCATTGTCTCGAAGGAACTCGAATACCTCGAAAAGCTCGGCGTCAAGGTCCGCACCCGCGTCTATGTGAAGCACCTCTTCCGCGACGCCTCGGGCCGCGTTCTCGGCGCTGAGGTTCAGGAAGGCTACCGCTTCCCGAAGGCCGACTCCGGCAAGACCAAGTTCATCCGTGCCACGAAGGCGGTCGTTCTCTGCTACGGCGGCTTCTCGCGCGACGTCGAATACCGCATGATGCAGGATCCGAAGCTCACCTCGAAGCTCGACAGCACGAACCAACCCGGCGCCACTTCGGAACTCTGGCGTGAAACGAGCCGCATCGGCTGCGCTCAGATTCAGAACGACTGGATTCAGTGCACGCCGTGGAACAACCCCAAGGAAAAGGGCATGGGCATCGGCTGGACCTTCTCGCAGTCCGCTGCTGCTGAATACGGCCTCTGGGTTTCGACTTCCGGCAAGCGCTTCGTGAACGAACTCGCCAACCGCAAGGTCCGCGCAGACGCCATCATGGTCGAGCAGACGAACGGCTTCCGCGCTGTCTCGATCTGCACGAAGGCCAACACCAAGGCCTTTGAAGATGCTCGTCCGGGCATGCTCGCAAAGCTCCTTGAGCAGGGCATCGTGAAGGAATACAAGTCCCTCGCCGATATTGCCGCCGACTACAAGATGCCTGCCGACGTACTCGCGAAGACGGTTGAAGACTTCAACAAGGCTGTGAAGGCAAAGAACGATCCGGAATTCGGCCGCTACATCAACAACGAGCAGGTTCCGCTCACGGAAGGCCCCTGGTATGCGAGCGAAATGAGCCCGAAGGTTCACCACTGCATGGGCGGCCTTGTGACCAACCTCAAGTGCCAGGTGATCGACATTTCCGACGGCAAGCCCGTCCCCGGCCTCTATGCCGCAGGTGAAGCGACTGGCGGCGTGCATGGCGCCGTGCGCCTCGGCTCCTGCGCCATTCTCGACTGCCTCGTGAACGGCCGCATCGCCGGCAAGGAAGCTGCCAAGGCCTGATGAATCCTCTTCTTCCCGCCCGCAGGCGACAGCCCCCGGGCGGGAATAAAGTGAATTTCCCCGCCGGGGCGGAAGGCCAATGAACCTCTCCGCCCCTTTTTCAAATGAAAAAGACCCTGATTCTTCTTTCGATGGCTCTCGCTGCGCTCCCCTTCGCGGCCGACGCCAAGGGCTTTGCCGACTATCACACGGAAACGCTGAAGCTTCCGTGCACGACCTGCCACAAGACGCCCGACACGATGCCGACGACGGAGACCTGCACGGGCTGCCACCCGACCGACAAGCTCGTCGAGTCGACCAAGAACGTGAAGCCCACCAACCCGCACACGTCGCCTCACTACGGCGCGAAGCTCGACTGCGTCAACTGCCACGTGGGCCATGAACCAAGCGAAAACTACTGCGCTCAGTGCCACAGCTTCGACTTCAAGGTGCCTTAACCTTCAGGTGCCGGAAGTCTCAAGAAAGAGCCCGGATGCGCCGGATGGCGCGCCCGGTCTTTCCTTTCCCGGGAAATGCCGGACCGCCGGCGTCATGAACCCGGCTCCGAAAGCCTTCCGGAATTCATGCGTTTCGGCGGTCAAGATGCGCTCCGGGCGGAGACCGAGCTGAGAACGGAGTCCGTGATCCGGCCTTAACCTTGAGCGCATCTCTCTGACGGCTTTTCCCTGACTTGAAATACAACATAACATTTTTATTATTTTAATAAAGCGTTTTAAAGGACGGATGAAAGAGCCGCCCTTCCTGAATGCATTATTTGCGTTCGAGCACCCGCTGCGCCACCTCGCCTTCAGCCGGCGTCATGCGCCTTGCGAGAACCACCGGGAGCAGCATGAGGAGCGCTACAAGCCCGAATGACGCCGAGAGCCCCATTTCCTCGCCGATGAAGCCGAGTGTCGGCGGCCCCGCGAGAAAGGCGCCGTATCCGGCGCTCGAAAGGAGGCTCATCCGGGCTGCCGGGGCGCCCTCGCCATTGCGGCACCCGCTGAGAGCGCAACGGAGAAGCCGAGCGCCGCGCCTGCGGCCCAGAAGACGACGCCCAGCATGACGAAAAGCGGGACCTTGAAGAAAATGATGACGAGGAGGCCGATGAGCACAAGAAGGGCGCTCCCCATGAGAACGCGCCGCTTCCCGAAGCGCATGAGCCAGAAGGTTCCGGAAAACCGCACGGCGGCAAGACCCGATGCAAAAAACGCAAAGGCGAGCGCCGCGAAGCTCGTCGACGCGTTCATCGATTCACGCAGCAGTATCGGAAGCCAGTCGTTTGCCGTGACTTCGCAGAGAGCGACCACAAAGACCACGATGACGGCGGCGATGAGGCCGCCCGTAATTCTGGGCTTCGTCTTCACTGCGCCATTCTTTTTCTGAGCCTCTTCGCCCGATGCCCGGACAAGCGCCTCCACCTCGCTAAGCCGTAAGGTAGAAAGAAGGAAAAGAAGCGCCATCAGGCCGACAGCCATGAGAAAGGGCGCCATCGGCGAAACTGCGAGATAGACGCACCCGAAGCCGAAAAATGCGCCGACCGCTTCGCCGAGACTGAAGCACGCATGAAGCGTTGTGAGAACAGGCTTCCCCCTCCGGGCTTCAATGACACCCGCCGCGACATTCATCGCGATGTCGAGAAACACGGACCCGAAGCCCGCGAGTCCGAGACCAAGCGCCGTAACGACGCCTCCCGGAAGCGGCAAAGGGAGAGCTAACGGGAGCGCTGCAAGAAAGACGCCGAAAAGCATGAGGGCTTCGCCCAATAGCGTCATTACGCGCGCACCCGCCCGATGAATCAGAACCGGCGCAAAGATGAGGGACGGGATGGAGCCGAGCGAAAGTCCGAGAAAAACGAGACCCATTTCCGCAATCGAGAGTCCGAGCCCCTCGCGGATCGCGGGCGTCCGCGTGATCCAGGTCGCCATCAGAAAGCCGCCCGCAAAGAAGGAGGCAAAAAGCGCTTCGCGCGTGCCGAAAGCACTGAAAGATCCTTTTGCTTCCGCAGCTGCTTTTCGGGACATGCGTTTTCCTCCTCAAATTCAATATGTACGTACGTACCTAAAGCGAAGCGCATTCTACCGGTTTTCATCGCGATATGCACGAGCGTACACTATGGGGATAATATCTTCCGTTCATCCCTTTCCGAAGCGCTCTTCCCTTATGCCCGACGCCTCTCCTGCCGATCACGCCGACAAAGCGCCCGAACGCGCCTCCCGCCGTTACGACCCGGAGAGACGGCGCCGCATCATTGCGTCCGCGCTCGAAGTCATTGCGCGGCAGGGCGTCGAAGGCGCCTCCATTCGTCTCGTCGCGAAGGAAGCCGACGTTCCGTTGGGCTCCATGACCTACCACTTCAGGGGCCGCGACGAGCTTCTCTTTGAGGCCATGCAGAGCTTCATTGAAGAGCTTTCAGCCATCACGTTCCCGCGGCTCGAGGCTGCCGGGAACCAGGAAGAAGCGCTCGAAGTACTCTCCGACTACCTCTGCTGGCCGGTAGACAAGCGCCTCCTTCTTCTCACCTACGAGCTCTATGCCTATGCGGCACGTAATGAGGCCGTGAAGCCGCTCGTCTCGGAATTTCACGAAAAAGTCCGACGCGAACTCATGCGCTTCTTTCCGAAGCATGTGGCGAGCATTCTCGATGCCCTCAGCGACGGCGCCTGCATACACCGCGCGTACGACGAGCATCCTCCAAAGCGCGAGGAGTACCTTGAGGTGATCCGCAGGCTCGCCGGCTGCTGATCACGGCACAGCCGCCCTGAAGAAAAAATTCAGGAGAGAAGCTCCCAGGCGGTCTTCACGAAGAGAATCGATAGCACTACCGCGATGATGGGGCGCACGATCTTCGTGCCGTTCTTCAACACCAGCCCCGCGCCGATGTAGTGCCCGGCAATCGAGAAGCACCCGGCAATGAGGCCGAGCGCCCAGATCACCTCACCCGAAAGCGCGAAGGTCGCAAAGGCAGCCAAGTTGCTCGAAAGGTTCACGGCCTTCATCTGGCCCGAGGCCTCCCGCACGCCCATGCGCGCGAGAATCGTGTAGGAAAGGAGCATGAAGGTGCCCGCCCCCGGCCCGTAGAAGCCGTCGTAGGCGCCGCAGAGAAGCGACATGGCGGCGACGATCACGAGGCGCTTGCTTTTTTCCATCTCCTCGCCCTCGGCGGGAATCGCCGACTTTCGGAAGACCACGATTGCCGCAAAGGGGAGGAGCACGATGAGGATGTAGCGAAAGACCTCTTCGGGCACGAGAAGCGCGATCCGCGCGCCGACGGCGCTTCCGATGAAGGCGCAGAAGACGGCGGGAAGCGCTTCGCGAACCTTGAGGAACCCGGCCCGCCAGAGGCGGAACGTTGAAACGCTCGTTCCGATCATGCTCGCGAGCTTATTGCTCCCCAGCGCCATGTGCGCGGGAACGCCTGCAATAAGGAATGCGGGGAGCGTGATGAGTCCGCCGCCCCCGGCGATGGCGTCGACAAGGCCTCCGAGAAAGACGAGCGGACAGACGATCAGAAGCGTCGTAAGAAAATCGAATTCCATTTTGCCTTGAGCCGAGGCGGAGCCGCTCAAAGGAAAAGTGGAGCGCCGTCTTCAGAGCGAATTAGAAGGTGGAGTGGTCGAAGACGGCCTTAAGCTCGGTAAATTCCTCGAGCCCGTAGATTCCGCCCTCGCGGCCGATGCCGCTCGCCCCGAAACCTCCGAAAGGAGCGGCGAGGTCGCGCTCGGCATCGTTAATGTACACGTTTCCGCTCCGGATCCTGCGGGCAAAATCGAGCGCTTCTTGCTTTGGTCCGAATACGGCACCGCAAAGTCCGTAGGGCGTGCCGTTGGCGATTGCCTCAGCTTCATCGAGCGTGCGGTAGGTAAGAACGGAAAGGACCGGCCCGAAAATCTCTTCCTGAGCGATTTTCATATCCGGCTTCACATTGACGAAAACGACCGGCCTGATGAAGTAGCCTTCGTTTTCTCCGGGGGCCTTCGGCACCTCGCCCGCAATTATTTCAGCGCCTTCGGCAAGTCCCGATTCGATGTAGCGCTTCACGCGCTGAAACTGCCCGAGGGAGACCACGGGCCCCACCCGGGTCGAAAGATCCCTCGGGTCGCCGACGGGGTAGTTTTTGAGCGCTTCAATGAGGAGCGCCTTCGCGTCCCCAAGCATTTCTTCGGGGACGAGAAGTCTAGAGAGCGCCGTGCAGGTCTGCCCGGCATTGAGAAGGAGAGAATCGAAGAGCTTCTTCGCGGCCGGCCGGTAGTCGGGCATGCCGGGCAGCCACACGCAGGGCGATTTGCCGCCCAATTCGAGCGCAATGCGCTTCAAATCCCGGGAAGCAATCGCTCCGATCCGGCGGCCCACCCTGGTCGAGCCCGTAAAGGACACCATGTCGACGCCGGGGTGCGCGACGAGCGCTTCACCCACGGTTTCGCCTCTCCCCTGAACGAGGTTGAAGACCCCCGGAGGAAGTCCCGCCTCGCGGAAGGCTTCGGCGAGAAGCGTCGCCGTAAGGGGCGTCAATTCGCTCGGCTTGAGAGCCACCGTGCAGCCCATCAGAATCGCGGGCACCGCCTTCTGAATAATCTGTCCGAGGGGATAGTTCCAGGGCGTGATGGCCGCAACAACCCCCACGGGCTCCCGCGTTACGAGGGATGAGGGGAAATGCTCCTCGAGCTTCATTTTCCGCGCGGCATCAATGAAGGCCGCGGTGCGGCGCATCTGGTAGTCGCAGTGCTTCTTTCTCGCAAAGGCGGCTGGAGCGCCGAGTTCGGCGATTTCGAGGGCAACAATCTCCTCGGTCATGCCGCGGAAAATTTCAAGCATCCTTTCCATCAGGCGGATGCGCGTTTCGAGCGTCGTTTTCGACCATGCCGGAAAAGCCTTTCGCGCAGCCTTGACCGCACGATTGACGTCTTCTGCCGTTCCGTCCGGAACGCGTGCAATCGTCGAGCGGTCGGCAGGATTCTCAACCGGGATGAAAGCTTCGCCCGGAGACTTCACCCATTCTCCGCCGATCAGCTGGCATTCGAAAAATTCGCGCATAACTTCTTTCTGCTCTTTCTGGCTTCTTGTGACTCCCGGGGCGCCCGAAAGGAAAAAGGGTCCTCGCTTCAGGCATCCCGCGGAACGGTTACCCAGCGAAGTTTACTTTCGGCATCCGGGAAATGCTTCGACGAAAAAATCATGGAAATCTCAACTTCCTATCAAGAGGCCCGGGGAGCCCGCACCGCGCCGGCATTTTGCGGCGCTTCTCTGACAAAAGACCGAAGAAGCTACGCCGTTCTGCAGAGGGAAGACGGGAAAGTCTTCGGTTAGGCTTGAAGGAACTTTCCTCTTCATTTATGGAACCTTCCACATGACTCAAGAGAACGTTCTTTCCCGCGCCGTTGAATTCGCGCAGACGCTCGTGCGCGTGCCTTCCGTTTCCGGAACCCCCGCCACGCACGACGTGATCAGGGCGGTCGAAGAAATCCTCAGCCGCTTCAGCCGCTCGACCTTCCGCATCGCCGCTCAGTCGACCGGCGCTCCGGTGCTTCTCGCGCACTGCGGGTCGGACGACCCGAATGCGCCCTCCCTCATGCTTTCGGGCCATATCGACGTCGTGCCGCCTGCCGGCATGACCGATCCCTGGTCGGCGGAAATCAGGGACGGGCGCCTCCTCGGGCGCGGCTCGACCGACATGAAGGGCGGAGCGGCCGCCGCGATCGCCGCTTTCTGCGAAGCGTCGCAAAAGGATCTGAAGGGAAGCCTCTGGCTCATTCTCTCCACCGATGAGGAGACGGACGTGAAGGGCGTGAAGGCCGCACTCGAGGAACCCGGCGCCCCGCGCCCGGATCTTGCGATCATCGCCGAACCCACCGAACTCACGATCCGAAACGAACACCGCGGCGACGCCTGGGTGCGGGTCGACTTCAAGGGCCGGAGCGCTCACTCCTCGCGCCCGCATCTCGGCGTCAACGCCATTGAAGCCGCCGCGCTCTTCATCGTCCGCGCAAGGAAGCGCCTCCCCGAAATGCAGAAGGAAGGCCCCGGGATCGGCCCGCAGACGACCTCGATCGACATGGTCTCGGGGGGCGCCGCGCCCAATGTGGTGCCCGCAAGCGCCTCGGTCACGATCGACTTCCGCTACCAGGGCGAGGAATGCGGCAGGATTCAGGAGGAAAGAATCCTGCGCGTCGTCGAGGAGCTTAAGAAGGACCCGGACTTTCCACCGGTCGAGGTTTCGACCACGATCACGGGCGACTGGCCCGCGCTCTCCTCGTCTCTTGAAAACCCCGCCGCCAAGCAGGCGATCGCCGCCATTGAGGCCTCCCTCGGGCACAAGGTTGAGGTGACCCCGATGTCGGGCTGGGGCGAAGGCGGCTACATGTACGCTTTTGGGATCCCGGCCTTCTATTTCGGCCCTGGCGAAGGAAAGCTCGCGCACACGCCGCAGGAATCCAGTCCGGTCTGGCATATCGAAAAGGCGACTGAGGCAATCTACCGAGCCGCAATGGCGCACTGCGCCTGAGAATAGTGCGCTCCCGCGCCTCGATTTGATGCATCACATCCGCGCCGGGAGCGCGCTTCTGATCCATTGAATTCCCTTCAGGGCGCCTCTTCGCTGGCACGCGATTTGCTTCAATCATTGAAGCACAATCTTCACCGGCGCTTACCCCCTTCATGCCGGCGCATCTTCAAATGAACGGAGACCCGTTCCGGAGTTTAAAAATGAAATTTACTCATGCCGCCATGGCGCTTGCCCTTTCGGGAGTCCTCGCCGGTCTTGCCGCCCAACCCGCTGCAGCGAAGGAAGTGACCATTGCCGTTGCCTCCACCTTCACGACGATGGACCCCTATGATGCGAGCGACACGCTTTCCTACAGCGCCGCGAAGTCCATGTATGAAGGCCTTTTCGGCTTCGACAAGGACATGAAGCTCCACAATGTCCTCGCTGAAGGCTACAAGGTGAGCGACGACGGTCTCGTCTACACCGTCACGCTCAAAAAAGGCATCAAATTCCACGACGGCACGGAATTCCAGGCCGACGCCGTGAAGGCTAACTTCGACCGCGTGACGAATAAAGCGAACGCGCTTCGCCGCTATACGCTCTACTACAACATTGCGAAGACGGAAGTCGTCGACCCCTATACGGTCCGCTTTACGCTCCACAAGCCCTTCTCGGCCTTCATCAACCAGCTCGCTCACGCTTCGGGCGCCATGATCTGTCCGAGTGCCATTCAGAAGTATCCGGGCAAGGAACTCGCCTTCCATCCGTGCGGCACGGGTCCCTTTGTTCTTGATAAATACAACCCGTCGGAAATTCTCCACGTCGTCAAGAACCCCAATTACTGGCAGAAGGGGCTCCCCAAGGTTGACGGCCTCACCTTCAAGCCCGTTCCTGAAAATTCCACCCGCGTCGCGATGCTGCGCACGGGCGAAGCCCACTACATCTTCCCCGTGCCTCCGGAACAGGTGAAGATTCTTGAGGGCGAAAAGAACCTCGTCGTCACGAAGGAGCCTTCGATCATCGAGCGCTACGTTGCCTTCAATATGACGAAGAAGCCCTTCGACAACCTGAAGGTCCGTCAGGCCCTCAACTACGCCGTCAACAAGCAGGCGCTCGCCAAGGTCGCCTTCAACGGCCTTGCCGACCCGGCGAAGGGCATCGCCCCGAAGGGCGTTGAATTCGCCGACGAATACGGCGCCTGGCCCTATGACCCGAAGAAGGCCCGCGAACTTCTGAAGGAAGCGGGCTACCCGAACGGCTTCTCGGCCACGCTCTGGTCGCTCTACAACCATACGACCGCGCAGAAGGTCATTCAGTTCCTTCAGCAGCAGTTCGCTCAAGTGGGCGTCAAGGTTTCCGTGATGGCCATGGAAGCTGGTCAGCGAACCGCGTATCTCTTGAAGAAACCCGAGGAATCCCAGCTCAACATGGTCTATGCCGGCTGGTCCTCCTCCACGGGCGAACTCGACTGGGCCATCCGTCCGCTTCTCGGCACCGACTCCTGGGCGCCGGTCGCGAGCAACTTCGGCTACTACTCGAATAAGACGCTCGACGACAACTTCCGCGATGCGCTTCTCACGACCGACAAGGCAAAGAAACAGGCTTTCTACTCCGTCGCTCAGAAGGCGACCTGGAACGACTGCCCGTGGATCTACCTCGTCACCGAGCAGAATGTTTCCGCTCATGTGAAGGGACTTTCGGGCTTCTACATCCAGCCCGATGCCGGGTTTGAATATTCCCAGATTGAGTTCAAGTAACCGGCATTCCTTCCGACACCGCTCTTCATGAGGGCGGTGAGGAACCCGGCGGCGGCAAACTTCTCAAAAGTCTGCCGCCTTTCTTTTCTGGCACCGGGTTTGCTACATAAATTACACCTGCAAGTCGTCAAAAGATCACTCAAAGCCCAGAAACAAAGCAGACACTTCTCTTAAAAGTCCTGATTAATATGGGCTTTTTTCTTGTACTATTATGGGTGTATATGATATAATCATATACACTTATCAGAGGAGATCAAATGGCAGCCCGGAAGGAGTTCCCGGTCAAAGTTCGCCGTGTGGCAGTAACGAACAAAAAGACCGGCG
>CAKQON010000019.1 GCA_934255515.1 uncultured Sutterella sp.
TTAAGCAGCGGAAAGAGCACGCGGTTCCCGCCGACTGTATACCGTAGACATAACAAGAGGGCGGGAACTAAGGTTTATCTGCGCGAGAGCACCGGGAGCTTCGCAAGCATGGAAATCGTGTTCCCGATGCCGGCTGTCCGGCCTGCGGACGCGTCGGCATCAAATTCCATCTGCCGGGAAAGCGAAAGATCTGCTTTTTTGAGCTTAATCCAGCGCTTGAGCACAAGGCGCCGGATGAATCGCAGGAACCGCTTTGCAACGCTCCCGAAAAGGAGCCAAAGCCTCGAATTCGCCTGCGCCCAGACATCAATGCGCTCATCAAAGCGGCTTCGGCTCGAGAGGAGCGCGTCAATCATCTGATTCAGAATCCAGACGGCAGATCCGCACCGCATGGCCGACTGCGCGACATGCCCAAATTCGTGGGTCAGCACGGCCTTGAATTCGCTCCGGGACAGGTCCGCCATCAGCCCCATGCCGATGCTCAGATTCTTTTCGGCACCCTTGAATAGGCCCCAGTAGGACGCATCAAAAAACACGCAGGCGCTGTCTCTCAAGAATCTTCATCGCCTGCCGCGACAGCGGAACAATATGCTGCCCGTTGGCGGTGATCTTCATTTCTTCGGCGTCAATCGTCCAGACGCCCTTCTCCATGTCAATTTGAACCCACCTCGCGAACCGGACATTGGCCGACCGTGAGCATGTCAGAATCGCGAATTCGGCGAGCCTGGCTCCGACCGTATCTTCTCCCTTCGCATGAAGCGCTGCCATGAAGTCAGGCACTTGATCCGGCTCTAAGAACGGGAACTGCACCAGCTTCTTTCGCTTCTTCTGCGCGGGCAAGAGCGGCGTGAGCAATCTGCCGTCAGCCGGGTTGAGCGATTCAGCCGGACGAATCTTCGCGACCGTCGCGGCCCACGTGAAGAACTCACGAAGCACCGGAAGAATCTTGTTGCAGGTCGAATGGAGCTCGATCCAGATCGGCTTCATAGAAATGCCGCAAGGAAACATCTGACTTCAGTCAGGTGAGGAATTGCGGCCCATGCATTGCACGTTACCATGTGGTAAAATAAGAGACATGGTGGAAATCGTTTATAAGCTTCGCGATGTCGTCCGGCGTCGCCGTCTCTACCAGAATCTCCCCGGCGTTTGGAATGATGCGCTTCCGGATACGTAGCTCGACCCGCCTCCGAGTCTCTGCAGCGTTCTTCCATTCTCCCCGCTCTTCCTTCCATGCGAGGTACTAGGGAAGCGCAGTGGCAATTGTGGGCTTCGGCTTTTGCCGCTTTCTCGCCCGGTGCTCGGGCACTGCCGTCCGCTTCTCTTCGACCAGATCGGCCCCGGCGCGCGCTTTTTGAAGCGCTTCAGCCGCAAGCTCCCGGGCTTCCCTAAGAGAAATGTCGGGATAGGAGCCAAGTCCGAGCTTGAAGCTGTTGGCTCCCTGTCTGCGAAGCATCCAAGAAGTCCAGAGCGCTCATGAGCCTCGCTTTCCTTGGCATAGCCTCTCCTACAGGATGTTGATCGAGCGGTAGGCCTTATAAATTGAAAAGCCCTACTGAATTTTAGCGGTAGGGCTTATACGCGGGCTTATAGATGGTGCGCGGGTTGCACGCGATTGCACTACGGTGCACACCCAAAAAGAAAAAAGTCGTGAATTTCAGCGCTTTTTGCACTGCCATTCACGACCTTTCACTGGAATTTGGTGCCGGAGAAGAGATTCGAACTCCCGACCTTCGCATTACGAATGCGCTGCTCTACCAGCTGAGCTACACCGGCAACTCTCAATCATCGGCCGTTTCGAACCGGCCTTGTGATCGGAGGAGACGAATTATGCAGAAGTGAATAGCTTGCGGCAAGAATGTTTTACACATCTTTACATTTAGCGCTTTTGCCGTGTATATCTACATTCGGGATAGCGCAGGCGCTTCCTATGTGTTCGAAATGTATCCGCCAGCCCCGGACGGCATACGGTGCCGACTAAAATCTCAGAACTTTCCCCTCCTCTCATTACCTTTCTCTCTTCGGAGACACCGTTGACCGATCGATTCTCTGCGTCTCTTTCCGCGCCGGCAGACACCGACCATCTCGGCGCCCTGCTCGCCGATGCCCTTCGCCGCGCGAATACCGGCATCCTTGCCAGTGGCCTCGCCCTGCGCCTCGAAGGCAATCTGGGGGCCGGAAAGACAAGCCTCATCCGTGCGGCGCTCCGCCGCCTCGGCTGGGAAGGCGCCGTGAAGAGCCCTACCTTCACGCTGCTCGAGACGTATCCCTGCGGCGAATTCACGATCAATCACTTCGACTTCTACCGCTTCGAAGAGCCTGAGGAATTCGAGGACGCCGGGTTCCAGGATGAATTCCGTCCCGGCGCTGTATGCGCTACGGAATGGAGCGAAAAAGCCTTCCCGTATCTTCCGCCCGCTGACATCACCGTTGCGCTCTCGATTGAGGGTCTGGGCAGACGGGTCGAGATCACGGCGCAGTCGTCCCTCGGCCGGGAAATTCTTGCTTCGATTTCGGAATCATGGAATTCGACCGCCGCCGCCTGATATCCGCCGCCGGCGGAACGCTTCTCCTCTCGCTTGCTCCCTGGCAGATCGCGAGCGGCGCCAAGCTTGTCAACGTCCGCATGTGGCCGGCGGAGGAATACACGCGCGTCACGATCGAAACGGACGAACCCCTGAAGTTCAAGCACTTTTTCGTGCGCTCGGCTTCACCCCTGAGGCTCGTGATCGACATTGAAGGGCTTGCGCTCACCGAGCGCATCAAGCGCCTCATCGCCGACGTAAAGTCTGACGACCCCTACATCAGCGCCATGCGAATCGGGCAATTCAAGCCCGGCGTCGTGCGGCTCGTGATGGACCTCAAGACGGCCGTGAAGCCCGAAGTCTTCCTTCTGAAGCCCTTCGCCAACTATCAGTACCGTCTCGTCTTCGACATCTACCCGGTGCACCCGAAGGACGAGATCGGCGCGATCCTTGCGGGCTCCCAGGATGGGAATCTCCTCACGGACTCCCTTTCGTCATCAGCTTCCGAAGACCCGCTCGCCGACGTGCTCGCGGGACTCGCCAATCCGGACGCCCCGAAAACCCGGCCTGCGCTCTCGGCCTCCAAAGGGAAGGATGAGAAGGAGACAAAGAAGCCCGCCGCAGCAAAGGAGCCCCAGACGCCTTCAAAGACGGTCCCTGCCAAAACGAGTCAGAATGATGATCAGATCATCATCGTCGTCGACCCGGGACACGGGGGTGAAGACCCCGGCGCCATAGGACGGAGAAAGACGCAGGAAAAGGTCGTCGTGCTTCAGATCGCAAGGCGCCTCGCCAAGCTTATTTCTGCCGAACCCGGCATGAAGGCCGTGCTCACGCGCAATTCAGACCACTTTGTGAGTCTCGGCGGGCGCGTGGCGATTGCCCGCCGCGTGAAGGCGCATCTTTTGGTGAGCATCCATGCCGATGCCTGGGTGAAGAGCAACGTAAGGGGGTCATCCGTCTTTGCGCTCTCCCAAAAGGGCGCCACCTCGGCGGCCGCGCGCTGGCTTGCAAAGAATCAGAACGAATCCGACCTGATCGGCGGCGTCAACATCTCCACCGTCAACAAGCAGGTGGCGAGCGTGCTCGTCGACATGACCTCGGCCTGGACGATCGGCTACAGCCTCGGACTCGGCACGGCCGTGCTTCAGGAACTGCGCGCCATCAACAGGCTCCACAAAACTGCCGTGGAGCAGGCGGGCTTTGCGGTGCTGAAGGGCCAGGGCATCCCGTCCATCCTCGTCGAGACGGCTTTCATTTCGAACCCTTCGGAAGAGCAGCTTCTCAAGAACGCGGATCACCAGCAGAAGCTCGCCCGCGCGATTCTTACGGGCATCAAGAAGCAGCTTGCCGCCGACACGACGCTCACGCGCCAGGGCTGATGCATTCCGGGGCCTGCAGAGCCTCCTCCGTGCCCCGGAGGACCTCGACCGAAATCCTCCGCACCATTACAATACGGGGGAAGCACAATCCGACGCGGCGCCCCCGTGCCGAAACGCCGTAGAGGCCCCTTCCGCAGGGAAGGACAGGCCTCCGGTTTTGCGGGCGCGCCCCTCATCCACCTTGGAGTGAAAACGCAATGGCTCTTGTTTCCATGCGACAGCTGCTTGATCATGCGGCTGAAAACGGCTACGGCATTCCTGCCTTCAACGTCAACAACCTCGAACAGGTTCAGGCCATCATGGAGGCGGCGAGCGAAGTCGGCGCTCCCGTGATCATGCAGGCCTCGGCGGGCGCTCGCAAGTATGCGGGCGAATCGTTCCTGCGCCATCTCATTGAAGCCGCGGTCGAAGCCTATCCGGACGTCCCCGTCTGCATGCACCAGGACCACGGCCAGAGCCCGGCAGTCTGCCAGGGCGCCATCCGCTCGGGATTCACCTCCGTCATGATGGATGGCTCCCTCATGAGCGACGGCAAGACCATCTCCACCTACGAATACAACGTCGACGTCACCCGCCGCGTGGTTGAAATGGCCCACTGCATCGGCGTTTCCGTCGAAGGCGAAATCGGCTGCCTCGGCTCGCTCGAAACGATGCGCGGCGACAAGGAAGACGGACACGGCACTGATGCCAAGATGACGCGCGACCAGCTCCTCACGGATCCGGATCAGGCTGCGGAATTCGCCCGCATCACCCAGATCGACGCGCTCGCCATTGCGATCGGCACCTCTCACGGCGCCTACAAGTTCACGCGCCGCCCCACCGGTGAAATCCTCTCGATCGACCGCGTGAAGGAAATCCATGCGCGTCTGCCCAACACGCATCTCGTGATGCACGGCTCCTCCTCGGTTCCGCAGGAATACCTCGCGGAGATCCGCGAATTCGGCGGCGAAATGCGCGAAACCTACGGCGTTCCGGTCGAGGAAATCCAGAAGGCGATCCAGCACGGCGTCCGCAAGGTCAACATCGACACCGATATTCGTCTCGCGATGACGGCCGCCATCCGCCGCTACCTCGTCGAGAATCCCTCGGGCTTCGACCCGCGCGGCTACCTGAAGGCCGCCCGCGCCGCCGCGAAGGCCCTCTGCCGCTCGCGCTACCTCGCGTTCGGCTGCGAAGGCCAGGGCGCGAAGATCAAGCCCGTTGCGCTCGACAAGATCGCTGCCAAGTACGCTGACGGCACGCTTCGTCAGAATGTGCTCTAACGCCTGAGCGAAGCCTCTGATCATGACGGCGCACAGTTCTCCTCTCTGAGACTGTGCGCCTTTTTTCAATCCGAATTCATCCCATGACTGAACCCAAAGCAGAGTCCGCCGAAAGCCTCAAGGGGAAGCGCGGCTTCAGAAGGCTCATCAACGCCACGCGCTACTCCTGGCAGGGAATCCGTGCAGGATTCAAGAATGAAGCAGCCTTTCGCGAGGAGTGCCTTCTCGCCGTCATCCTTATTCCGGTCGCGCTTCTTCTCCCGGTGACACTCCTCGAGAAGGTGATCCTCATTAATTCCGTGCTCTTTCTTCTTCTCACGGAAATCCTCAATTCGGCAATTGAAGC
This sequence comes from uncultured Sutterella sp., assembly GCA_934255515.1. Taxonomy (GTDB): domain Bacteria; phylum Pseudomonadota; class Gammaproteobacteria; order Burkholderiales; family Burkholderiaceae_F; genus Sutterella. The sequence goes on from CAKQON010000019.1 coordinate 5,513, forward strand.
GGTTGTCGACCGTATCGGCATGGAAGTGCATCCGCTCGCCGGCCGGGCAAAGGACATGGGGAGCGCGGCAGTGCTTTTCGCGCTCGTCATGGGACTCGTCGCCTGGGGCTTCATCGCGCTCCCGACGGTCCTCAGGCTCTTTTGAGTTTTCTGAGTCCGCGCAAATTCTTCTAAGCAGTTTTCACGGTGGTTTCGGACCTGAAGGCGCCCCTGCGCCATTAGAATTCCCGCCATCAGGATTTTTCTTTTCTTCCATAGGGGAGGCAACTCTAATGCCCGGTCTTTCCAAGACGAACATCCCGTCCCTCAAGCAGATATACAGCGGCAAGGTCCGCGACTGCTACGCCGTGGGCGACGACAAGCTTCTGCTTGTCGCCACGGACCGCATTTCCGCCTTTGACGTGATCCTCGGCGATCCGATTCCCGGCAAGGGCAAGGTTCTTACGGCGCTCACAAACTTTTGGTTCGAGAAGCTGAAGGACGTGATCCCCAACCACCTCACGGGCATTGCCCCTGAAACGGTCGTGAAGCCCGAGGAAATTCCGCAGGTTGCCGGCCGCGCCGTGGTTTCGAAGCGCCTGAAGCCGATTCTCATCGAGTGTGTTGCGCGCGGCTACATCATCGGCGGCGGCTGGAAGGACTACCAGGCGACGGGCGAAGTCTGCGGCATCAAGCTCCCCGCCGGACTGCGCCAAGCCGAAAAGCTCCCGGAACCCATCTTCACGCCGGCTGCGAAGGCTGAGCTCGGCACGCACGACGAAAACATCTCCTACGAACGCGTCGTTGAGATGTACGGCGAAAAGATCGCCTCGACCATCCGCAACGCTACGCTCGAGCTCTACAAGCGCGCGAGCGAATATGCGCTCACCCGCGGCATCATCATAGCCGACACGAAGTTTGAATTCGGTCTCGACGAGAACGGCAATGTTCTCCTCATGGACGAAGTCCTCACGCCGGACTCGAGCCGCTTCTGGCCTGCCGACGACTATCAGATCGGCACCTCGCCCAAGAGCTTCGACAAGCAGTTCATCCGCGACTGGCTTGAATCCCAGCCATGGGACAAGCGTCCGCCCGCTCCGAAGGTTCCCGAAGACATCATCGAGAAGACGGCCGACAAGTACCGTGAGGCGCTGCGCCGCCTTACCGGCACGGATATTGAGCCGTAAATCTCCCGGGCGGAACATTTTCCGCCTGCGTTCATGGGGAGCGCTTTCCGCTCCCCAGCAGCCGGCAGAAGCGTCGGCCCGCATCAAGTTTTCGCCGGGAAAAGGCAGGGAACTTCAGCGGGCAGGCCTTCGGTCGGCTTTTCGATTTTTTATTCTTCTCTAGAGATTCTGAATAATCATGGCAGAGTGCACCAAGACACCGCTCGTCGGCATCCTGATGGGCAGCAATTCCGACTGGGACGTGATGAAGAACGCCGCCCAGATGCTCAAGGACTTCGGCGTCCCCTTTGAAACCCGCGTCGTGAGCGCACACCGCATGCCTGACGAAATGTTCGAGTACGCGGAAAAAGCCGCCGAACGCGGCATCCGCGTGATCATCGCGGGTGCGGGCGGCGCAGCGCACCTCCCCGGCATGCTCGCGGCCAAATGCACGCTCCCCGTCTGCGGCGTGCCGGTGCCGTCGAAGTACCTCCGCGGCGTCGACAGCCTCCATTCGATCGTGCAGATGCCTAAGGGCGTGCCCGTCGCTACCTTCGCCATCGGCGAGGCCGGCGCCGCCAATGCCGCGCTCTATGCCTGCCAGATCCTTGCGCTCAACGATCCGGAACTCTCGCGCCGCCTCGCGGACTTCCGCATCGCGCAGAACGCCAAGGCCCGCGCGATGACGCTTCCCCTTGAAACGCTCGACTGAGGACCCTGTCGATGACTGAGATCCGCACACTTCTTCCGGGCGCTCAGCTCGGCCTCCTCGGCGGCGGCCAGCTCGGCCGGATGTTCTCGGAAGCGGCTGCCCGCATGGGCTACCACGTCGTGGTGCTCGAACCCCATGCGCCTTCGCCTGCGGGCGAAGTCTCCTCGGCTCAGATTGCCGAGGGCTACAGCTCCGAAAAAGGCCTGGACGAGCTCGCGAGCCGCGTTCTCGCCGTTACGACGGAATTTGAGAATGTTCCGGCAGAAAGCCTGAAGCGCCTCGCAGATGCGGGCATCATCACGGCGCCGCACGCCGACGCCGTTGCCGCCACGCAGGACAGAAACGTCGAAAAGGCCTTCATCGAAAGCGCGGGCGTTCCGACCGCTCCCCACAAGGCCGTCCGCACCCCGGACGACGTGAATACTCTTGGGAATTCCCTTTTCCCCGGCATTCTGAAGACCGCGCGCCTAGGCTACGACGGCAAGGGCCAGGCCCGCGTCGGCTCCCGCGAGGAAGCGCTCGCCGCCTGGGAAAAATTCGGCCGCACCGAATGCGTCCTTGAAAAGCGCCTGAATCTCAAGACGGAAGTTTCTGTCATCATCTGCCGCAACCCGCAAGGCAAAACCGTCGTCTTCCCCGTCTGCGAAAACCATCACAGAAACGGCATCCTCGCCTACACCGTGATGCCTGCCAGAATCGATGCAGCGCTCGCCCGGAAGGCGCAGCAGTTTGCGCGCCAGATTGCCGACGAGCTGAAGTACGTGGGCGTTCTCTGCGTCGAGCTTTTCGTGCTCGAGGACGGCACCGTCCTTGCCAACGAACTTGCCCCGCGCCCGCATAATTCCGGCCACGCGACGATTGAAGCCTGCGCCACCTCGCAGTATGAGGAACAGGTGCGCGCCATGGCGGGATTGCCCTTAGGCGACACCACGCAGATTGCCCCCGCGGTGATGCTGAATCTTCTCGGCGACCTCTGGTTCGACGGAAAGGACAACAAGACGACGCCGCCCTGGGAAAAGCTTCTGACGCTTCCCGGCGTAAAACTGCATCTCTACGGCAAGGAAGAAGCCCGTCACGCCCGCAAGATGGGCCATGTCACGGTGCTCGGCCGCACGCTCGACGAAGCGCTCGCCCGCGCGCATGAGGCGGCATGCATCCTCGGGCTTCCCTTCTCTCAAGAACTCGCGCAATGACCGTTCCCGCAATTGATCAGAAGGCAATTGCAGAAGCCGTCCGCATTCTTGACGCGGGCGGCCTCGTTGCGATGCCGACAGAAACCGTCTACGGGCTCGCGGCCGACGCGGACAACGAAGAGGCGGTTCTCAATACCTACCGCGCAAAGGGCCGTCCCACCGACCATCCGCTCATCGTCCATGTCGCCTCGGCCGAGGATATCCCGTGGTGGGCCGAATCCACACCGGAAGCGGAGGCGCTTGCGCGCCGCTACTGGCCCGGGCCCCTCACGCTCGTTCTCAAGAAGAAGCCCCGCTGCGGACTCTGGGTAACGGGAGGCCAGGACACGGTGGCGCTCCGTTGCCCCTCGCACCCCTGGGCGCATGCGCTCCTCAAGGCCTTCGGCGGCCCGAAGCACCGCGGGCTCACCGCTCCCTCAGCCAATTCCTTCGGCCGCATCAGTCCTTCCTGCGCGCGCCACGTCGCCGACGACCTCGGCGTCAAGCCCGCGGGCAAGCTCGACATGATTCTTGACGGCGGCACCTGCGAATACGGGATTGAGTCGACAATGCTTAATCTTTCCTCCGGACGCCCCGAGATCCTGCGCCACGGCGTCATCACGCGCGAAATGCTCGAGGAAGCGCTCGGCTGCGAAGTGCCCGACGCCGGAAAAGATGCGCCCAGGGCTTCAGGGCGCCTCAAGAGCCACTATGCGCCGAAAACCAAGGCAGAGCTTCTCTCCGAGGAAGCGCTCATTCTTAGGGCAAAAGCGCTTTCTGCCGAGGGACTCCGTCTCGCCGTCCTCGCTCCCGAACGCCTGAAGGCAAAGCTCCCCGAAGTCGCCACCTTCATCTCTGCGCCTGAGAGCGCACTTGCCTACGGCGCCTTCCTGTACGAAGCGCTCCACGAGCTCGATGCCGCGCACGCAGACCGGATCCTCATTGCGGCGCCTCCGTCAACGCCCGAATGGGCGGCCGTCGACGACCGGCTCGGTCGGGCCACGGCTTGAGTCGATTGAGTAAACTGAAATAAATTCATTTTTCGAGACATCCATGATTCAGATCTATGGCATTCCAACCTGCGGTTCAGTAAAAAAGGCGATTGCCTGGGCACGCGAAGCGGGAGTGGAATTCACCTTCCACAACTTCCGTACGGAAGCGCCGACGGACGAACTCCTCTCGGGGTGGATGAAGGACATTCCGGCAGCAAAGCTCGCCAATACCGCCGGCCCGACGTGGCGCAAGATTGATCCCGAAATCCGCGAGGCGGCCAAGGCCAATCCTGACATGCTCAAAACCCTCATGCTTTCGACGCCGCTTCTCATCAAGCGGCCCGTGATCGTCTGGGCGGACGGCTCGGCCACCTCGGGCGTTGATGAAGCGCTCTGGAAGACGAAGGCCGTCTGAGCGGCCCTGAGGCATTCAAAGGGAAGCGTCCTCCGTGCTGAAGGAACTCAGGTCATCGCTTGCGAATCCGGGGCCAGTGCTCCCGTTTCTCGCCCTTGTAGCCGCAACCGGCTTCTGGGGGAGCTCGTTTCTCACGGTCGCCGAAGCGCTTTCCGAAACGGATCCCTTCACGCTCGTCTTCATGCGCTTCTTTCTGGGTACGATCGTCCTTGCGGCAATCCTTCGGAAAACGCTTCGCCTGATCCCCCTGCGCACCTGGAAAATGGGAGCCGTAAGCGGCCTCGTCATCTACGGCTCCTACCTTTTCAACTGCGCCGGACTCATGACGACGATGAGCTCGATGGCGGGATTTCTTACGGCGCTTTACGTGCCGATCACGCCGTTTCTTTTCTGGCTGATTGTCGGGAAGCGCCCGGACCTCTGCGCCTTTCTGGGTTCAGGCACGGCCTTCCTCGGCCTCGTCCTCCTTGCCGACCCTTTTTCGCTTTCGCCCGAAACCGGTCTCGGCGAATGGATGATCATTCTGTCGGCATTCCTTTCAGCGCTTGAAATCATCCTGATGGGGCGCTTCGCGCCCTTCTGCAAAGCCGCGGAAATCTGCTTCACGCAGCTTTTCTTTGTTGCCCTCTATTCCGGCGTCGGGTCGCTTGCAGCGCACTGGGCCATGCCGTCCCTCACGCCGACGGTGTTTTCTACCGGACTCATTCTTGCCGTCCTCTGGCTCGCGACGATTCTTTCCTGCTCGCAGTTTCTCCTTGCCTGGGGTCAGAAATTCGTTCCTCCCGCTCAGGCCGCCGTCATTTTTTCGCTCGAAAGCGTCTTTGCCGCAATCATCGGATGGCTTGTGGGCGAGCGCCTCGAGTTCTGGGGCTTCGCGGGGGGCGGCCTGATCGTTGCGGGCATCCTGCTCACGGAGTGGAAGCGCCTTCTTTCATCGAAATAACAAATGACGAGCGAACTTCCCATCGGCATCCTCGACTCGGGATTCGGTGGCCTGTCCGTCGCGCGTGCGGTCAGAGCCCGTTTCCCGGAAGAGCGCATCCTTTTTGCCGCCGACTGCGCCTATGCGCCTTACGGCGACCGGGATGAGAGCTACATCATGGAGCGCCTCGAACGGATCATCGGCTACCTGACGGACAGAAACGTCAAGGCAATCGTGTTTGCCTGCAATACAGCAACAGCCGTTGGCGTGAAGACCTTTCGCGAGCGGCTCTCCATTCCCATCATCGGGATCGAACCCGCCGTTTTTCCTGCCGTCCGTCATACGCAGCGCGGCGTCGTCGGCGTTCTCGCCACCACGACGACCATCCGGAGCCGCAAATACGCCGAAGTGCGCGAACGCGCGCTGGAATGGGCGGCCGTCAGCCGCCCGATGAAGGTGGAGGTGCTCGACATGCCCTGCCCGGGGCTCATGGAGTGCGTCGAGCGCGGGGACTTCTCTTCAGATAAGCTCGAGTCGCTTCTCGGGAAGTATGTTGATCCGCTCGCGCGTGCAGGCGCCGATGAAATCGTCCTCGGCTGCACGCACTATCCCTTCCTCGCGAACGCGATCAGCAGGCACGCCAAGGACGCGCACCTCATTGATCCCGCTCCGGCCGTTGCCGAACAGCTCGGAAGACGCCTCGCAGACCTCGATCTTCTTGCGCCGGCCTCATCCGATCGACCGGCGGATGCGGGCGCCGCCCTCGATGAATTCCGGGCAACCGGAGCCGATCCCGGGCGCGAATCCGTTCTGAGGAGCCTCTGGGGAAAGGACGCGAGGCTCCTTAATCTCTCCGTCTGAATCAGGAGCGGAAGGTGAGGCGCTCGTCCCCGTCCTCGCACACGTAAGGCATCATGCGCTCGCGGATCTCGTCGGGGATGGGAGAGGAAACGAAGTTCCCTTTCGTATCGAGACGGACGCAGACCATCGTTTCCACGCAGCGCAGCCGCAGCTCCTCGCCCTTCGTAATCGTGAAAGCGAATTTGACAGAGCTCGTCCCGAGCTTCTCGATCCAGAGACGCGCCGTCACGTCCTCTCCGGGACGCGAAGGCGACACAAAGTCCGTGTGCACGCCCACAACCGGGAAGCCCACGCCGAATCGGCGGATTTCAATGAAGCCCACCTTCAGGACTTCATGAAGGTAGTCCTCGTGAAACTTGTTGAGGAGCACGTAGTAGGTCGGGTGGTAGACGATCCCGGCAGGATCGCAGTCGCCGAAATGGATGCGAATGGTCTTTTCAAAAACCTGATGAGCCATGATTGAGTCGGAGCGTTTGTAAAAAAAATAAGAAGTAAATCAGATGCGGGAGGAGAGCGAACGGAGAATCGAACGGACGGGACTCGCCTCAACGCCCCTGAGAGGAAGCGGGAGCGCAATCAGCTCGTATTCGCCCCCCGGGACATCGGAAAGGTCAAGGTTCTCGAGAATCGTCATTCGGTTCGCGAGCGCAATTCTGTGCGCAACGAGAAGTTCGCTTTCCGCCGGATCGACGCTCGGCGCGTCGGTGCCGACCAACGCCACGCCTTCCTCTGCGAGGCGCCGGATGAGCGCAGGGGAAAGCGCTCTGAAGTCGGGCGTCCAGGCAGCCGGCCGCTTGGCGCGCGTCTTGAAAAGAATGCGTGCGGGAAACGTGTTCGCCGTGAGCGCTTCCGGACCGATCGCGTCGGAAGAAGCCTCATGCGAGAGATCGATGACGAGCGCGCGGCCGATGAATGTCTCAAGCCTCAGAGAGGCGACGTCGTCCGCGCTGCTGTCGAGGTGGAGCGGCGCATCCGCATGAGCGCCGTCGTGGGGCGTCAGGGTGATTTCCGAGACATTCGCGCCCGCGCCTTCCTCAAGCCTTGAGATCCAGCGCACGGCAAAGGGCGTATCGCCCGGGAATACCGGCGTACCGGCGTCAAGCGGAGGCGTGATGTCCCAGATTCTTCGCTTCTGCATGGTGCTTGGCGACCTCTCATAAAAGAAACGGAAAACAAAAAACGCTTACAAGAAGCGTTCCGACGATTTTAGGTCAGAGGGCTGAAAGGCTTCCTATACTGCCATGCACGTTTTTTGGGGGAGACCCGGACGCATGCATTGCGCTCGGGAGAGCTTCCCCGACTTTAGAGGACTTGACTCATGAAGAACTCTGATTTTCTAAATATCCTGCAGTCCCGGCGCTCTCAGGGCCCGAAGATGCAGAAGGCTCCGGCTCCTTCCGAGGAGGTTCTTGAGGCCGCAGCGCTTGCCGCGCGCGCCGCGCCTTCCCACAATCCTGCATTTCCTGTGCGCTTTGTCGTCGCAGATTCCCGCGAAAAGCTCGCCGACATTTTCGAAGCGGCCCTCGGATCTGATGCCGATCAGGCCATGCGGGAGCGCGCTAGAAGCAAGGCGCTCAAGGGCGAATGCGCGATTCTCGTGATCGGCCCGAAGCCCTCGCACGACACGCCCGCCTGGATGGACCGCGAAAATCTGATGACGGCCGGCGGCGCGCTCACGAATTTCCTCAACGTCCTCTGGGCGGAAGGGTTTGCCGCCAAGACCGTGACCTCGCGCGAAATCACGGATCCGCAGGGACTCTTCGACCCTGAAACCGAAAGGCTTCTCTGCTTCATCCTCTGCGGCACGCAGGCCGCTCCCGCGGAGCCGCGTCCCGCTGCCCCCTCTATCCTTTCGCGCTGGTAGAGATCGGCCGATCCTCCTCGAGGATGTGGTCCGCGATCTCAGCGATTTTTCTCACCGTTACGGGCGCACAGCCTTCGGCCTTGTTGTTGACGGCAAGGTAGCTCTCTTTTCCGCTCCTTGCCGCCCGCACGATGAGGGATGCAATCAGCGCCCGGGTCGCCGGGTCGGCCGCATGAATGGCGTCAAAGGGCGTCCACGCGGCCTTTGCCGTATCGTAAAAGCGATGCGCCGCAAGCGACCAGCGGACGATGAGCGGCCCCTTCATCCTCCAGTCGCCCGGATCCTCGCCCTCGGCATCCATGAAGCGAAGGGCCTCGGTCTGGCGCCGGATGCCCGGCATCGCCGGATGAAGCCCGATGACAGGGCGCACGCCCGCCTCTCTCAGACGCTTCATCATGCGGGGGGTCAAAAGTTCATAGTTGCGGAATTCCGCCGCGAGAAGAAGTCCTGCGCCCGGCGCCTGAAGCGCATTGAGAAATGCGCCGATTTTTTCAATGAGCTCGACCCTTGACTCGGTGGTCCTCAATTCCGAATGGGGAAGTGGCGAAAACTGAAAGACAAGCGGCCCGCATTTCCTGCCGAGTCCCATGCGCACGGGGCCGAGGAAGCGCTCCGCCGCAGCATGCACATCGAGAAAGAGTGGATTGGGGCCCGTGGGCACCCCGCGGTCGTTGCGCAGGTAAGGATCCGTCACATCCCTCGGCGCCTTCACGAGAAAGCGAAAATCCTCGGGCACCTGCCTCGCGAAGGCAGCAAAAGCTGAGGCCGAGAGCGGCCGGTAGCTATTTCGGTCGAGCCCCACCGTTCTGAATAAAGGCGAAGCGCTGTAGGCCGCGAGCCCATCCGCGGCAAGATGATTGAGACCGCTGCCGCGGCTCCAGACGATGCCCCGCCAGCCGGGAAAATTCCAGCTCGAGGTGCCGAGATAAATGGAGGATGGGAGCCTTTGCATCATCTCCTTGAGCGCAGCGTCTGCCGGCTGCGGGAATACCGGGGCGCTCTCTGGCGGCGCATCATCAAAAAGCCCGGACGAATTCTCGGTCATCATGCTCGAAGCCCTCCGAAAAAAGTTGGGCGGCAGCGCCTCAGCCCGGGGAAAACCGGGTTTTCGATCAGAAAAGCGCTCATTCAACTATATCCGCACGGCGCCTGAAATGGCCTAAAATCAACAGATTATTCCTTCACTTTGTTTTTCTTTGGTTTTGAATGACTTCTAGTGCTGAATTGCTTCTTTCACTCGACCCCGCAATGAGCGGCGCCGCCGACGAGCGCCTCGTCTGGGTGGTGGACGATGACGACGTGAGAGAGTCGCTCTCATTTGCGCTTCAGCTGCGCTATAAGACTGCCGACTTTCCATCGGCGCTTGCCTTTCTTTCGCGCGCGGACCTTGACCGCCCGGGATGCCTCGTCATTGCCGACGACATGGCCCAGACGGCCTCCGGAAGCATTCAGGACGAACTCGCGAGACTGAGAAGCCCAGTCTCCGTCATTTTTCTCACAAAGGAAACAGACCTGCGCACCGCGGTGAAGTACCTTCAGATGGGCGCCGTCAGCGTGCTCGAAAAGCCCGTCGACCCCGAGGAGTTCGATCATGCGGTCGACCTCGGCCTTGAGCGCTCCATTCTTCGCGACCGGCGCTACCGCCTCGAGCGGCTCTTTGAGACCCTTTCGCGGCGCGAGCGCCAGATCTTCGTTCTCGTCTGCCAGGGCCTCCGAAACGGCGACATTGCCGAACTTCTCAACCTCTCGCAGCGCACGGTCGAAGTTCACCGCGCGCACATCAGCAGGAAGCTCGGCAACGCCTCGCCCATCCGGCTTCTCTACGAACTCACCCAGACGCTGGGCGGAAACATCATCAGCGCCGAATTCGACGGCCTTGATCCCCAGAAGCTCGCGAACGCCATTTCGGCGGGCGAAGCGAGCTGCGTTCAAGCCAGGCGCACCTAAAAGAAGGCCGCCCGGAAGACAAGATCCAGAGCGGCCTATCCCACTATATCGGACGCCCGTCCTTTGACCCGGGCGCCCGTTGGAGTCAACTCAAATCGGTTAGTAGCCCATCATGCCGCGATGATGCATGCGCGGACCGTTCATGGGGCAGTCGGGATTCCCCGGAATACCGTCCATGCCGGGGCATCCGGGACCAAAGCCCTGGAAGCCCTGCGGACCGCGGAAGCCGCGATGCATGCCGTGGCCGGCGTGCTGCTGCTCAAAGCTCTCAAGCACGTACTTCTGTTCGGGAGAGAGCACCTTGAAGAGTTCCGTACGGGCGGCCACGGCCCTCTCAAGCAGATCCGCGCGGACCTTGGCAACCTGGGCGCGGCGCTCGAGGCGGCTCTGTTCGTCGACGGCGGGCTTGTCGAACTGCACGCCCGGCATCATGTCAAGCGCCGTGCGGGCATCGACATAGGCCTTCCAGGCGCCCTGCTGTTCGGGCGTAATCGTTACGAGGCGAGCCACTGCTTCCCAGCCGGCTGCCTGATAGTCCTGCGAAGCATAGCCCGCGCAGGGCATGCCGCCGCGGACCTCGCCGTCATGGTGCCAGGGGCCGGCAATGGCGGCGGTGCCGACGCAAAGTGCTCCGACAGCGGCAAGCGACGCGATGATCTTGTGACTCTTTTTCATGTTTTCTACTCCTCATGGTGCCTGACCCGGACAATTCCGGATAAGCGCGTTCTCAAGCGCGCCGTATCAGGGAAGCGCCTCTTGATGAGATGATTGTGCCCGAGCTCCTAGGAGAATCCTCTTACCAACCTTGACGGTCTGTAAGGAGCTTTTTCCTGCTCAAATATCCCGGAGCCGCAGGTTCCTCTGATTTGCGGGATCCGGATTCGTCGCGAATCCCGCATCGTACAGAGCTTCAGGAAGGGAATCCCGCCGCTCCGCGCTTCGGGATTCCGGCTTCTCTCAACCCACAATAGTTTTTACTCTTTGAAGGCTTTAACGAGATCAATGGCAAGCGCGCGGTAGCCCATCGACCCGCGGATCTGCATTTCAAACACAGGATCCTTTCCGCCGCGGCGGAATTCCGTGAGAACAGGGTTCACGCCCTTCTTGTCCTGAACGCCGATCGATGCCCAGTAGACGAGAAGCGAATCCTTGTCGGCCTCATACTCGACCGAGGACGTAATGGCGCTGTAGAGCGCGTGCCCGCGGTTCTTGCCGTACTCCCAGATCTGCTCGACCGTTCCTTTCTTTTCGTCGATGCGGTACATCACCGCGCGGCTGTACTTTTTCCTCGGGTTTTCCGGCTGCTTGAAGGCGCGGCCGTCGCCGTTGTCGAAGACCGTCACGATGGAAACGCCCGGTTCGGAGAGTTCATCCACCTTCCAGCCCGTGTGCTGCGTCCAGGTCCAGTCGAAGTCGCCCTCGCACTTGCCGATGCGGCAGGGGATGGGCTTGCCGTCCTTATCGACCGGCGTCAGCACCTTCTCGCGGAGCTTCCCGTTCCAGCCGTTGGGCGCGCCCAGGATCCACTTCACTTCCTTGTCGCGTCCGATCTTGATCACCGCGGACTGATGGCGCGAGGAGATGATGATGGAGTCGTCGGCCTTGTCGTAGTCGACGGAATTCACGTGCGCCCAGTTGCGCCCGGCCCCCGTGCCGGCAATGTCGCCGAAGGCGTGCTTGGCTTCAAGCCTCGCGAGCTGCTCGGCCGAAAGGGTCTTCCCCGACTGCTCGAGATCGACATTGAGGCAGACCGCGCCCTGGTCGATCGACTTGATGACGATGCTGCGGTTGGGGTCAAGAATTTCAAAGAGCCGCCAGTCGTCGACGACGCGGCCCGCGGCATCCACTTCCGCGATCACGTCGCGCACCGTGTGCACGTGCGTGCCGTCGGCGCGCTTCAGATCCGCCGACGAAACGCGAAGGAAGTAGTGCCCGTCAGGCGCCGGAGCCATGGCATGGCTGAAGTCCGCATAGCCGTCCGGAAGCACGCGGTTGAAGATTTCGCGCCCCATCAGGTCGTACTTCACGTAGCGCTGGCCATACCCCCAGGTGAGCGCGCCGTCCTCATTCTGATGGAAACCCATCATGATGCCGGCCTTGTTGATGCTTCTCGGGTCGTAGATGGCCGAGGGTTGCATGTACCAGCGCACCTCGCCCTTCGTGTCGACGATGGCGTTCTGCGGGTAGTTGTTCCACTGAAGCGCGCCGCCCGTCGGGTTGTTCCAGACCGCGCGGCTGCCCTTGGGCGATTCGGGGAGCAGATTGTTGATGAGGTAGAGGCGGTCGCCGAAGCCCTTGGCGGCCGGGGTCACGATCTTCGTATCAAAGGTCTTGACGGGGCGGCCGTGTGTCCAAGAGGGATCGAGATACACGGGCGGCGTCCAGATGCGGTAGGTCTCCGTTTTTTCAACCGGCCCTTCAGTCGTCTTCTTCGTCCACTTCACCTCGATTTCATTCAGATATTCGGGATAAAGGCCGAAGACGGGGATGCCGCCGTAGGTGCGAAGCGCAGTCGGGCCCACATCGTAGGCGATTTCCGCGCCGCCCTTTTTGGGAACGATGCGCACGTGAGCCTTGAGGAGCACTTCGCCGCCGTTGCGGATGACTGCCGTAAGGGGAGCGATGTCATAGGGATTCACGACGACTTCGCCGAGCTCGCCCTGCCGCTGAAAATTGACCTGGGTCCCGCTCGGACCGCCCACGGCGAGTACGGCCGAAGGCGCTGCGATCAGGAATGCGGCGCTCACGGCGCAGGCAATGCGGCAAAGTTCATTTCGAGTCATGACTAGGCTCCTCTTTCTGAGAATGGATTCCGGCGCACGGCGAATGCATGAATGCAGTGCGCATTCAACCGGATGTTTCCATTATCGGGGGAGAGCCTTCCCGGAATCTGAAGAACCCGGAGAAGCGGCGGCTTCTGCTCTCAAGGCTTACAACACCACCCGGGTTTACCCGCCTGAGGATGCACCCGGGAAGCACCTTGAAAAAACGTCTCCCCGGGAAACCTCTCAGAGGACCGAACGCACTAAAATTGCGGGATTTTCTCGAACCCTGACTTTTGCCGGAAGAGTTCCCTCAACCCCGGCTCACGTCATCGAACCCAAGATTTTTTCTTTCTTCATCGAGACTTATCCGCCATGGCGCTTAATCCTCTTACCGCTCTTTCCCCGCTCGACGGCCGTTATTCCCGCCAGTGCGACTCCCTGCGCGGCATCTTCTCCGAATATGCCTTCATGAACGCGCGCGTCCGCGTTGAAGTCGAATGGCTGATCGCGCTTTCCGAAGCCGGCTTTGCGGAACTCCCGCACCTTTCGGACCACGGGAAGGCGTTCCTGCGCGGCCTCGCCGACAACTTCTCTCTCGAAGACTGCGAAGCCGTCAAGACGATTGAAAAGACTACCAATCACGACGTGAAGGCGGTCGAATACTGGATCAAGGGCCAGGTCGAGCATGACGACGAGCTGAGAAGCGCCGCTGAGTTCGTGCACTTTGCCTGCACCTCGGAAGACATCAACAACACGAGCCATGCGCTGATGCTCATCAAGGGCCGCGCCGAACTTGTGTCCTTCCTCAAGCGCATCCACGGCATCATCGCGAACTACGCGCATGCCTGGGCCGACATTTCGATGCTCTCGCGCACCCACGGACAGACTGCTTCCCCGACGACCGTCGGCAAGGAATTCGCGAACGTTGCCGTGCGTCTTGCCCGCGTGATCGAAGCGATCGAAAACGTGAAGATCTACGCCAAGATGAACGGCGCCGTCGGCAACTACAACGCGCACCTCATCGCCTACCCGGACTTCGACTGGGAATCCTTCTCGAGGAAGGTTGTCGAGGAACGCCTCGGCGCCACCTTCAATACGCACACGATCCAGATCGAGCCCCATGACTACATGGCCGAGCTCTTCATGCAGATCGAGCGCGCCAACACGATCCTCATCGACTTCGACCGCGACGTCTGGGGCTACATCTCCATGCACTTCTTCCGCCAGAAGCTGAAGGAAGGCGAAGTCGGCTCCTCGACCATGCCCCACAAGGTGAACCCGATCGACTTCGAGAATTCCGAAGGGAACCTCGGTCTTGCCAACGCCGTCCTCGGACACCTCGCCGGCAAGCTTCCGATCTCCCGCTGGCAACGCGACCTGACGGACTCGACGGTTCTTCGCAACCTCGGCGTTGCCTTCGGCTATTCGTTCGTGGGCTACAGCGCCCTCGAGCGCGGCCTCGGGAAGCTCCAGGTGAATGAAGCCATGATCGCGCGCGACCTCGACGCCGCCTGGGAAGTCCTCGCCGAAGCCGTTCAGACCGTGATGCGCCGCTACGGCGTTCCGCACCCCTACGAACAGCTCAAGGCCCTCACGCGCGGCAAGGACGGCATCAACGAAGCCACCATCCGCACCTTCATCGAAGGCCTCGACATCCCGGCCGACGCCAAGGCGCGCCTCATGGCGCTCACGCCCGCCACCTATATCGGCAAGGCCCGCGAGCTCGCCCGCCGCTGCTGATCTCTGAGCCGGGTTCCTTTCCGGAGCGCCCTGACAGGCGCTCCGAAGAGAAACGCCTGATCGGGTAGGAGGCATGGGATTAGTTCCCATGCCGTCCTCCCACACCACCGTACGTACGGTTCCGTATACGGCGGTTCCTAGTATCAAGGCTTAACGGCCTAACATGCACTCCATTCCACTGGGGCCCCTGCCAGTCCAATCCAAGTCCATCCCTGCTTCTCAAGGAAGGCGTCGCCAAGGGCTAGGTGTAGTATGGGACTACAAGCGACTCGCCAGTATTTCTTACTGGTGTTTGCTCATTCCCATGCTTTCTGCTTGTCGATACCTCGTTTCTTGAGAGTCTCGAACTTCGTACGGATCTTCTTCCATCGCTTCCAGTAGATCATCCGGATCCTTCTCCGGATCCATTGGTCGATCCCCCTTGCCCAACCTTTGAACTGCGCCAGCTTATAGAAGTTGAACCTGCTAATGATGTACTTCCTCAGGTCGGTTGTATAGTCCTTTAGACTTTTCCCCGTCGTGCGCTGAGTCCGCTCCTCAACTGCCTTCTTATATTTGGCCCCTGTCTTCCGGTGTAGCCTCTGCAGGATGCGATGCTTTGCTCTGTCGTAATAGAACCCGTATCCAAGGAATTTCAACTCGCTGTTCGCGATGTAGCAAACCTTGGTTTTGTCTCGGTTAACCTTCAACAGGAGCTTCTTCTCGATAAATTCTGTAATTGATGCGCACACTCGTTCTGCGGCCCTCTTTGTTTTGCAGAAGATCACCATGTCGTCTGCGTATCGGGAGTGCCTCAGTCCACGGGCTTCAATCTCCTTGTCGAGCAGAATGTTCGCCAGTATCGGCGAGAGCGGACCGCCCTGCGGCGCTCCTTTGTCCCGCTTTTCCACGTGTCCATTCTTCAGTTGCACGTCCGCTCTGAGAAATATATGGATGAGCGAGATGACTCTGCCATCCTTGATTCTCTCGGAGATTATCTGCACCATTTTCGCGTGGTTGATCGTGTCAAAGAACTTCTCGAGGTCCATACCCACGACCCATCTGTATCCCTTGTCAGCCGCGTCCAGCACGTCATAGATCGCGTTGTGCGCTTTCTCGTTCGGCCTGAAACCGCGGCTTCGGGTGGAGAAAGTAGGATCGCAGTAGAAGCTGAGTACCTGTGCAATGGCCTGCTGAACCAGCCGGTCCTGCATGGTGGGGATGCCCAATTCTCTGAACTTGCCGGGTTCCTCCTTTGGAATTTCGGTACGCAGGACTGGAGAGGGGCGGTATGTCCCGGCCCGGATCGCTTCCGTGAGCTCGTGCGGGTGACGACAAATGTGTTGGCGGAGTTCATCCGTGCGCATTCCGTCTACTCCCCGGGCGCCGTCGTTTCTCTCGACCCTGTCAAGGGCCTGGCTGAGGTTCCTGCGCTCGAGTATTAGCTCAGGTGTGATTCCATTCATTGCGTTTGTCTGCGGAGTTTCTCTTTCCGTGAATCCCTTCCGGCACCCTCCTGCTTGCACGGCCGTTCGGACTTCCGTTCCTAATTGCTCGCGGGCAGGGTCTTATGTTTTCTAGGGTTGTTTCCTTCGGGTCCTCCGGAATCAATATCCATACTAAGTTCGGTCCTTCAGCTCGCCCTCCAGCGTGCCTGCTACGACCTCGGCTGACTCCTCACGGCAAGCTTTACTCCGCGGCGGTAAACCGCGTCCGTGAGGCCTCCCCGGGTAAGAACGATTTCTTTCCCACCATGCACCTGCTTCATTTACGCCGGGAGGTCCGGGTAGTTGTTGGACCTTGTCTTCTGTTGCAGACTTATCCCCTCTCATGCGCCTGATGAAGTTTCTGTACGTCAGGTCAGTGGTTTGCCTCGGGCTTCTTTCAGATTCCGCCTCGCGACGGACACCCTTGCCTCTGGCTGTGAGCTTGGCACTACCTCCTGCTCATCGGGACTTTCACCCTATAGAAATCGCCCATGCCGGGCACACAGCAAAAAGGCAGGTCATCCTTCCCGGATGCCTGCCTTTTCTCTTTCCGTTTATCTCAAACTCAGGCGATGACGGCCGTAGCCTTCACAAGCGCCCAGACCGGGAGCCCCGGCCGCAGCCCGAGAGCTGCCGCCGATTCCCTCAGAATCCGAGCGAGAAGCACGTCCCTGCCGCCGCGGCTTCTGAGCTTCACGATCTGATAGGCATTCTCGGGTCCGCAGGGCTCGCCGATTTCCTCCACCGCTGCGGGAAGCGCATTGCGGATGGAAAGGTTTTCGGGCTTTTCGAGCGCAATGCTCACGTCCCTTGCGAGCACCCGGAGGCGAAGCTTTGCGTCTTTGGGGACATTCCCCGCGACCGCATCCAGAACCCAGCCGTCGGTACGGATCATGGCGGAGCGCCATTCGGGCGAAATGCTTTCGACCGTGCCTTCGAGCACCACTGCCGCGCCTTCCTCCATATCCACGGGAAGCCTGACGTTCCCGAGCACGTCGGCAAGCGGCCCGAACGCCCGCACATGGCCCTCGGCCATCAGAACGAGATTGTCGGCAAGCCTTGCCATCTCGTCGGCCGAGTGCGTCACGTAGAGAATCGGGACCTGGAGTTCATTCCTCAGCTTTTCGAGCCAGGGGAGAATTTCGCGCTTTCTCGCAAAGTCGAGCGCCGCGAGGGGCTCGTCCATGAGAAGAATGTCGGGCCTCAGGCAGAGCGCCCTTGCAATGGCGCAGCGCTGACGCTCTCCCCCGGAGAGTTCCGAAACTCGGCGCTTCAGAAGGTGCCCGATGCCGAGAAGATCAACCGCTTCATCAAGGCGCTTTCTGCCGTCAGGCACCTTCGTGCGCTCGAGCCCGAAGGTGAGGTTCTTTTCAACATTCAGGTGCGCGAAGAGGCTCGCCTCCTGAAACACATAGCCGAGACTGCGCTCATAGGTCGGGCGGAAGATGCGCTTCTCGTCGTCCTGCCAGACTTCATTGCCGATCCGCACGAGTCCCTCGGCGCGCTCAAGCCCCGCGACGCACCGCAGAACGGTTGTCTTCCCGCAGCCCGAGGGCCCGAAAAGCACCGTAATCCCCTCGCCCGGAACCTTGATGTCCGCTTCCAGCGTGAAGCCCGTGCTGCGGGCAAGATGAAGGCGCACTTCGCCGAAATGTTCCTGAGTCATGCTGCGCATCCCTCCCGTCAGGCCTCTGCCGTTCTCTTGTTGAGAAGATTAAGCGTCATGAGGACGATGAAGCTGAAGATGAGCATGCCGCCTGCAAGCACATGCGCCTTCGAGTATTCCATCGCCTCAACATAGGTGTAGATCTCGGTTGAGACCACCTGAGTCTTTCCGGGAATATTGCCGCCGATCATCAGCACGACGCCGAATTCGCCGATAGTGTGGGCAAAAGTCATGAGGACGCCTGTGATGACTCCGGGGCGCGCGAGCGGCATTACCACATGGAGGAAAGCGTCGAGCGGCCGGCAGCGGAGCGTCGCCGCCACTTCCATGGGGCGGTCGCCGATGCCTTCAAAGGCAGTGACGAGAGGCTGCACCATGAAGGGCAGCGAATAAACGACCGAACCGATGACGAGGCCGGGGAAGCTGAAGTTGAGGACGCCGAGACCGAGGGACTCCGTGAGGGCTCCGAGAGGTCCGTGGGGTCCGAGCGCCACGAGAATGTAGAAGCCCAGAACGGAAGGTGGCAGCACGAGCGGGAGCGTCACGACGGCATTCACCGCCGAACACCAGCGGCTCCTTGCGCGCGCAAGCCACCAAGCGAGCGGGAGGCCCAGCACAAGAAGTATGCAGGTTGTAACAAAGGCGAGCTCGAGCGAGAGCGCGACCGGCTCGAGGGAAATGCCGTCAACGAGGTCCAGAAACCATTCCACGATTTGAGCCCCTCAGTGATCCGGGCAGACAATGAGCCGAAAGCGGCTTCCCGGAATAATGAAAAGCCGGAGAGAGCTTGGGAAAGCCCCCTCCGGGTAAAGTAGGCGTCCGTCTCAAGAACGCTGAAAACTGTACCTCCGACAAATCAGCTTGCCGGAGAAATCAAAAGGTTACTTCGCCGTGCCGTAGCCGTAGGCGGTACGAACATCGGTCGCTTCCTTGCTTTCCTTCAGGAACTTGAGGAAGCGCCTGGCGCCTTCGTTCTTTTCACCGGCCTTGAGAAGCACCGCATCCTGCTTGATTTCGCCGTAGAGCTCCTGCGGGATCACGTAGCCGGAACCGGAGGTGAACTTGCCGCCCTTGAAGCACTGCGAGAGGGCGATGAAGCCCGCTTCGGCGTTGCTCGTCTTCACGAACTGGAAGGTCTTGCCGATGTTGTCGCCGAGAACCGTCTTCGGCTCAGCAGCCTTTTCGAGGCCGAGAGACTTGAGCGTCTGGTAGGCGGCTTCGCCGTAAGGAGCGAGCTTCGGATTGGCGATGGCCACATGCTTCACGGCAGCGGAATTGATCACGGAAGCAACGTCGTTCTTCACGAGGTTCGCGTCGGACGACCAGAGAACGAGCTTGCCCACCGCATAGGTGTAGGAAGTGCCGGCCACGCCGTAGCCTTCCTTGATGGCCTTGGCCGGCGTCTTCGCGTCGGCGGCAAGGAGAACATCAAAGGGAGCGCCGTTCTTGATCTGTGCGTAGAAAGCACCCGTAGCGCCGAAGGAAAGAACGAGCTTGTCGCCCGTCGCCTTTTCATAGATCGGCTGAAGATCCTTCGCCGGGGCGGTGAAGTTGGCGGCAACCGCCACATGAACTTCCTCAGCGCTCACGGCAAAAGCAGCGGAGGCAACGATGGCGGCAGCGGCCGCAAGAACAAACTTCTTCATTGGATTCTCTTCTTAAGAAATCGGGGGCCTCCCGGACAAAGCCGGATAAGACCGCGGATGCATGAAAGCACCGGGCGCCGGGAAACTGAAAGCGACGAAACGTTATTCAATTATGAAACAGCGTTCGTTATTCATTTGCAGAATAGCGATGTTGTGACAGATAATCAAGTTCCTCTGCAACCCGTTTTCTGGATTCCGATATGTCTGAAGAGCCCGCTGACCCGTCCGTTCTCGCCGGCATTCTTTCCGAGCAGACCGACAGACGCATCGACATCCTTCGCCGCATTGCGGACGTGGGATCCATTTCGGAGGCCGCGAGAAGTGCAGGCGTGAGCTACAAAGCCGCCTGGCAGGCGATCGATACGCTTACGAACCTCGCGGGAACGCCCCTCGTGGAGAAGGCCGTGGGAGGCGCTTACGGCGGCGGCACGAAGCTCACGCAAACCGGCCGCATGGTGCTCGATCTCGCCGACGAGCTCTCCAGGGCGCGCCGCAGCGTGCTCGACCGCTTTGCGCATATCCAGGATTCGCCCGAGAAGAAGACTTACGGGAACCGCCTCGCACGGGTCACCGCCGCAAGCCTGCAGACCTCCATGCGCAATCAGTTCCCCGCAACGATTGAAACGCTCAAGATCGGCTCCGCGCTCGTGAAGCTCATTCTGCGCATCGACGACACGCACCTTATCCGCGCTTCCGTCACGAAGGAATCCGCTCAACTCCTCGGCCTTCGCCCCGGCATGGAAGTGCTGGCACTCGCCAAGGCCACATCGATCGAAATTTCAGCTGATTTTCCGCAAGATAATAATGATGCCCGCTCGCATGCAAACCTCATTGTCGGTGAAGTCATCCGCAGCGAGCGCGCCAATAAGGGCGGCGAATGTTCGATCCGCCTTCCTTCGGGGCTCGTGATCGTCGGGTTTGCGCGCTCCGGGCACGGTCTCAAGCTTCATCAGAAGGCGGTGGCGTCGCTCCCGCCCTCCGTCATCGTGATCGGCCTCGCCTCCTGAACGAGGTAAACGCGACAAGTAGCCAAAAGAGTTCAGAAAAAATCGAACAAATCGACCGGATTATTTGGCCGATTGATGATTATCAAATTCTTAAGCCCCGCTTTTACACTTGGTTGCATATCATTGCAAGCCAGTAAAAATGAAGGCTTTATTGCTTCATTTTTTCTGCAGCTTCCTTCAAAGGCGCACGCCAGACCCGAATCGTTTCAGGAAGCTGACCGATCCCCTAATAAAGACAGGTTTACAAAATGAAAAAAGATAGCCCCTGGTACCTTGCTCTCTGGTGCGTTGTCGGCGTTGCTATCGGCATCGTGTTCGTCGGCGTGCTCACGTCTGTTGTTCACTGGGCCGGCACTGAGAAGTTCTGCGGCGAATTCTGCCACTCGATGGACGCCACCTATGCCGCCTATCAGAAGGGCGACCACTTCCGTACGTCTTCCGGCGTCACCGCCGGCTGCTCGGACTGCCACCTCAAGAATGAATCGAACCACTTCGCAGGTCCGATCGACTACACGGCTTTGCTGATCGACAAGGCCATCGCCGGCTCGAAGTCGCTCTTCGGCGAAATCGCCGGTCACCTCAGCACCCCGGAAAAGCAGATTGAAATGCGTCAGGAAATGGCTGAAGCCGTCCACGCTCAGATGATGGACCGCAACTGGGCCGCCTGCCGCGGCTGCCATGACGTGAACCGCATGTATGACCCGAAGCGTCCGATGCTCGGCGAAATCCATCGCCACATGGGCCCCGAGGCTAAGAATGTTGACTGCCTCGCCTGCCATCCGACCGCCGGCCACAACTACGGTTACATCCTCAAGTTCGACACCGCCAAGAAGTAATCGCTTCAAGGCTCGTGCCTGAAACTGAAAAGCCCGGATCGTATCTGGACTATAGGTGCAAAAACCCCATGGATGCGGGATGCCCTTCAGGCAGCACCAGCCGCCGCCGGTTTCCCG
>CAKQON010000020.1 GCA_934255515.1 uncultured Sutterella sp.
TAGTTGCCTTTCTTTCTATGAGGCAATAAAAATGTTTCTGCGAGGAGGGCTGTACCGTTCTATTGAAAATTCACGAAGGAGGCTTGAGGAAAAGAAATAAAAATAGAAATTACTTCACGATGCAGGGGGCTTCGCCCTCAGGCATCGTTTCGATCGTGCCGATGCGGAAGACCTTTTCGCCTTCAGCTTCAAAGGCCTTCATCGCGCGGTCGGCATCCTCGGCCGAAACAATGACGACCATGCCGATGCCGTTATTGAAGACGCGGTACATCTCGTGACGGTCAATGTTGCCCTTTTCCTCGAGCCACTCAAAGATGGCCGGACGCGTCCAGGACTTGCCGTCGATGCGGCACTGGGTGCCTTCGGGCAGAACGCGGGGCACGTTTTCGATGAGGCCGCCGCCCGTGATGTGGGCCATGCCCTTGATCTTCACCTGCTTCATGACGTTGAGAACCTGCTTCACGTAGATGCGGGTCGGAGCCATGGCGCGGTCGGCGAGCGTAGCGCCGTCAAAGGGCATGTCCCAGTCGGCCTTGGCGACTTCAACCACCTTGCGAAGGAGCGAGAAGCCGTTCGAGTGCGGGCCGCTCGAGGCGAGGCCGAGGACGACGTCGCCCGGGCGGATCGTCGTGCCGTCAATGATTTCGTCTTTTTCGACAACGCCGACGGCGAAGCCGGCGAGGTCGTATTCGCCTTCCGGGTACATGCCGGGCATTTCAGCGGTTTCGCCGCCGATCAAGGCGCAGCCGGCGAGTTCGCAACCCTTGGCGATACCCTTCACGACGCGTTCGGCGATATCCACATCGAGCTTGCCGCAGGCGTAGTAGTCGAGGAAGAAGAGGCTCTTGGCGCCCTGAACGAGGATGTCGTTCACGCTCATCGCCACGAGGTCCTGGCCGACCGTGTCGTGACGGCCGAGCTGGAAGGCGAGCATCAGCTTGGTGCCTACGCCGTCCGTGCCGGTAACGAGCACGGGGTTGCGGTATTCGCGGCTCACCTCAAAGAGAGCGCCGAAGCCGCCGATGGAGCCGAGCACGCCGGGAATCAGGGTGCGCTTGGCAGCGGGCTTGATGCGTTCGACAAGTTCATCGCCGTTGTCAATGGAAACGCCGGCGGCGGCATAGGAAAGCTGGCTCATGGAATCACTCAGTCAAGAGAGAATGGCGATCTTTCTCTGCGGCAAAAGTTCCGTTTCTGCAGAGTTTTTCCGAAGAGAAGATCATCAGGGAAAAAAGAGTTGCGAAAGTATAAGTCAGGCGCCTCCTGAAGGCAGGGAAAAGAGGCAGTTTGGACGCGTATCGGATGCATCGCGGAAGGCCGTGGGGAACGGTCAAAAGAAGTACACTCTCGAGACGCCGGAATTGCTGCTTTGA
Organism: uncultured Sutterella sp.; assembly: GCA_934255515.1. Classification (GTDB taxonomy): domain Bacteria; phylum Pseudomonadota; class Gammaproteobacteria; order Burkholderiales; family Burkholderiaceae_F; genus Sutterella. Next base: position 1,374 of record CAKQON010000020.1, read on the forward strand.
AGGGTTCCTTCTGGTGCTTATTCCGCATCCCGCTTCATTCGTTTCCTTTCGTTTTTCTCTTCCTCCCTGTGGAATCTTCAAGCCTGCCGCCGGATCAATATCTTCTTGACCTTCCTGAACTTCAGGGAAGGGATCGGCCGACTTTCGCAAATTTCATACCCGGCGAGAATACTGAAGTGCTCGCAGTGCTCTGCAGCATGGCCGCCGGGAGAGGACCGAAAATTCTCTATATTTACGGTCCCCGGGGGGCCGGACTCACGCATCTTCTCGAAGCTTTTCTGCCGGGCTCCACGGAGTCGGATTTCCGCGTGCCGCTTTATCAGCCGGACGTGAAGAAATATGCGGTCGACGACATTGAAACGCTCGATGAAGGCTATTCCCGGGAGCTTCTGCAGCTGCAGAATGCGGTCTATGCCGATCCGGATGCAAGACTCGTCTGCGCCGGGCGCTTCCCGCCCAAGGAGCTTCCTTTGCCTGAGGGCGTGAAGAACCGGCTTCTCGGCGGCCCCTGCTACTTTGTTGCTCCGCTCAACGAAGAGGATCGCTTCAGGGAGCTTTCCCGGCAGGCCGCTCTGCGCGGCATTCTTCTCACACCCGATATGACGCAGTGGATGTCGCGTCATCTGCCGCGCGACATGCGGTCGCTTACGCGCATCATGGACGTCGCTAATCAGATTGCGCTTCATTCGAAGCGCCGGGTTACGCTCCAGATCATCCGCGAGGCCGTGAAGGTGTCCGGCGTTGAAGAAAAAGATCCTGAACTCTGAGTAATCCCACCCCCATGAAGCTTGCCGTATTTGATCTTGACCACACGCTCCTGCCGATTGACTCCGGAGATGCCTGGTCATACTGGCTTGTGGAGAAGGCCGGACTCGACCGAGAAGCGCTCGAAAAGCGCATTGAGGGCTACAGCGAAAGCTATCGTCAGGGCAATTTTGTGCCGCTCGACTTCATTCATTTTCAGTTTTCGCTCCTCGCTGCAGAGAAGCGAAGCGACCTTGATGCCTGGCGAGCGGAATTTATTGACCGGATTATTCGTCCGGCGGTTCGCCCGGAAGCGCTCGCGCTCCTCATGGAGCGCCGCCGTGCCGGCTATGAGCTCCTTCTGGCGACCGGCACGCACCGCTTTGTGACGGAGCCGATTGCAGAGCTTTTCGGCATCCGGTGGCTCGCGGCGGCGACGCCTGAGGAACGCCCTGACGGATCTTTTACCGGTGAGATCGTGGGTTCGGACTCCTATGGCGAAGGGAAGCTCCTTCTCGTCAGGGAGTGGATTGAAAAACTTGAGTCCATCTATGGGAAGACCACTGCTTTGGAAGCCTGGTCCGATTCCATAAACGAGCTTCCGCTTTTAAAATTTGCGGCGGGCTTTGAACCTGCCGGAAGAGCTGTTGCCGCCAACGCTGACCCCATGCTTTTAGAAGTTGCGCGCAGGCATGGCTGGGAGCAGGTGGAGCTCTTTGACAAGAAGAAGGAATAAAACCTCAATGTTTGACGCAATCGTAAGCCGCGTGAAGTCTTTTTTAGGCGCGGAAGAATCCCGGAAAACGCTGGTGCGCGAGCCGCGCATCATCCCGAAATCCGAGCACGGCATTGATCCGGAGCTTGTTTCCTGGCAGGCGAAGCGCTGCTGCGAAGCGCTGCAGCGCCGCGGGTACCGCGCGTACATTGTGGGCGGCGCAGTGCGCGATTTGCTCCTCGGCGTGACGCCGAAGGACTTTGACGTGGCGACCGACGCGACGCCAGAGGAAGTAAAGCGCAGCCAGCGCCGAGCCATCATCATCGGACGGCGATTCCGCCTCGTGCACGTGATCTTCGGACAGGAAATCATCGAGTGCTCGACCTTCCGGGCGCTCGAGGGTGCGGGCGTGAGAAAGGACGGCAGCGGCCGCGTGATTTCCGACAACGTCTTCGGCGAAATGTGGGAGGACGCGGCCCGCCGCGACTTCACCATCAATGCCATGTATTACGATCCGGCAACGGAAGAGGTCTACGACTATCACCATGGCTTTGAGGATATTGCCAAACGCCGCCTCAGAATGATCGGAGAGCCCGCGGAACGCTACCGCGAGGACCCGGTTCGCATGCTTAGGGCCGTGCGCATTTCCGCGAAGCTCGGGTTCCGGATTGAGCCCGCAACGGAACGGCCGATTTCGCGCATGGCGAAGCTTCTCAAAAACGTGCCGACGGCGCGTCTGGTCGACGAGGTACTGAAGCTCCTTACCTGCGGCCATGCCGTGGAGTGCGTGAAGCGGTTGCGTGAGGACGGCCTCTCGGCGGCGCTTCTCCCGATGCTCGACCACCTGCTTTCTTCGCCCGAAGGCGAGGAATTCCTGATGCTTGCCCTAAAGCGCACGGATGAGCGGCTGGCGATCGGCAAAAAGATTTCTCCCTTCTTCCTTTTCGGCACGCTCCTCTGGCCTCAGGTGAAGCGCCGCTGGCAGTACAACGAGGAAACGAGAGGGCTCTCGCGCATTGCTGCGCTCCATGAGGCTGCGGTCGAGGTGCTCGAGACCGAATGCCACACCATTTCGATTCAGAGGCGCTTCCAGGCGGACATGCACGACCTCTGGCTCATGCAGGGGCGTCTCGAGCGCCGTACCGGAAAGACGCCCTATTCGGTGGTGCAGCATCCGCGCTACCGGGCCGGCTACGACTTCCTGCTCCTGCGCAGTCAGGTGGGCGAGGTGCCCGAATCTCTTCCCGAGTGGTGGGATGCATTTGCCAATGCCGACGATGATGCGCGCATTGCCATGATTCGCGAGGCGCAGGCCGAGGCGAGACAGACGGCTGATCAGGCGCGCAGGGGCCGTGGAGCTGAGGGTTCCGACGCTTCGCAGCCTTCCGGAGAACGGCGCCGCCGTTCCCGCCGTCGTCCGCGCCGCCGCCCGGCGAGGGAAGGAGAGGCGTAATGGCCCGGGTCTGGCTGAGTCTCGGGGCAAACCTTGGGGAGCCGAGAGCTGCGCTTGAAGCGGCAATCAGGGAAATCAAGGCGATACCCGGAGTCAGTAAGTTTCGCAGCAGCAGCTTCTACCGGACGTCTCCGGTGGACTCCTTCGGTCCGGAATATGTGAATGCTGCGGCGGCCCTTGAATGGGAAGGATCTCCGCTCAGTCTTCTTCATCTCCTGCAGAAAATCGAGCTTGCGCACGGGCGCGTACGCCCGGCGGGCGTACACAATGCGCCGAGGACGCTCGACATCGACATTCTTGCAGTTGAGAACGTGAGGAGCGGTACGCCGGAGCTCCTGCTGCCGCACCCCCGCATGAATGAGCGGCTTTTTGTGCTGGTGCCTTTGGAGGAGCTGGAGCCCGGGTGGACAGCGCCCGACGGCACGAGCATTCAAAAACTCATCGATCGCGTTAAAAAGATCGATCCGGAACAGCAGATAACGAAGCTTTCCGACTAAAGATGTGGCATACTCTGCCGGCTCCCCGGATGGCGGAATGGTAGACGCAGCGGATTCAAAATCCGCCGGGTAAAACCGTGAGAGTTCGAGTCTCTCTCTGGGGACCAGATTTTCAGAATCCTGCATTGCGTTTGCAATGCGGGATTTTTTACGGCCGTTCAATTGTGAAGTCTTGGAAAATCACGCCATTAGGTTCGGGCGGGCTGCTCCTGATAGAACCTCCCGTCTATCAGGACGAGCGAGGCGAATTCTTTGAATCCTGGAATGAACGGGTGTTTGCCGGACTCGGCATTCCGGTCAGATTTGTTCAGGACAACCAGAGTCTGAGTCTTCGCCGCGGAACGCTTCGCGGCATTCATTTTCAGACGGGCGAATTTGCTCAGGCAAAGCTCATCCGCTGTACGAGCGGCGCGATTCAGGATGCGGCGATGGACCTGAGAAAGACTAGTCCCGATTATCTGCGCGTCTTTACCGTTGATTTGTCTGCAGAGAACGCGCGCATGCTCTTCATTCCGCGCGGGTTCGGGCATGGCTTCCTTACGCTCGCGGATCAGACGATCGTCCAGTACAAGGCAGATGCATTCTATGAGCCGGGATCGGAAGGAAGCATCCGGTGGGATGATCCGACCCTCGGCATCAACTGGAAATTGCCTCAGGGCATGACGCCCATCCTCTCGCAAAAGGATGCCGCGGCACCTTATCTCCGCGGCTGAAATAAAAATCCCGCCTGAAGCTTTTGAAGCCGGCTCCAGGCGGAACTGCAAAGCGTCAAAAGACGGGAAGCGTTCTGATCAGCTTGCCGCGCGTTCGGCAATGTTTCTGAGGAATGCCGCGAGATCGTGCATTTCCTCCTGACAGAGCTCATGATCCATCGGGTAGGTGCGTGCAATCATTGCCGGATTGACCTGAGAAATCACTTCCGCGCTGCGGGCTGCCATGACGGGAGGCACGACCGAGTCGAATTCGCCGTGCGCCATGAAGATCGGGGTACGGCGTCCGCCAGGGGTCGCTTCCGAAAAGAGACGCCCGGCAAGCGGGAGGTATCCGGAAAGCGCGGCAACGCCGCCGATGGGGCGCTCCATCCTCAGTCCGGCAAAGAGCGAAATTGCCGCACCCTGCGAGAAGCCGCCGAGAACAATGCGGCTTCTGGGAATGCCCTGGGCTTCAATTTCATCAATCAGCTGAGCGACGCGCTTTGCGCTCTCGCGAATGCCGCGGGCGTCCTCATTCTCATCAATGCTGCGTCCCGGGACGTCATACCATGCGCGAAGCGGATAGCCCGGATGCATGGACATTTCGCGCATCGGCGCGTTGGGGAGAATAAAGCGGCAGACGGGACCGTCGAATCCCAGAATCTCATCCGGGAAAGGCGCAAAGTCCGTGTTGTCGACGCCCATGCCGTGAAGCCATATGACCGCAAGTTCCGGGTCGCCGCCCGTGCGCGGACGCACGACAAGCAGATCCCTCGCGTCGAAGGCGGACTCTGCCGGAGGAGCTGCCTGGTCCTGCCTCTCCGCTGAACGGGGCGCGGCTTCAGAAGCCGCCGCTTTCGGAGGCTCCTCATGCGGGACCGGCTTCTTTTCGACCTCAGGCTGCGCGGGAGGCACGGCGGCTTCCAGAGGCTTCTCGACATGCTTTCTCGCGCTCTTGGGACGGAAAGCTCTGACGACCTCTTCATTTGTTTCAATGTAGGGGCCGCCGATCAGATCGATGCAGTAGGGAACGGCCGCAAAAATGCCGTTGACGGAAGTGTTGCCGTCCTTGTCCTTCAGGCCTTCGAGCGTTTCCGCAATGGCTTTGGGCTGCCCGGGGAGATTGAGAATCAGCGCGGCATGGTCCGGCGTTTCGCGCAGCACCCCGACCTGACGCGAAAGAATCGCGGTCGGAACAAAGTGTCCGGAAATGGCGCGCATCTGTTCGCCGAAGCCCGGCATCTCGCGCGTCGCAACCGCAAGCGTCGCCTCGGGCGTCACGTCGCGGCGGGCCGGACCGGTGCCGCCGGTCGTTAGGATCAGGTCGCAGCCGATGATGTCTACGAGTTCGCGAAGCGTTTTTTCAATATCAAAGCGTTCATCGGGAATGAGGCGCTTGTGAATTTTGAGGGGCGTCGTGATGGCTTTGCGGCACCAGGCTTCAAGCGTGGGGATGCCTTTATCTTCATATTCGCCGCGGCTCGCCCGGTCGGAGATCGAAACAAGCCCGAGGATGAGTTCATTTTCAGCGCTGCGCGGAGGCTTCATGGCAATTCTCGGAGAAAAAATCAGGAATTGGGCGTTTCGGCTTCTTCAAAAGCCTCTTCTTCCTTCGCCATCAAATCGAGGGGGTCGTCAAGATAGTCGTGAAGGAGCCGATAGAGTTCCCGGGCGCTCTTCGGGGGCTTCGCCTGATCGCGTTCGCGGCGCGCAAAGCGCACGAGCTCGCGCAGACGACGGATGTCGATGTCGCTGTGTTCGTCGATGAAGGAGCGCACCACGTCGTCGGATTCGATCATGCGGTCGCGAAGCGTCTCGCAGCGATGAAGGAGTGCAACGGCGGCGCGGGACTCGCCCGTTGCGCGGGCGATCGCCTCGCGCACGGCATCCGGATCCATGTCGCGCATCTTTTTTCCGATCAGCTGAAGCTGCCGGCGCTGCGCGCCGAAGCTCTTCATGCGGCGGAATTCAATGATTTCAACGAGCACGTCTTCGGGAAGCCCGATTTTGGCGAGCGTTTCGTCGCCCATGCGGGTCATGTCGCGGCCGAGAGACTGCAGATCAAGCTGCACGCGCTTCAGGTGCGACTTGGAGGGGCCGCGGAATTCTTCTTCTTCGTCTATTTCGTTAGGGCGCATAGGGTCCTCACATTCGATGGACGCCAATGATAGCGGCTCTAGTCCATGATTTTTAGTTAGAATGCGGCTCCTTTTCCATTCATTACTGGCCGGTCAAGCCATGACTGAACAACATCTTTCTGATTTCGACTTCGAGCTCCCGCCGGAGCTTATCGCGCAGTACCCTCTCGCAGACCGTTCTTCCTCGCGTCTTCTTCACATCACGGAAGACGTGATTGAGGACAAGACCTTCCGCGACATCGAAGGGTTTCTTCGCCCGGGCGACCTTCTCATCGCCAACGATACAAGGGTCATCAAGGCCCGTCTTCTCGGCCGCAAGGAAACCGGAGGCGCCGTTGAAGCGCTGATTGAGCGCGTTACCGGACCGGATACGGCTATTTCCATGCTTCGCGCAAGCAAGAGCCCTAAGCCCGGAACCAAGATCTATTTCCGCGCCCAGACGGAAGAAGCAGCGGGCAGGGAAGCCGAGGCTGAGGTTCTCGGCCGCGAAGGCGAATTCTATTCGCTGCGCTTCGAGGGGCCCGTGCTTGATATTCTCGAGGAATTCGGCCGCGTGCCGCTTCCTCCCTATATTGAACACGCCCCCGAAAAGAGCGATGAAAGCCGCTACCAGACGGTCTATGCGCATCATCCGGGTGCGGTTGCCGCGCCTACGGCAGGGCTTCACTTTACTGAAGACCTTCTCACCAGGATCCGCAATAAGGGCGTCGATATCGAATATGTGACGCTTCACGTGGGTGCCGGCACCTTCCAGCCCGTGCGCGTTGAAAACCTCTCCGAACATCACATGCATTCGGAATGGTTCTCCATGCCTGAGGATGTGGCCGCGAAAATCAATGCGGCAAAGGCCGAAGGCCGCCGCGTGATTGCCGTCGGAACGACGTCGCTGCGCACCCTTGAGAGTGCGGCGGACCGTCCGGGGCACGTCGAAGCCGGCGCGCGCGATACGACGCTCTTCATCATGCCGGGCTACAAATTCCGCATTGTGGATGCGCTCATCACGAACTTCCATCTGCCGAAGTCGACGCTCGTCATGCTCGTTTCCGCGCTGGTGGGCCGCGAACGCATTCTCGAAGCCTATGCGCATGCTGTGAAGGAGAAGTACCGCTTCTTCAGCTACGGCGACGCCTGCTTCATTGAAAAGGCGAAGAACGCCTGACCGTCCGCGACTATTCAAGAGGATTATTTCACTCATGGCATTTAGCTTCAAAGTCAAGGCGACCTGCGGGAAGGCCCGCCGGGGTACGCTGATGCTCAATCACGGCACAGTCGAAACGCCCATGTTCATGCCTGTTGGCACATACGGCGCGGTGAAGTCCATGGCTCCTTATGAATTGAAGGAAGTGGGCTCCCAGACGATTCTCGGCAATACCTTTCACCTGTGGCTTCGTCCCGGCCTCGAAGTGATCCGCACGCACGGGGGGCTTCACGGCTTCATGCAGTGGGATCAGCCCATTCTCACGGACTCGGGCGGCTTCCAGGTCTTCAGCCTCGGGGAGCTTCGCAAGATCACCGAAGAAGGCGTGAAGTTCTCGAGCCCCATCAACGGCGACAAGCTCTTCCTGTCGCCTGAGATCTCGATGCAGATTCAGCACACGCTCAATTCCGACATCGTGATGCAGCTCGACGAATGCACGCCTTACAAGATCGGCGACCGTCCGGCTACGGAAGCGGAGGCGGGAGCCTCGATGCGCATGAGCCTCCGGTGGGCAAAGCGCTCGAAGGACGAGTTCGACCGCCTTGAAAACCCCAATGCACTCTTCGGCATCGTGCAGGGCGGGATGTTCTCGCACCTGCGCGAGGAGTCGCTCGAGGGTCTTAAGAAGATCGGCTTTCACGGGTATGCGCTCGGCGGCCTCTCTGTCGGCGAACCCAAGGAAGAGATGCTTCGCGTGCTCGACGAAATCGCGTGGAAGCTTCCTGATGATCATCCCCGCTATCTGATGGGCGTCGGGACGCCTGAGGATCTGGTGGATGGGGTCTCGAGCGGCATCGACATGTTCGACTGCGTGATGCCGACGAGAAACGCCCGCAACGGGTGGCTCTTCACGCGCTTCGGCGACATCAAGCTCAAGAACAGCCGCTACCGCAACGATCTGAGGCCGCTCGACCCGACCTGCACCTGCTACACGTGCCGCAACTTCAGCCGTTCGTACCTCCATCACCTCCACAAGGTGGGCGAGATGCTCGGCGCCCGGCTCAACACGATTCACAATCTTCACTACTACCTCACGCTCGCTGCGGAAATGCGCGCTGCGCTCGAGGAAGGACGCTTTGAAGAGTGGAAGAAAACCTTCCATGAGGATCGCGCCCGCGGCATTGAATAACGGAGCGTCTTTCAGTTCTCAAAACTGAGAGAATCAGGCTCTTATTTGGGGCCGGCGTTAAGCAATGCTCCGGCCCATGCTCTTTATAATCTGCAGACTTCCCCCTTTGTGGGGGCTGAATTTTCCGCAAAAGACCGTTCAGGATTTTTGCTTTCTCTTTTGGAGTGCACATGCTTTTTGTAAGCGATGCCATGGCGGCGGGTGAAGCCGCTGCTGCCGGCGGTATGGAAGGTTTCCTCGTCCAGGTCGTCCCGCTTATCGTCATCTTCGCCGTTTTCTGGTTCTTCCTCATTCGCCCGCAGCAGAAGCGCCAGAAGGAGCACGCCAAGATGTGCGAAGGCCTCACGAAGGGCGATGAGGTCATGACCATGGGCGGCATCTCCGGCCGCATCGAAGGCGTCGACGATCAGTCGATCAGCCTGCAGGTCGCTGCCGTCGACGGCAAGCCCGTCGTCATCCGCATGCAGCGCGCTGCGGTGCAGATGGTTCTCCCCAAGGGATCCATCAAGTTCTGATTGAGCGATTCACCCGGATCAGGAGGCTCGGCGCGCACGTTGCCGGGCCTCTTCTTCCGGAAGCGCCACAAGCGAACGCGCACGGCTCTCTAAGTCCGGGCGAAGGGCTTCGAAAGACATGATGTCCGTCTTTCGAAGCCTTTCTCTCAATCAATAGGGATGACGGTGCGGCTCCGGAACTCCGGAGTTTTTTGGTAAGAACGGAGAAGAGCGAATGAATCGCTATCCTCTTTGGAAATACATACTGATCGGCATCGTGCTCGTCATCGGGCTCGTTTATACGCTGCCGAATTTCTACGGCGAATCGCCTGCCGTGCAGGTAACGTCCGGCAAGGCTACGGTCAAGGTGACCGAGCAGACGCTCGCACAGGTGGAAAGCGCGTTGAATGCCGCCAATCTGAAGCCCAACGGCGTCTTCTTTGAACAGGGCGCGCAGCAGAACACCATCCGCGTGCGCTTCGACCCGACCCAGACGGAAGAGCAGCTGAAGGCCCGCGAAGCGATCGATCACGCGCTCAACAGCGATCCGAAGGACCCGACCCACATCGTGGCGCTCAACCTGGTCCCCAATACGCCGCAGTGGCTGCTTTCGATCAACGCGCTCCCGATGTACCTGGGCCTTGACCTTCGCGGCGGCGTGCACTTCCTCCTGCAGGTGGACATGCGCGCGGCCATCACGAAGCGCGCCGAGGCGATTGCCGCCGACCTGCGCACGCAGCTTCGCGACAAGCGCATCCGCCATACGGGCATCAACCGCGTCGGCAACGATGTTGAAATCAGCTTCGGCACCGCAGAGGAACGCGAACGCGCGAACGACCTCCTGAGAAATACTCAGCCTGATCTCGTTCTCACCCTTCCGGAAGCCACGAAGGCTCCCTTCATCATTCACGCCGCGCTTTCGCAGCGTGCAGTTCAGAACGTTCAGAACTACGCTCTGAAGCAGAATATTTCGACCCTTCACAACCGAATCAATGAACTCGGCGTTGCGGAACCTGTGATCGCCCAACAGGGTGCGGACCGCATCGTCGTCCAGCTTCCGGGCGTTCAGGATACGGCCAAGGCCAAGGACATTCTCGGTCGTACGGCAACGCTCGAAGTCCGTCTGGTTGACGATTCTCCTGAAGCCCTCGCTCAGCTCGCTCAGGGGAATGTCCCCTTCGGCGACGAACGCTTCACGGACCGCGACGGTCGTCCCATTCTCGTCAAGCGCCGCGTGCTTCTTACCGGCGAAAACCTCAACGACGCTCAGCCTGGGTTTGACAGCCAGACGCAGGAACCGACCGTCAACCTTGAGCTCGACAACCGCGGCGCGCGCATTTTCCAGGAAGTTACCCGCGAAAACGTCGGCCGCCGCATGGCGATCCTGATCTTTGAAAAAGGCAAGGGCGAAGTGGTGACGGCTCCGGTGATCCGTCAGGAGATCGGCGGCGGCCGCGTGCAGATTTCGGGTCAGATGACCACGATTGAAGCTACCGATACAGCGCTCGTGCTCCGTGCGGGTTCGCTTGCTGCTCCGATGGAAATCGTTGAGGAACGCCTGATCGGCCCGAGCCTCGGCGAAGCCAACATTGAGGCGGGCTTCCGCTCGACCCTTTACGGTTTTGTGGTGATCGCGCTCTTCATGGCGGTCTACTACCAGGTCTTCGGCATCGTGAGCGCGATCTCGCTCATCTGCAACGTCATGATGCTGATCGCGATCCTTTCGCTTCTCCAGGCAACGCTGACGCTGCCGGGCATCGCGGCTATTGCGCTTACGCTCGGCATGGCAGTCGACTCGAACGTGCTCATTAACGAGCGCGTTCGTGAGGAACTGCGCATCGGCCGACCTCCGCAGACAGCCATCAGCGAAGGCTACGATCGTGCGTTCAATACGATTCTCGACTCGAACATCACGTCGCTGATTGCTGGTCTTGCACTTCTTATTTTCGGTTCCGGTCCGGTCCGCGGCTTCGCCGTGGTGCACTGCCTCGGCATCGGCACCTCCATCTTCACCTCCGTCATTGTTTCGCGCGCGCTGATCAACCTGATCTACGGCCGCAAGAAGAAGCTGACGGCCGTTCATATCGGTCAGATCTGGCGTCCGGATCCCGATAAGGCGAATGCGAAGTAATCGAGGGAGAGGAAAGAAAAATGGAATTTTTCCGCATTCATCGCACGATTCCGTTCATGCGCTATCGCCATATCCTGAACGGAATTTCCCTTGTGAGCTTCCTGGTTGCCGTGTACTGGCTCTTTGCCCATGGACTGGCCTTCTCAATTGAGTTCACGGGCGGCACGCAGCTTGAGGTGAATTATCCTGAGGCGGCCAATACGGAGCAGATCCGTACGGATCTTGCCCAGGTCTCCAATGAGGTGCTCGTTCAGACCTTCGGCACGGCGCGCGACGTCGTGATCCGCGTTCCGACCAAGGAAGGACAGACGTCCGGCCAGGTTGCCGCTGAAGTCATGAAGGTGCTTTCGGCGAAGACTCCCGGCGTGCAGCTCAAGAGTACGGAGTTCGTCGGTCCTCAGGTGGGGGATGAGCTCGCCCGCGACGGCGGCACGGCGCTTGCGCTCGTGGTTTTCGGCATCATGGTCTATCTGGCCTTCCGATTCGAATGGAAGTTCTCGGTGGCCGCCATCATCGCCAACCTCCACGACGTGGTGATCGTGGTCGGCATCTTCTCCGTAATGCACTGGGAATTCACGCTTCCGGTGCTCGCGGCGGTGCTTGCCGTTCTCGGCTATTCCGTCAACGAGTCCGTGATTATTTTCGACCGCGTGCGCGAACACTTCCGTACGATGCGCCGCGCCGACACCATGGAGGTGATCAACTCCGCCATTACGGCGACGATCTCCCGTACGGTGATCACGCATACGTCGACGCTCTGCATGACGCTCTCGATGTTCTTCTTCGGCGGCCCGGCGCTCCACTACTTCTCGCTCGCGCTTACGATCGGCATTCTGCTCGGCGTCTATTCGTCGGTGTTCGTTGCCGCTGCGATCGCGCTCTATCTTGGCGTCAAGCGTGAAGACCTCGTGAAGCCGAGAAAGAAGGAAGAGATTGAAGAGATGGTCCCGTAAATAAAACGGATCTATTACCTTCCGTGCTTCGAAAGGCCCTGCAGTTTTTCTGTAGGGCTTTTCTTTTGCGCTTGAGTGTTCCTTTATGGAGCCTGAAAGTCGTCGAATACACATCTCGCCCAATCTCCCCGAGTCTGAATTCTTGAATTTGCACTGATTTTTCAGGGCTTTTTTACTTGCAAAAATGGGTGTGCTATGTGATAATGTACACACATTAGCAGGAAAGCCGTTATGGATGCCGAATTCCCCATCAAAGTCCGAGAAGTCAAGGTCCGTCACAAGAATGGCCTGACCTATGTTGAGCGTCGCCAATATCGTTCCCAAAATCTCGTAGCGCGACGCTGTATAACGGAGCTAAAAACCTCAATTTTGGTTGTGCCACTAGCAACCCCGGGTAATTCCCGGGGTTGATTTTTACTTCAAACTACCGTATAATATTATACGGTAGTACGAGGTGCAAAAATGACCGAAAATCCCACTCAAAACGTAAAGAATGCCCAGGAGTCCACCCGCCCGGTACGAGAGGACATCAAGGGGCTGCCGCTCCATGCGCAGTACCAGAAGCAGGGGAAGACTTGGTACGTCTACTTCCCGTACTGCTTCAGCATCAACGGCAAGCGCGACCAGGAGCGCGACTACATCGGCACGCTGTCGCCTGATGGGCGCGAGTTTCGCCCCAATCTTTATTACGTTCAAAACGAACCGGACTTCGAGCATCGCCCGCCGGAGCGCTGGAAGAATCCGATAATGCGCCAGCGAGCTCTCGAAAAGCTCAATGCAAACAAGGTCGAATCGATTGCACCCGATGTGGTTCTCGATCCTGAGACTGATTGTGATCAGCAGCTTTCCGTTGGTGCTACGGCAATTTGTGCCTCGATTCTGTACTCGAACGGCATGTTGGAGAACGTCGGCGTCGTTCTTGACAACAAGCCTGAACTGACCATGGCCTGCGTTAATCTGGCCATGCATTCCGCCATTACAACCGACAAAACTTATCTCGCAGATAAGGAGTCCACTCAGCAGAAGTTCATTGGCTACGGTTGTTTGAGCTCACCGCGAGCATCTGAGTTCTTCCAGAACATAGGCAACGAACAGACGTTGTCTCTCAAAATGGCACAGGCATGCGCAAGCCATTTGAAAGATGGAGAAATCCTTGCTCTTGACGGTACCCGAATAGACTGCAACTCTGAAAACATAAGTCCTGCAGCCGTCGGCAAGCGAAAGGATGGATCTTACGGACCTCAGATCAACGTGTCTTTGATGATCAACGTTAAGGACGGCAGTCTGATCTGTTATCGAGCTTATGCCGGTAATGTTTCCGACATCAGCACGCTGGACGATCTTCGCAAGCTGTGGACGGGCATTGGCATCTACGCCAAATCTCCATTGATTCTCATGGATCGCGGCTATCCGAATCAGGATGAATTTGCCAATCTGGATCGTGACGGATACAGGTTCCTGATCGGCGCAAAGACCTCAATGAAAATCGTCAAGGACGTCATCGATCAGAAGAACAGCGATTTTTACGATCAACAAAGCTACTTGAGGCAGCAACGATGCTATGGCGTTAAAAGCGAGACGGTCATTGCCAGTGACGGTCATCGAATGACTGTGCATTCCTATGTCTTCAGAAGCCCGAACAAGGAAATGACTGAAACGGATGAACTCCTAGATCGTCTTGACGCCTTCAAAAAAGCATGGCCTCGAAAGAAGGAGAACGCATTATCTCAGGCAGACAGGAAGAATCTCGAATTCTTCGACGTAACATCTGAAGGAGACTTGGTCCTTGATGAAGCCAAGGTGAGTTATGAATGCTACGGTCTAGGATACTTTGGTCTGGTCGGAAACGTCGACATCTCGCTGATGGATGTGCTTACCAAGTATCGCCAGAGAAACGAAGTGGAAGTGGCTTTCAAGCTTATGTTCCAGCATTTGCTCACGAGCACTCGCGTTCATTCGATCGCCGCTCTTGACGGTCTTCTTATGACGACCTTCGTCGGTCTGAGCATCCTGACCTACCTGCGCACCAAGATGAATGGCACTATTCCAAACGAGTTGGCCAGGAATCCGGAACACGTCTCGGCAATCAACAACTTGTGGACGATTCAGGAAATGCTGAAGGATCTTCGCCGCATCAAGCTTGCGTATAGCAAGAGCGGGAAACCGCGCTTGCTGAATGTTGTCAAACGAGATCGGGATCTGGCAGAGGCTTTGGGATTCCCCGGACTTTTCGATTCAGCTGAAAACGTAGCCAAACTTCTGTCAGGTTCTCACCTGGTGGAGACGCTCAAGAAATGACGAACCGGCTGGTTATACAGCTAGCCGGTCCGAGATTCTGGGTTACAGACAAATCGATGAAAACTGATTGACTATTCGGGAGGATAAAGCAATTCAAACACTCTTTTTAGAATTGCGTCGATAGATTGCTGGAGTGCGCTTACACCGGCATCCGGAGTGAGTTTGCGGATGTCCTTCAGGGGTATGTTTGACTTCGCGATGGCATCACTCACAGCTTTTTTCCAGAATTCGGGAGATTCACTTTCTTCCCAGTCGCCGCGTCCGCGGCCGAAATGCGCTACGGCGAGATAAAGCAAAATAGTTTCGAGGAGAAAGCCGTTGACGGCCTGACTGCTCCAGGTGAGATCCGCACCGGCCTTCTGGCGCGTCAGGTTGTAGGCGTGCGCTGCGCCGATGCCGCTCACAGCACCGATGAGTCCGCCCACAAGCGTGCCGAGTCCGAGGGTCAGCCCTGCGGATGACAGGTCTACCGCCAGACCAGCGGCAGCGGCGGATGCTGCTCCAATGCCTGTGCCGATGGCGGCTGCGCTCTGGGGATCCATGGAATAAACCGCAAGGTCCCAGTCGGTCTTCATGCGCCTGAAGATTTCCTTTGAGACGCCGGAGCCGTGAAGCCCGTTGATCTCAATGAGCCTCGCCGTGAGCGAGCAGAAGCTGTCGGCCGCCTGCGAGGCGAGCGCCGCCTGAGCATCGGCTACGGCATTGTGTTCGTCCTTGAAGAAGCCGAAGCGCTGTCCCATCGTAATGGCGCGTTCTCTGAGGCTCGGAGTTTCAAGCGGCATGTGCGCCGCAAGGGCATGCCAGATATGACGCGCCATGGCGTCGACTGAGCTCGCATACGCGGCCTGACGGCTTCGTCTCCAGACGGACTGAAGCGTTCTGTAGGCAGAACGCTGATCCTGAGGGAGCGCGTCGCCGATGGCATTGAAGAGCATCTCTTCCTGAATCCAGCAGCGTGCAAAAGCGTCCATGGGAAGAACGGTTTTGACGAAGGGATAGTCAGAGAGTGCTTTTTTCCAGATGTTGAGTTCAGCTTTTTCGGCTTTAGGCTCCCGGGGCTTTCCCATCTGGTTGAGAAGCACGATGACGGGCTTCCCGATCCAGGAGAGAATCTTCATTTCAGCCGCGATGTAGGGAGCTCGCTCGGGAAGCTCGGCGATATTGACGAGATAGAGAACGACGCTTGAGATATCCCGGATATGGCGAACCGCTTTCTGATCCAGCCAGAAGGCTTTGTTGACAAAGCGGTCCCAGACTTCGGAAAGAAGCCAGCCGATAGGGTTGCTGCGCCCTTTAAGCCGGCGTGCAAGCGCTACGGAGTTCCCGAACCCCGGCGTATCCCAGAGAACCAGTTCGCTCCCGTCCGGGCCGCGCGCGAGGACGTAGTCGGACGTGGATTCCGTCACGTGCGCCCGGTCTGCCACTTCGCCTACGTCGCGCATCAGCAGCGTGCGCGCGAGCGTGGTCTTGCCGATGTTGGTATGACTCACAAGACTCAGATGAATGCGCAGAGGATCCGGAGAAAAAGACATGTCGTGTCAAAAGAAGGAACGCTGTTCTTAATCTTTCATTATCCCGCGGCTTTAAGCCGCCGGGGCGAGCCCGGTAATGCGAAGCGTCACCCCCATTTCGGACGCGAAATGCTCCCAGAGCGCCCGGCGGGACTGCAACCTTTCGGGAGTATCAGAAAAGCGTACGGAGAGCTGAGAGAAGTCGAGGCAGAGCTTCACATCGGGCGTTCGGAGCGTGAGCGCGCGGATTAAGGCCCCGTGAACTTCGCTTTCGGGCGTTGCAACCGGGTCAAGTACGAGCAGCACCCGGTCGCCGGCGGAGATGTCTGCATCCGCAAGGGCCGCAAAGTCCGATGCTTCCCAGGGATTGACGACCAGTTTGCTGAATTGGCCGTCAATTTCAGGAAGAGACCTGTCGGCAGCGTCGGCAACGATAAAGGTTCTGACCGCTCGTGCCTCCCCTTCCTCCTGCAGGCGGTTGAGTTCGCCGGCGTCAAAGGGGACCCGAAGATGTTTCTCTTCCTTTCCCGCCCGCCAGAGACAGGCTGCGGCAAAAACCGCACGGGGAAGAATGATGAGAATGAAGAGGCTCCAGATCATGCGGGCGAGCCAATCCGCGCCAGGAGTCCCGCCTCCGGCAGTCAGATTCATGGCGCTCAGGGCCTCTTCTCCTGGAAGCGCAGAGATGCCGGGCAGGAACGAGGGAAGCCATCCATAAAGGACATTCAGGATCGTCGCGATGATGTCCGGGCGGTCTGCGAACCAAGTGCTTTCCCAGCCTGCACTGTAGGCGGTGCCGATGCCGCGCACGAGGAGGCTGA
The DNA here is from genome assembly GCA_934255515.1 of uncultured Sutterella sp. Classification (GTDB taxonomy): domain Bacteria; phylum Pseudomonadota; class Gammaproteobacteria; order Burkholderiales; family Burkholderiaceae_F; genus Sutterella. The sequence goes on from CAKQON010000020.1 coordinate 18,148, forward strand.
CTGCCAGTCCCACGCCGAAGGCGAGGGCCGCAAGGTGAAGCACGGCACGGAAGCGCCAGGCGAGCTCCGGAACCCGGAGCGGCATCCAGCATTTCAAAAATTCGCTCGCATAAGGCTTCGTCCGGATTCGGAATCGGGGGAGAGCGGAGAGGCTCCTCGCCGCTGCGAAGGAAAGTCCAGAATCCATGCTTCCGGCCCGGAAGAATGAGACGAGCGCAATCAGCATGACGACAACGTTCCAGAGAAGAATGCCGAGGTACGGGGGCGAGAGCAGATTGAGCGTCGCGCCAGAGCTTGTAAGCTGGTCGGCGACAGCGCCGGTGAAGAAGCCGAGGAAGATGACGATGCTTGCCGCGCCTTTGAGCGCAAGCGCGGGAGCCGAAGGGAGACGAGGCACTTCAATCCCGGGGTCTTCATTCCTCATGCGGGAAATGAGGAGCCTTGCGCGCGTGAGAAGAAAGGCCTCCGCAGGCGCTTCGTCGCCCGCAACAGAGCGTGCGTCGCGCGAGAGCGCTCTCAGCTTCTCGTCAGACCATTTGTCCCTGGAAGTCGACTCGAGCGCCCGGGCAAAAAGAATGGTTTCGGCATCCTCAGGGGTAAGGCGGAGAATCCTGACGGATGAAGCGGACGACTCGGACATTTCAGTGGACCCGGGATAAATAGGACTGTCGTTCGATTGTATAGGCGAGGCGCTACTTTTCCGAGGGAGGCAGTGCCGGGTCATGAGCAGAGATTGCAGGGCGACGCCAGCGGTAATCCCTCGAAGCAAAGTTTTCCGCTGGCTTTTCCCGCAGCCAGTGAATGCCGGCGAGAGAAAGCAGGAGCGGACTCAGACCATCCGCGCGGAAGGGACGATTTGCTGCCATGTGCGGTGCGTCATCCGACGACCAGAAAAGAAGCGGAATGCGAAAGCCGGAAGGCGTCTGGGTCGAATGACCGGCGCGGTTGATGAAGTCCCCGGTTTCCTGTCCATGGTCGGAAAGAAAGAGCCAGTCGGTTGGCGTGCCGGTGAGAAGAGCGTTCTCCCGGGTGGTTGTCAGAAGCTGGCAAAGCACCTCGTCCTGGTAGCGCATGGCGGCATCGTATTGATTTCTGGAAATGATGACCCAGGGATAGCGTCCGAGCTTTTTTAGGTGCTTTGAAATCTGATCGTCTCCCCAGTCGGGAGCAAAAGATGCGGGGTAGCGCAAGGCATAGTGCGGATGCGCGCCGATCAAGTGGACGACGATGAGTTTTTTCGGGGCGGGATCCTGGAGCGCTGCAGCAAAGGGCGCAAGGACGCTCCCGTCGAGCGAAACGCTCGTTCGCCCGCTCATGCGGTTTAAAAAGACGGTCTTGTCCGCCCATCCTGCATACTGGGTGTTGATTGCGATGTCATCCTGATTGCTGATCCAGTGAATTCTCCAGCCGGCAGCATGGAAGAAGGCAAAAAGATTGCCGGAGTCCATTCCGTCTCTGAGTACGCCGGATTCTCTTAACGCAATGCCGCTTTCTTCGAGCGGGAAGGTGAACATGGAGTGAAAAGCGCCGACCGTCGCGGCATCAACGGACCAGGCCTCTGAAAAGACTTGAAGACGGCGATCGGAATGCGCGAAGGCTTTGAGCTTCGGCGTGGTGCTGCGTGCATAGCCGTAAAGGCTCCAGTTGGTGCGCGTCGTGCTTTCGCCGATGACGAGCACCAGCGTGCGCGGAGCGGTCTCGGCGCGCGTAATGAGTCCCTCTGCAAGCGAAAGCTCCGTTGTTCTTTCTCGTTTTGCGTTCATCCATTCGCTCTGAAGCGTGCTGACTGCCTCCTGCCAATGGGGCCAGAACCAGAGGGGATAGTGGGATCGCCAGGAAGACTTGGCAAAACTCAGAATGGCGGCAGTTGTCAGAAGGAGAAGCAGAATGCGCCAGCCGATCCTAAGCGAGCGCCGCGCCATCGGCTCTCCGGTACGGCAGCGAAGAAACAGAAAAACGCCGAGCGCGCAGACGCAGGCGGCAAGGCCTCCCCAGAGAAGAATTTCGCTCCAGAGCGTTTTGGCGAATTCGAGGGCTTCCTGAGTACTGGTGTTGGCGACGGCTTCGAGAACGAAGGTCGACATCGGCTCGGCTGTATAGACGCGCCTCAGAAACAGGCGGATGCCTGCGTCTGCACACGCGAGAACGACGCCTGAGGCGGCGAGGAGGAGCGCCGGCTTCTCCAGGCGACTCCCCAGCGCGGCAAGTCTGATGCCGATAAAGGGAAAGATGAAGACGGTGAGCTGAAGGCCGCGCTTAAAGTCTCCGGTTGCAAGATAAAGGAGCGCGACGAGAAGAATCAGGGCGAGGACGGCGAGAGCGGTTCGCCCTGAAGGAGAGAAAAGCGCTTTCAATGCCGGATTCCGCTGCGGAAAGCCTGAAGGAGATTTCGGGCGGCAAGCTCGACATCGGGCTGGCCGCAGATGGCGGAAATGACGGCGATGCCGTCAGCGCCCGCCGCGCCGACTTCCGGTGCATTCTCCTTCGTGATGCCCCCGATCGCAACGCAGGGATGCTGAGCATGAGCGACAACCTCATGAAGCCCGGCGATGCCGATAGCCGCTCCTGCGTCCGCTTTGGACCGGGTGGCAAAGACCGGCCCGACGCCGTAGTAGTCAACGAGTTCGGGGGCCGTGCCGTGAAGCTCCTTGAGATTACCGGCAGAAAGCCCGAGGATTTTTTCGGGACCGATGAGGCGTCTGGCATCTTCGGCCGAGAGATCATCCTGCCCCACGTGAAGTCCTTCGGCTCCGGAAGCCAGCATGACGTCCGCATGGTCGTCAATGATGAGCGGGATGCTCTTGGGCGCAAGAAGCTCCCTCAGCGCGCGCGCGGCTTCCGTCATGCGGCGTTTTTTCCATTGGGGCGCGCGAAGCTGAACTATCGTGACGCCTCCCGAAATCGCAGCGCGGGCGGTTCCCATCAGGCCGCCCGAACGTTCGCTTTGGTCAGGATCGAGAACAAGGTAGAGGCTCAGATCAAGGCGCGGCATCAGAGCGATTCTCCGAGAAAGTCCTGCGGCTGAATGCTGTATAGGGCATCGAGGTATTCGTCGTGGAAGCTCCCTGGTCCTTTTGAATTCTTTCCGGCGATGAAGGCGGCGCGTTTTGCAAGCGCGCAGGCGGAAACCGCTGCCGTGACGGGATCCTTTTCCGCGGCGCAGAAGGCGGCGGTGAGCGCAGAAAGCGAGCAGCCGGTGCCGACGACGAGCGTGGTCATGACGTTTCCGCCGGAAACGGAAAGGACACGTTCGCCGTCTGTTGCGTAGTCGGTTTCACCCGTCACACAGACGACGGATCCCGTGCTTCGGGCGAGCTCCACCGCGGCATTGACGGCGCTAGAGCTCGAGTCGGTACTGTCGACGCCTTTGCCCCCTTTGCCGGCTCCCGCAAGGGCAAGAATTTCGCTCGCATTTCCGCGGATCACCGTGGGGTGAAGGGCAATCAGCTTGCGGATCTCACCGTCACGCCATGGGATGACTCCGGCGGCCACAGGATCGAGCACCCAGGGCACGTGCTTTTCCCGGGCGGCCTGGGCGGAGAGCTGCATGCTTTTCAATCGCTCGGGCACGGGGGTGCCGACATTGACGAGGAGCGCTCCGGCGATGCCGGCGAAATAGGGTGCTTCCTCTTCGGCCACGACCATGGCCGGCGAGGCGCCGGCGGCAAGAAGAACGTTCGCCGTGATTTCCTGCACGACGTCGTTCGTGAGGCAGTGAACGAGCGGGCGAAGCCGGCGAAGTTTGTCAAGCGCCTCGGAAGCGGCGCGCGGGGAAAGCGGAGTGATCTGCATCTTCGTAAACAAGTAAAAGCCCGGGGCTTAACGGAGTGAACAGTATCACACGAGAGAAGCCGGAGAGACGCTTGCAGAACGAGGTTGTCAGGTCTTTAGAATGACGCTCTTCGCCTCAACTGCTCTCCAGAGAGTTTTTTCAGATGCTGATTCATCCGCAGTTCGATCCCATCGCGATTTCCGCCGGCCCGCTTGCCGTGCATTGGTACGGGTTGATGTATCTCCTCGGGTTCCTTGCCTTCTGGCTTCTGGGCCGCCGCCGGGCGGATGACCCCTGGCGAGGCATTACGCGCGACGACGTTGAGAACCTCCTTTTCTGGGGCGTTTTCGGCGTGGTTCTGGGCGGCCGGCTGGGCTACTGTCTTTTTTATCAGCCGGACTACTACCTCTCGCATCCCTTTGACGTCGTCAAAATGTGGCAGGGCGGCATGAGTGCGCACGGCGGCCTGATCGGCGTCCTCATCGTGATGGGGATTTACGGGCGCGTGCGCGGCATGGGCTTCTGGCGCGTGGCGGACTTTGTAGCCCCGCTGGTGCCGATCGGGCTCTTCTTCGGACGCATCGGAAACTTCATCAACGGCGAGCTCTGGGGGCGGCCGGCTGCTCCGGATCTCCCCTGGGCCATGATCTTCCCGCAGGCGCAGGACGGCGGCATTCCGCGCCATCCGTCACAGCTCTATGAAGCCGGCCTCGAAGGTCTTGCACTTTTCCTTTTGCTCTGGATTTATTCCAGAAAGCCCCGGCCGCTTGCCCGGACCGGCGCACTCTTTGCGATCGGCTACAGCGTGGCGAGATTTGCGTGCGAATTTTTCCGCGAACCCGATGCATTCCTTGGCCTTCAGGCGCTCGGCCTTTCAAGAGGCCAGTGGCTCACGCTCCCGCTTCTCCTCTGCGGCATTGCGGTGTGGGTTTGGGCGGGCCGCAGAAGCAGGACAGCGTCCTGACAGAAGTCCGCGATCAATGAAAAAAGGGTGCTTCCGTCCAAGCGGAGCACCCTTTTTTCGACCTGTGGAGAAGCTCAATCAGAGCGAGCTGATGGCCTTCCAGAGCATGTAGGAGGCAAGCACGAAGAGCATGCAGGCAAAGATGCGCTTCAGAGGCTTCGTATCGGTCGCATGCGCGACCTTGGCGCCGAGGGGCGCGAAGAAAATGCTCGTTGCGGCGACGCAGATGAGCGCCGGGAGATGGATGTAGCCGAGCGTGTAGGGCCAGCCCGGAAGCCCCGTCAGACCCCAGCCGCTGATGATGTAGCCGATGGTGCCGGCAAAAGCGATCGGGAAGCCGAAGGCGGCGGAAGTGCCCACGGCGTTATGCATCTTGACGTTGCACCACGTCATGAAGGGGACGGAAATAAAGCCGCCGCCCGCACCCACGAGTGCAGAGATCACGCCGATCACGGTGCCGGCGCCGAACATGCCGGTGGTCCCCGGAAGATGACGCGAGGGTGTGGGCTTGGTGTTGAGGAACATCTTCGCGGCGGAGAAGTAGACGAAGACCGCAAAAATCATCGCGACCCAGAAGGTCGGGAGCGCGCCTGAAATCTGGGCGCCCAGGAGCCCGCCCACCAGGATGCCGGGGGCCATTGCAAAGACGACGTTCCAGAGAACGGCGCCGCGCTTTGCGTGCGCGCGCACGGATGAAAGCGACGTGAAGAGAATCGTGCCCATTGAGGTGGCGATGGCCACGTGAACAATGTGTTCAATGGGGATGCCCGCATAGGCAAGGAGCAGCGTGAGGAACGGCGTCAGAACCATGCCTCCGCCGATGCCGAGAAGGCCGGCGAGAAAGCCCGTGCAGCAGCCGAGGGCGGCTAAGGCAAGAATGATCTGGATGGACATGGAAGGATCCTTCGAGGGTAAAGGTCTTGAAGCGTCAGTGCGTTGTAGTTTTTAAAGGGACGCAAGGTTTTCGGCGATGAAGCAGAACTCTGCTTTCGTTACCGGGGTGATCGAGAGCCGGTTGCCGCGCCTCAATATCACCATTTCGGAGAGTTCCGGGTGCGTGCGCAGTTCAGCAATCGGGATAACAGGAATCTTGACGAGTCCTTCCACATCCACGGCTACCCACCTGGGGGAAGCAGACGTACTTTTGGGATCAAAGTACTCGCTTGATTCATCGAATTGACAGGCGTCCGGGTAAGGGCCGGAGGCGATCCGGGCAAGGCCGGCGATTCCGGGATTGGGGCAGCTCGAGTGGTAAAAGAGCACGGCGTCGCCGGGCTTCATGTCGTCGCGCATGAAGTTTCTTGCCTGATAGTTTCTGACGCCGAACCATGAAACCTTATGGTCCGGTGTGGCAAGCGCATCGTCGATGGAGCATTCGCCGGGTTCGCTCTTCATGAGCCAGAAGTTTCCGGCCTGCCTGATGAGCGCTTCAACGTTCTCTTTTGCGGACATTTTCTGCTCTTGGGAAAGCAGAAAGGGCAGCCTCAGAAAAGACTGCCCTTTCTCGAAAAAGGATGCCTGCTGCGGGGCGGGGCTACGTATCCTGAACCGAGAGTTCAGGGCGGTCGGCTCCGGAGCGGAACGGGCTGGACACGGCGTGACCGGCACTCTATCGGCTCTCGAGTAGGCCAACCTATTGCGCATGGCATTGGTTCTAGGTACCTTGGAGCCCTGATGCTTTGCCGCTGCAGGCTTGAAATCATTGTACCTGCTTCGCATCGTCTGTAAAGGGGCGAAAACGTAAAGAACCGGCCTGATGCGAAAAGGCAAAACTGATTCGGAATCTTCTCGTCAGAAAAGCGAACCGATGGTGCCTATCTTGACGTCGCGGTAAAGCGCATCCTCGCAGAGCCGGCAAAGCGCGCGAATTTCCTTAAGCGCCTCAGCGTCTTCCGACGCCTGAGCGGGCTGCGCTGCCGGAGCCGGCTGAGCGGCGTCGGGAGTGGGAGCAGGCGAGGCTCCCGCATTCCCGTCCTTGGCTTCTTCTTCCCGCTTCTTCGATTCATAGGCGAATTCGAGCGCCGTAAGCACGGCAATCTGGTCGTTTGCAATGACGCGGCCCGCCGCGCGGACGGTCTGCATCTGCTCGTCCACCTGACGGGCGCAGTCCTTGAGGAGCTCCTCCTCGCCGCTCGAGACGGCAAGGCGGTAGTCGCGATCAAAAATGGTGACGGTGACTTCAGACATGTTGAATGACTCCCACGAGCCTCAGGCATTGCCGCCGTCGCGAAGCTGCGACAGAAAAGCGTCAAGCTTGCGCTTCATTTCATGAATCTGCTCGCGGCTGTGGTTCAGTTCCGCATCGCGCGCTTCGAGCTGATTGGCAAGCTGAATGCGCGCGTCGCGCTCACTCTGCAGCCGGTTGATGAGCTGCGTTATCAGGGCTCTGAGCCTCTCGAGTTCCTGTTTCATTGGCATCTGTTGTCGAAGGAGAAGAATTGGGTTGCGCGGGCGGAATGATGGTCTTTGGGGGACGCGGCTCGAAGGAGCGGATGGTTCCGAGAATCAGCTGGTCCGCCTGCTGTTCGTCGGGCATCGGGTCGGACGTCCAGTGGTCGACGCGGCGGTCCGCGTTGAAGTAGACGCTCAGACGCCGGATCTGCTCCTCGCCGTCGCCGCGGCGCAGGTAGTAGACATAGTCCCAGCGGCCCTGATGGAACTGATCCTGCACCAGCGGAACGCCGAGCAGGAACTGCACCTGTGCGTCCGTCATGCCTTTTTCGAGCTGAAGCGCCATTTCACTCGTGACCAGATTGCCCTGGTGGACATCAGCACGGTAAGGTTTCAGGAAGTAAGGCACGAAGTCGGTCGCGCTTTCCCAGGCACTCGAGACCGTGTCGGTGACCGTGCTGCAGCCCGTAAGGCCGACGGCGCCCGCAAGCGTGGTGCATAAAATGAGGAGATGTCGCTTGAACATAAACCGAATAAAATAAGAATTTCAGGCCGGGTTCTCAAATGAGCCCTGACCCCGTATGATAAAGAACTCAAAGAACTCAGACAGGGTAGCTTTGCCGTGAAGGAAGCAACACAGATGCAGCAGTCCGCCGATTTGAAGACCATGGGTCTCAAGGTTACGGTGCCTCGCCTCAAAATTCTAGATTTATTTCAAAAGCTTTCTGAGTCGCAGGAAGCCGGCAAGCGCCATCTTTCTGCCGAAGAAGTCTACAAGCTTCTCCTGAACGAAAACAGCGATATCGGGCTGGCGACGGTTTACCGCGTGCTCACGCAGTTTGAAAACGCCGGCATTCTCGTTCGCCACGATTTCGACGAGGGCAGAGCCATTTATGAGCTCCAGGAAGGCCGTCACCACGATCATATCGTCTGCGTGCGCTGCGGCAAGGTCGAGGAGTTCGTGGACCCTGAAATCGAAAAGGCGCAGCGGCAGGTCTCGTCCCGCCTTGGGTACGAAATGACCGATCACTCGCTCGTTCTCTACGGCGTCTGCCACGACTGCCGAGAGAAGGAACGCAAGCGCAAGGAAGCAGTCTGAGTTCCTGCGTTTCGCCTGAAGCTCAGAAATCCCATGGAAGGAGCGCGCGAGCGCCCGGGACTCCCGGATTCTTGCTTAGGCCCCTATTGATCAGAGTCAAGAGCCTCCTTAGGGAAGGTCTGAGCAAGTGCCAATTTTTATGACTGCAACCGGAAAATCCGGCCCCAACACATAAATTCGGTTGTTTACAGTCTAAAAATTGGCAGTTTATGCTGTTTTTAGTGGAAATTTCCACAATATAGGCACAATTAGGCCATCAATCTCTTCAGGTAACAATCGAAAGTGAAGAG
>CAKQON010000021.1 GCA_934255515.1 uncultured Sutterella sp.
AAGCCCTCACTGAGCTCAGACTACAACCTACTTTTTAAGAACAAAATCGGCGAAAGCTCACTTGACATTCACCGTGATGTTGTGGTAACGACCGGTCAGGCGCTCAAACTCTTCACGACTCATGTCGAAAGTCGTTTTGAGCATCTCCTCACGGAACTCGTCATAAACCTGAGCCTCACCAATCAACCTGTCAACGGCCTGATACGCCTTGACAAAGGCTTGCAACTCCTCAAGCGATCCATGCATTTGAAGATCGTCGACTTGTTCCTCTGTCGCCGCAACCGTCTTAAGAGCCTTGACCGCACTCGTCAAACGTTCAGAAGTTTCCGACCAAGCAGGAGCCTGAACATCATCCATTCCACCGTTTGTGTAGAGTCGCAATGCTTCATCGATCTTTGCCGCATAGAGTTCCGGCGTTTGAAGCGTAACGATTTGACCGTAGCGCTTGACCTTGTTGAAGATGCGATTCGTGCGCGAAAAAGCCTGAATTAGATGCTGAGGCTTCATCGGAGGACGATCCAGGAAGATCGTCGACAAGCAAGGTGCATCAAAGCCGGTTAAAAGGCGGTCGACAACAATCACCAGATCGAGTTGCTGACTACGATCACGATACTTCGACTTCTTGCGGGCCAGGCGATCATTCAAATCGGTGTTGTACGCTCCAAGCGTGGACAAATCCCACGACGTTCCGAACATAGCGTTGTAGTCCGCCAGAGACGCAGCCATCTCGCTCTGATTGGCGGTTGCGCCATCTTCGTTTTCGCCAACGGTGTACGTGATGGCAATCTTCGGGAAATCCGGCAATAGCTTTCGAATATTCTCAGAAACCTTACCATCCGCTACAAACTGCTTGAAAAGCTTGTAATAGTGCTGAGCCTCCTGAATGGAGCCAACCGTAAGCAACCCTTCAAAGGATTCCCCGGTCGGAGCATCCAGCCACAACTTGGCTGCCGAGCGATTGACAATGTAGTCGATGACCTCCAGACGATGACGATCATCATCGTAGATGTTCCTGCCTGTCTGGCTGGCGTAAGCCTTGACAACGGCGGACTCCAAATCCTTGTCGGAAATATCGTCCAGCTCAAGCTCATCCATCAGCTGAAGTTTCGACGCCAGATCTTCGAGCGTGCTCCGACTAAAGCCCATCCCCTGGACCTTGAAGCCAAGAACAGCGCCGTCCCCAATGGCCTCCTTAATGGTGTAAGCATGAAGACACTTCTTATTCGGATCCTTCGGACGACCGTACATGCCAGCTGTGGTTCTCGGCAAATCACCCTTCTGAGCACGCTTGTTTTCATCAAAAATCGGCGTGCCGGTGAATCCGTACCACAAACTGCGATTGAAGAACTTCTCAATCACACGCTTGCTTTCAGGCGTAACCGCACGATGGCATTCATCAACAATGAACGCAATCGTCTTCTTGGAAATCTGGTCCCTGAGTTTCTGATACTTCGGTAACGCATCTTCATCCGTGCATCGTCGAATGATGTTCTGGAGCTTCTGGATGGTAGTCACAATCGCACAACGATCTTTGGACCGAAGCTTGTCTTCAAGATCCCCGGTGTGTTCCGTGTTTCGAACATCCACGTCGTCGCTGTCCGCATAGGACAAGAAGGAGGAAGTGGTCTGCTGATCCAGGTCCTTGCGGTCAATCAGGAAGATCGCCTTGTCCATCGACGGAATATCCAGAAGATTCTTCGTCACCGTGTACGAGGTCAAAGTCTTGCCGGAGCCCGTGGTATGCCAGATAAAACCCGACTCGCGCTCACGGGAGGCTCTTCTGATCGCTTCAATGGCATGAATCTGATACGGACGCAGAAGAATGACCCGCTTGCTGTCATTGTCAAGAACACAGTATTTGCCGACCATCAAATGCGCCGCTGGAATGTTGAGCGCCGCCTTAGCAAAGGACAAATAGTTCTCGATCGGCTCATTGTTCTCATCGACCCACCGGGTCAGGAACTTTTCGTTCAAATTTCCGTGATTGTCAGCGGCAATGTAGCGCGTTTGCTCGCCGTTGCTGACGACGAACATCTGAACCAACCCCATCAAACCGCGAAACTTTCCTTCCTCGCAATATTTTGTGATTTGACGGAAGGCATCCATGAAAGGATGGTCACGGTTCTTGAGTTCAATGTGAATAAGGGGAAGACCGTTGATGAGCAGCGTTACGTCAAACCGGCGATTTCGCTCCGCTCCATCCCCCTTCACCGCCTGGTATTGGTTAATGACTTCATAGCTCGAACTGCCACCAGCGACCTCACGAGAGTTGACAGCCATAAGGCTCACCTCGCCTAGCGAAGCATCCTCTCGGAGAAGCGGAATTTGAGCAACCTGATGCTCGCCGGACAGCCAGCGTGCGGCCTTATAGGTCGTAGCCGCTTGATCAAGCAAAAACTGCTTGACCTGAGCCATTTCCATATCCGTCAACGGAATCCCTTGAAGCTTGTCGATGTTGTTTCGATTGAGCTTTTCACGAAGATTGTTCCAAAGCGCATCTTCGGTCGTCAGATCCGGGCGATATGTCCACTGAGAATCGGCACAGGTAAGTTGCTTGATCAGATGATCTTCCATTTCAGATTCGAGCATTGTCATTAAGTCTCCCACCTCTCAGATCATACGAAGATTTGTTGCATAAACGCTTTTCTAATCTTGCGCCAGTAACTTGCTTTATTTACGAGGATTTGAATATCTCTCTCAAAAGTGCGCAACAAATCGCAAACCCTTTTTTGCACATCAATCGAAGGAACTAGTATTTCGAATCTCGACAATATCTCAACATTTAGATTTTGTTGCTTCGTTCCTTGAGCGTACCTCTTACAATACTTCCTGCCTGTAGCCTTGTAGTAATAAAAAAGATATTCACTCATTAAACTATCATCATTAGGAGTAATACTCATACACGCCTGATTAATAGCAGAGTCCACACCTAGAAGACCACAATTACCACAAACTGTCTCAGCCTCCAACCCAAACAAAGCAACGACTAAAGTTCCTTTTGAAAGGATTCTTAAATTTGCGCTCTTCAACCCGCTTTCAGTCAAAGTCTTTTCTGATTTTACAACAACCCCACGATTCAAATCTCCACTAGCTATCCATTGAATATTTCCACCATAAAAGTTTAGCGAAGTGCTCTTTGGTGTTTGTCCGGCATAAAAACTACAGCAATCTCCAAGAGATAGCAATTTCCACTCTTCAATAGATTTATCTGAGCAATTCAAGAAACAAATCTCTCGTGCGAAAATCTTATTTGCTATATTATCAAACAGCTCTCTTTTTTTATTTGCTATTTCATACACACACTTGATCTTTTCATCCACCATCGATAAGAACGCAGCGATCTTTCGTTGTTCCTCAACATCATGAATCCTTATCTTCAACAACGACAACCGAGAGCTAGAAAGATTATATCTAGATATCCCTTGAGCTTGAACAGAAATCTTCTTTCTATAAACAGGAGATCTTAATAAATAAGCTAAGTAAACAGAATCTATTCTTCGTTTATCCTTAAGCCGAAAGCCAAAACTAAAGCTATTCAGATAAGCATTGAAATCACCCAGCCAAACGGAAGCCATTCCAACCTCCTCTGGTGTTTCAGAAGACTGAGTAAACAGAATATCCCCATTAGCAACTAGATTTTGTCTCTCGTTCGGCCCTACATCAACAGAATCGCACATTTCCGGTTTAGCGATAACATTGCTAAACACATTCATGTACGTTATAAATTTCGAATCACCAACACCGAAATTTTCTTTCGTTTTCCCAGACAGTCCTCCATAAAACTCTCCAACATCTGACAAGGCGAATTCATTGAGTTTTCCTTGCGTTTTAAATGTAAGCATAGGCATCACCATTCGCTCTTCTCCGTAGAAAAGTTAAGTCCAAACTCACTAAAAAACTCTGCCAACTTCGCGTCGACTTTCTTCTCTTCCTGCTCCAATTTTGCCAATTCAGAAAAAGTTTCTTGAAGATCAACCTCCTTTTCTTCCTCTGAAGTATCGACATACCGCGGAATGTTCAGATTGAACCCGTTCTTTTCGATTTCGTCAAAAGTAGAGAGATGGGCATATTTCTCAACGTCTTTGCGATCCCTATAAGTCTTAAAGATCTTCTCGATATGTTCAGGATCTAAGAAGTTCTTTGCACGCTCCTTTCGGAATTCTTTAGAAGCATCAATAAAGAGAACGCTACGATCAGGATTGTCCTTCTTCAAAACAACAATGCAAGTCGGAATGCCTGTCGAGAAGAAAATCCCAGCCGGAAGACCAATGACAGCATAGATATTGCCCTTCTTGAGCAATTCCTCGCGGATCGTTCCCTCGGAACCGCCACGGAACAGAACACCGTGCGGAAGAACAATACCCATCGTGCCGGTGTCCTTAAGGTGATAGAAACCATGGAGAAGGAATGCAAAGTCAGCCTTGCTGGCAGGTGGGAGTTTCTTGTATGGAGCAAATCGTGGATCTGTCAAAAGACCACCTACGGCGTTGTACTTCTGTGAGTAGGGCGGATTCATCACGACAGCATCGAAGTTCGTCGGTTCATCCGTCGGCCAGTCAGCATCAAGTGTGTCGCCGTTACGAAGATGCTGAAGACTTCCCGGCACACGATGCAACATCATATTCATGCGTGCCAGGTTAAACGTCTGATTCTTTAGTTCCTGACCAAAGAACTGAATGGAATGCTTCTTGTCGATCCCATTTTCTTCATCATCCTTAATGAAGTTTCGAATCTGCAAAAGCAAGGAACCGGATCCGCAAGTCGGATCATAAACCGTGAACCCGTACTTCGTATCCTGACCATAAGTAACAATGCGAGCGATTAACGTAGATACAGCCTGCGGCGTATAAAACTCGCCTGCCTTCTTACCAGACTCAGACGCGAACTGAGAAATCAAATATTCGTAAGCATCCCCCAAAGCATCTTCCGGATACCGGGTAAAGTCGATGGCTGCCAACTTGGATATAACCGCAGAAATCATGCTGTTGCGCTTGTCGGGCGTCTTGCCCAAATCCTTCGACTGAATATCAAAGTCATCAAACAAACCTGCATACACGCCGCCGCTGGCGGCTTCGACATCACGGAATGCCTGACTAAGGTCATCCAACATGAACGTACGTTCGTTGATCTGTTGGTAGAACGCAGAAAAAGTCATCCTCGGGCGAATGGCGCAACCGAAACGATCTTCCAATTCCGCCTGCAAATCGAACCAAACTTCAGAATCTGCCCCAGCCTCTTCATAAGCCTTCTGTGCAACCTCAAGGTTTTCCGGCTTTTCATCGTTTAGCAACTCATAGGCTTCGACAAGGATCTTGTCGGAAAGAGCCTTGTAAAAAACCAAGCCCAGCAAATAGTCCTTGTAGACGTCTGCCGACATGACCAAACGCATTTCATCAGCAGCAGCCCACAAAGCTGCATTGAGATCTCTTGCAGTAAGCGACATTTATTCTTCCTCGGTTTGGATTTTCAAATAACGATAAACGGTGGAGCGACTAACGTGATTCAACGCGGCCGCCTTGGCCAACGGGATACCCTGTTGAACCATGTCCTTCACCTTTTGAAGGGTTTCATCTGAAACGGAACGTTTTCGACCGGTGTAGACACCACGCTCTTTGGCAAGCGCAATACCTTCCTGTTGACGGCGCTTAATCATGGAACGCTCGAACTCTGCGAAGGCACCAATCATCGAAAGCATCAACTTAGAGGTTGGAGAGGCATCAGCTCCGGCTTCGAAAGAGAGACGCTCGGTCATGAAGATCACACTGACACCGCGGCCAGTCAATTCCTGAACAATAGTCAGAAGGTCGGCAAGATTGCGAGCCAACCGATCGAGGCTGTGCACGATGAGGGTATCTCCCTCACGGATGAAGGAGAGCATTTTTTGAAGCTCCGGACGGTCAGCACTCTTGCCTGAGATTTTGTCCATGAAGATCTTCTCGACCTGCTGAGCTTTCAAGTCTTCAATCTGGCGATCTGGATTGTGATCTAACGAGCTGACCCGCACGTACCCGATACGCATAACCGTTCCTTTTGAGTGCTTTTGAGACACATGTGTTCATTATGTCAAAAATCACTCAAATGAGACAGCCTTTAGAGATCTGATTTGGAGTGTCTCAAGGGTGTGGCCATAACGGACGAGGAATTTGACCGGATACTCCTGGAACCCGTTGGTGACTTCGGGAACTTGAACTACATCATCCGCGGGTTCAAGAAGGGCAACTAAATAATTTTATTTATTTACTATTCATAACTTTACAAAAAAGTGTGCTCCCTAGATTCGCTAGGAATCTCAATTTTTTGGTTCAACTATCCCCTTGTAGGTATTACAAGGCTTGCTGTCACCAGAAAATCAGGGTTTCCCCTCCCCGTCTCACGCATTCCACTCAAGAATCCGCCCGAGGAAGTGTCTGAGCTCCGGCGCCTGCGGCGACCGAAAGAGCTCCGCGCTCGACCGGCACTCGAGAATCTTCCCGGCATGTATGAATGCCGTCTTTTCGCAGGCCTTTCGCGCAAACCCCATTTCGTGGGTGACGATCACGAATTCAATGCCCTCTTCCTGAAGCTCCGCCACGACATCGAGCACCTCGGCCGTGTATTCAGGATCGAGCGCGCTCGTGGGTTCATCAAGAAGCAGGAGCTTAGGCTTCGGCGCCACGGCGCGCGCAATGGCGGCGCGCTGCTGCTGACCGCCCGAGAGTTCCGCAGGGAGCTTTTCGGCATGATCCGCAAGACCAAAGCGCTCTAGAAGCTCAAGCCCCCTCACCTTCGCCGCCTCCCGCTCCCAACCATGCACCTCGACAAGCGGCAGCGTGATATTTTCGAGCACCGTCATGTGCCGGAAGAGATTCCCCTGCTGAAATACAAACCCAAGTCGCCGGCGGAATTGCAGAAGCTCAGCCTCCGTTTGTGGGATCGGAGTCCCTTCCAGACAAATAACTCCGGAAGTCGGAAGGATCAGACCGCCCAGGATTCTCAGAAACGTGGACTTCCCGCAGCCGGAGGACCCGATCACGGCAAGGGACCGCGTTTCACTCGAAAACGTAATATCGTTCAGAACGGGCGCCGCGGCATCGAACCGCTTCGTGAGGTGCTCAAGATCAAGCCGCATAGGAGAAGCGCTTTTCGAGAACCCTGCTCGCGTAGGCGACAGGAATCGTCAGAATGAGATAAAGGATACCGAGGAAGAGATAACTTTCGACGAGCTTCAGATTGGTGGCGCTGATTTCCCGCATCGCCTGCGTGAGCTCCACCACGGAAATCATCGAGAGAAGCGACGAATCCTTGATCACGGAGGCGAACTGGCCGGCCAATGCCGGCAGCGTTCTCGCCGTCATCTGCGGAATGATGACGAATCGCATCGTCTGCGCCCGCGTGAAGCCCACGGCCCGGGCAGATTCAAGCTGCGCGGGATCAAGCGACAGGTAGCTCCCGCGCAGGATTTCGGAAATATAGGCGCCCTGGAATACCGACAGAATGATGACGCCCGCCCAGAAGCGGTCGTCGACGCCCCATGCCGTCCCTACCAGATAGAAGAAGAGGTAGATCTGCATAATCAAGGGCGTTCCGCGGATGAAGATTACATAAGCCGATGAGAAATATCGGATCGGCAGAAACCGCGACTGGCTCGCTGCTGCAGAGAGCGCGCCGAATATGAGGGAGAGCACCATGCTCGCGAGGCTCACTCCTACGGTCAACAAAAAACCGTCCCAGATGCGGATGCGGAAATCGGGCAGGAAAGAGAAGTCGAGCCGATAGTCGATTCGCGAGAGCGACACCCAGAAGAAGCCCACGATCAGGACTGCGGCAAGCAGGGAGCTCGCCGCAGCCTTCAGGACCGAGGGCTTCTCGCCGGAAGCAACGGCAAAGAGTCCCGGCATTACTTCTTAAGCGACGTGAAGTCAAAGAACCACTTGAAGCCGAGCTTGTCGAAAGCTGCTTTTTCAGCTGACAGGTGCTTTCCCGTCAGACGATCGAATTCACCGTCCTTCTTGCTCTCTTCAATAAAGCTGTTGAGGGCCTTCAAAAGGTTCTTGTCGCCCTTTCTCACCGCGACGCCCCAGGGCTCCACATCCTGGAAGGGAATGAAGACCGCGTTGGTGGTGTCCGGGTTCTTCTGCCAGTTGCGGTAGATCGTAAGCTGGTCGTAAAGGAAGCCGTCGGCCTTGCCCGTAGAAACCTCCATCACGCAGGCGCTTTCGTCGGGGAGAGCCGTGACGGTCGCGTTCGTCAAATGCTTCTGCGCAAAGAGGTAGCCCGTGGACCCGATCTTGGCTGCAATCTTGCGGCCCTTCTGGTTCAGGTCCTCAATGCTCTTCACGTTGCTCACCTTGTTGGTGAGGATGCCGAGAAGCGCATTGGCGTAGGGTTCGGAAAAGTCAACAGTTTTCGCGCGTTCAGCCGTGATCGTCATTGAAGACATCACCATGTCGACCTTACCCGTCACAAGGGCCGGAATGAGGCCGTCAAAGGAAATGTTCTCGATGCGGATTTCCTTGCCGATCTTTTTGCCGAAATCCTTCATGAAGTCGACGGAGACGCCGGCGGGATTGCCGGCTGCATCCTTCCCTTCAAAGGGAGGGTAAGCGAGCTCCATGCCGACCACGAGAACGGACTTCTCCATCGTGTCGGCGGATGCCGTCGACTTCGGGGAATCAGAGGATTTTTCGCCGCAGCCCGCAAGTGCAAGGATCGAGAGCGAGAGCGCAGCGGCCATCGCCGTACGGCGGGAAATGAAATTCATCATTGGTAAACCTGAAAAAGAAAAACGGCAGGAAGCAGAAAAGTTTCTTGCCGAACAAATTGATGCCAAAGCATAGCGCAATTGGGACCGCTTCACGAGAGCCCGGGAAGGAGAATCAAAGGTCGAGCTGATTCGCCGCTTCCTTGAGAGCGTCGGCCGTCCGCCGGTCGTATTTGGCGGTCGTCGTGACATTCGCATGGCCCATAAGGTTCTTGACCGCAACAATGTCGACATTCTTCGAAAGAAGCCTCGTCGCAAACGTTCGACGGAGATCATGGGTCGTGATGTGCTCAATCCCGGACTCATCAAGGGCTTTTCCAACAATCCGGCCGATCGATGCCGGATCAAGGGGCGACTCGAGAATGAGTCTTCCGCCCTTCGTGTAGCGCCCGAAGAGCCAGCCGGACGCAGGACCGCGAA
The DNA here is from genome assembly GCA_934255515.1 of uncultured Sutterella sp. Taxonomy (GTDB): domain Bacteria; phylum Pseudomonadota; class Gammaproteobacteria; order Burkholderiales; family Burkholderiaceae_F; genus Sutterella. Next base: position 9,161 of record CAKQON010000021.1, read on the forward strand.
CGGCAAGCCAGGCATGGATACGGGAGCTCACGGCAGGGGTCAGAAACACCATCCGTTCCTTATTCCCCTTGCCGAGCACCATGAGGCTACCTTCCGCCATATTGAGGTGTTCCATCCTCAGGGTCGTCACTTCCGCCCGGCGCAGACCGCACCCGAGAAGTAGTGCAATCACGGCCTGATCGCGCAGTGCGCTCGGGCGCTCCTCTTCGTCGGCTGCGGCGAGGAGCTTTCCCGATTCTTCCAAAGAGAGCGCACGGCCCCGCGGCTCGCGATGGACTCTCAGCTGCTTCACAGCCGTGATCTCTGAATAAGTTTCAAGATCGAGCTGCCGCAGGCGCCAGGCGGTTTGCGCAACGCCCTTCAGGGCTGAAAGATAGGCATTGACAGAAGTAGCAGAAAGTCCTCTTTTATCAGAAAACTCATGCACGAAGGCAACGGCATGCGCATAGCGGAGCTTCCCCCAGGGGCAGCTCACGGCATCCGGGAATCCGAACCAACGTGCAATCACATTGAGGCGCGAGCGCACGGCGCGCCGCGAAGCCTCGGAATGAAGCTCCGCGAGATAGGCCGCAGCCGCGTTCACTTCGTGCGCGTCCGCTTCCGGGACATTGAGAAGCCCCGTACCTGCAGGCGAATTTTGAGCGATTGCGGGGAGACTGCCCTCCGTTTTCGCATCTGAAAGACCGTCAAATTGCATCTGCCGAGTTTTTCCTCTCTGTTTTTGCATTCACTCTGGTTTCAATCAAGTCCGACACCAGATATGAGGGTTAACCATCTCATACCGGTACCGCAACATATTACGCACGATAACTGCAATTATATGGCGTAATTTTTGGCCTGCAGTCCGTCCGAACGGTCGTTGCTGTCAGCTTCACTATTGTAATTTTGTTTTGTCTTTATACGAGTGAATTCCATTAATAATTAATACCATTTAATTTGAATTGTAAATTCATTCAATTCTCATATGCATCGATATATCAAATATGAACTCATTATTCACAATCATTCAATTTAGCATATTGAGACTTAGTTCCGTATCTGGTCCTGTAGAAGTAATAGAATTGCCAGAATGAAGGCATTTCAATGAATTCATATCCATCATTCTTCTCACTGTTTATTGAGTTAATTTTATCAACAAGAAATGCATAGAATTCTTTTACATTCAATTCTCTCGTATTGACTAATTTCCGATTATTTTCAAGCATCTCAATGCATGTTTCATTCATAAGCTCAAGAATTTTAGGAGTGAGCGAAGCGCCTTCTTTTTTCCCCTCGCCGGCTCTCCTGCCTCGCTTGCGGCCCGACGTGGCGCGCCCCGGGTTGCCTTTCATCATAGGTATCAATGATTTAGCATGCTGCCCTCGCCGCCAGTAGGTTGCGATCATAAGCTTCAGCTTTCTGGCCCATTTGACGTCGCCGTCCGCCGCGTCATTGCACAACTCTTCTATCCCTCTCTCTGAATAGAGCTCCGGATTCGAAAGAAATGGCAGAATCATCTCATATAGATCACGCCCGGTCTTTTCAACAGACTTCGTCCACTTTCTTACTGCCATATCCGCGAATGGATCCAGCTCAATCGTTGCAGTTCCATTCTCAATCATTTCATTAAGTTTAGAAGTTGCAGCTCTTACCAAATTAACTGACTGCCCTTTCATTGTAATAAGCAAAGTTAGATCACCGAATATCTTAATGACTCTATATTCAATTTCATTCCACTTTATTATTTCATTCTCATTGAACCTTCTTTCATTCATATCGGTGTACTCCATTCGTAATGACATATTTAAATGAAATTTCAATTTGCATTCATAACAAATTCAAATTGCAGTTTATCAGGCGTCGCGAAAAATAGCGATCAAAAACTTGGCAGATCCTTCGGGGCGGGTAAGTATAGCTGCCTAAAAATTAGGCAATATTGAGATTTCGATTATTTACAGCACCTATCAATTTGTTAAATATGGTTTTCGTTGAAATTCGAGAGCTCCAGGCATAAAAAATCCCTGTCGTGCGCATCCGCAGGACAGGGATTTGAGGACTTGAAGCTGCCGGCCGTTACGGCAGTTGAGGCAACGTGCGTCAGCCTCCGAAAACGCCGGTGGAGAGATACCGGTCTCCCCGGTCGCAGATGATCGTGACGACGACAGATCCCGGATTCTCTTCGGCAATCCGGATCGCGCCCGACACAGCGCCGCCGGAGGAAACGCCGCAGAAGATGCCCTCTTCCCTGGCGAGCGCGCGCATGGTCTTTTCCGCCGCTTCCTGAGTCACATCGATGGTTTCATCGACGACCTTCGGGTCGAAGATCCCGGGCCGATAGGCCTGAGGCCACCGGCGTATGCCGGGAATGGAGCTCCCGGCCGCCGGCTGCATGCCGATGACGCGCAGGTCCGGAATGATGGTTTTGAGGTACCTTCCGGTGCCGACGATCGTACCTGTCGTTCCCATGGCGGAGACGAAGTGCGTTACGCGCCCTCTGGTCTGGGCGATGATCTCGGGACCTGTCGTCCGGAAATGCGCGAGAGGATTGTCGGGATTATTGAACTGGTCAAGGAGATAACCTTCCCCTCGCTTCTGCATTTCCTTGGCAAGGTCGCGCGCGCCTTCCATTCCCTTCTCCTTGCTCACAAGGATGAGCTCGGCCCCGTAAGCCTTGATGGCCGCCCGGCGCTCGAGCGAGAGATTTTCCGGGAGGATGATCTTCATGCGGTAGCCTTTGAGGGCCGCAATCATCGCGAGCGCAATACCCGTGTTGCCGCTCGTTGCCTCAACGAGCACGTCCCCGGGTTTGATGTCGCCGCGCTTCTCGGCCTCCTCAATCATGGAGCGCGCTGCCCGGTCCTTGACGGAACCGGCGGGGTTCGAGCCCTCGAGCTTCACCCAGATTTCGCTTCCGTTATGGGGAGCAAGGTGCTCGAGCTTCACGAGCGGCGTCATGCCGATGGTGTCGATTAGTTTTCCAGCCATGTTGTGATTGCCTGTTAGGAAAAAGCGTGATGATCAATTCGAATGGGAAGCCTTTCGTTTCCGCGGTAGAAGTACGCCCGGTCAAGGCTCATGTAATAAGTGTTCCCGCGCGTGGGAAGCGCATCCTCAAGAAGAATGGCGTTAATGGGTTCCGGATACCAGCCTTCGGGCCGGGCGAGAACCTGTACGGCGCCGCCCTTGGGACGTGAGGCGAGCACCTCGATCGAAAGCTGCCCGAGGCCGAAGGTGCGCTTCATCTGCGCGTCGATGGGCCTCAGCAGCACGTCGACCGGACCGGGCGCTGCCTTTTCTCCGGAGAGCGGAAGAGTGAGCGAGCCAAGATGGAGCTTTCCATCCTCGATGCGCCCCTGAAGCACATTCACGTCGCAGAGGAATTTGAGAACGAAGCGAGTTTTGGGCCGGGTCCAGATTTCTTCCGGGGCATCGGCCTGTTCGATCCGCCCGTCCTTCATTACCACGACGCGGTCTGCAATCTGCATGGCCTCTTCCTGGTCGTGCGTGACGAAAACGCCCGTAAAGCGAAGCTTTTCGTGCAGCCGCCGGATCCACTGCCTGAGGTCCTCGCGTACCTGAGCGTCAAGTGCGCCGAAAGGCTCGTCAAGAAGGAGGACCCTCGGTTCAGTGGCGAGCGCCCTCGCGAGCGCCACGCGCTGCTGCTGGCCGCCGGAGAGCTGCGCGGGGTAGCGCCCGGCGAAGTCGGTCAACTGCACCATGGCGAGGAGATCCCGCACGCGCGCTTCAATATCGGCTTTGGAGAGCTTCTCAGCGCCCTTTCTCACCGTGAGCCCGAATGCAATGTTTTCTGCGGCCGTCATGTGCCGGAAGAGCGCGTAATTCTGAAAGACGAAGCCTACGCGCCGGTCGCGCGCAGACACGTCCGTCATGTCGGCGCCGTCTAAGAGAATCCGGCCGGAGGTTTCCGTTTCAAGACCCGCAATGATTCTGAGGAGCGTGGTCTTCCCGGAGCCCGATGGCCCGAGAAGCGCCGCCATCTCGCCCGTTTCAATGGTGAGCGAAATGTCCTTCAGAACCGGCGCGCCGCCGAAGGTTTTCTGAATGCTGTCGATCTGAATGCTCATGATGAAAGATTCTTCGTTCGTTGGTTTCCTGCGTTGGAGCACTCAGGCTCTGCGGTGGCCCTGAAGCTCCTTTTTGATGAGGAGCGTGATGACAGCAAGAAGCGACAGAGCGGCCGCAGCCGTAAAGGCGCCGACGGTGTTGTAGTCCTGCTCGAGGAGTTCAATCTGGAGGGGCAGCGTCATCGTTTCGCCTCGAATGCTCCCGGAGACCACGGAAACGGCGCCGAATTCGCCGATTGCACGGGCATTGGTGAGGAGGACGCCGTAAAGGAGCGCCCAGGAAATATTGGGAAGCGTCACGTAGCGGAACATCTGCCAGCCCGAAGCGCCGAGAAGAATGGCAGCCTCCTCCTCCGCCGCGCCGCGGCTCTGCATAACGGGAATCAATTCCCTGGCTACGAAGGGGCACGTCACGAAGATCGTGACGAGAACCATGCCCGGCCAGGCAAAGAGGATCTGGATTTGAGAGGCTTCGAGCCACGGGGCGAGCGGGCCGTTCGCGCCGTACCAGAGAAGGCAGGCAAGACCCGCAACGACGGGCGACACCGCAAAGGGAATGTCGGTCGCGGCAAGGAGCCATTGCTTTCCCGGGAAATCAAACCGCGCGCAGCACCAGGCGAGCATGACCCCGAAAACGAGATTGACCGGAACGGTAATGAGCGCGATGCCGGCTGTGAGTCCGATCGCGTGGAGCATCTCGGGGTCGCCAAGGTTCTCGAGCACCGGCATCAGCCCCTTCTGAAAAGCCTGAGCGAAGATGTAGACAAGCGGAATCACGAGGAAAAGCACGGAGACGAGAACCGCGAGTCCGATAAGAATGCGCCGTGCATAATTCGGCGCGATTTTTTGTGGTGCGGTCATGCCGGAGCTCCGAGGCGTCTTGCAAGACGCTTTTGCAGGAAATTGGCAAAAAGGAAGAGCGCAAGCGAGAGTGCGAGAACGAGCGACGCAATTGCGCTCGCGGCAGGATAGTCGAATTCCTGAAGCCGCATGAAGACCATGAGCGAAAGAACTTCCGTCTCGTAGGCGATGTTGCCGGCAATGAAGATGACGGCGCCGAATTCGCCGAGCGACCGGCAGAAGGCAAGCGTCGTCCCCGCGGCGACCGAGGGGAGTATTTCAGGAAGAATCACGCGGCGAAAGATCTGTCCTTTCGTCGCGCCCAGCGTTTCCGCGGCCTCTTCAGTCGATTTTCCAAGGTCCTCGAGCACGGGCTCCACCGTGCGGACGACGAAGGGAATCGAGGTGAAGGCCATGGCGACGACAATCCCGAGCCAGGTGTAGCTCACCTTGATGCCGAAGAGTGAAAGCCAGACGCCGTCCCACCCGTCCTCAGCAAAGAGCGCGGAAAGCGTGAGGCCAGCAACCGCAGTGGGGAGTGCAAAAGGAAGGTCGATCAGCGCATCGAGAATCCCGCGTCCGGGGAAGCGGTAGCGCGCGAGCACCCAGGCAAGCAGAACACCCGCAGCGCAATTGAAGACGGATGCCCAGAAGGCGGAGAGGAGCGTCACCCTCAGAGCGGCAAGCGTCTGCGGATTCGTGATGATCTCCCAGTAGCCCGCCCAGGTCAGGTGCGAAAGCTCCCTCACGAGCGCGCTCATCGGCAAAAGGAGAATGAGCGAAACAAAAGTGACGCTCACCCCCAGCGAAAACCCGAAGCCGGGAAGCACCCGGCGCTTCTTCCTCTCCGCCATGATGGTTACTTCCTGCCGAGGGCCACAAGGCGATCGAACTCGCCGCCCGTCGCAAAGTGCGTCTTCATGACGGCAGCCCAGGAGCCGAAGCGCTCCTCAACAGTGAAGAGCTTCGTTGCGGGGAAGCGGTCCTTTAGAGCCTCCATCGTCTTCGGGTCGTTCACGCGGTAGTAGTAGCCCGTGATGATCTTCTGCGCTTCAGGACTGTAGAGGTATTTGAGATAGGCTTCCGCAGCATCCTGAGTACCCTTCTGCTTTACGACCTTGTCGACCCAGGCCACGGGGAATTCGGCAAGGATGTCGGTCTTCGGAACTACGACCTCATAGCCCTTGTCCGCGTATTTGTTCCGAATATTGTTGATCTCGGACTCAAACGAAATCAGCACGTCGCCGATTCCGCGATCGACGAACGTGGTGGTCGCCCCCCGTCCGCCTGTATCGAAGACGGCGACATTCGCGAGGAACTTCTTCATCAGCTCCTCGGTTCCTTCCTTCGATCCTTTTGATTCATCCGCGGCAGCCGCCCAGGCGCCCAGATAGGTATAGCGGGCATTGCCGGAAGTCTTCGGATTCGGGAAGACAAGCTCCACTCCATCCTTATTGAGGTCGGACCAGTCGGCGATGTGCTTCGGATTCCCCTTTCTCACGAGGAACGCCATCGTCGAATAAAATGGAGAGGAATTGTTCGGGAGTCTTGCCTGCCAGTCGGCCGGAATGAGCTTTCCCTTGTCGTGGAGCACCTGAATGTCGGTCACCTGGTTGAAAGTGACGACGTCGGCCTTCAGACCCTGAAGAATGGCGAGAGCCTGCTTGGAGCTTCCGGCATGAGACTGACGGATGGCGAGCTTGTCGTCCGGGTGAGCCTTGTCCCAGGCGCTGATGAAGGGAGGATTGAGGTCCTGAAAAAGTTCACGGGCCACATCGTATGATGCGTTGAGGAGCTCGGCCGCATTCGCGCCCGGCAGGAGGCCCGCTCCGATAATGGCGGCCGCGAGCGCTGCGGCGCTCTTCGACAAGATATGCTTTGTCATGATTTTTTCGCTTGAAGTGGTTGGTGTTGGTCAGTCCTCCCCGTAATCGTCAGTCAGAATGAAACCTGATTTACGGGGTAACCCCTATATAGTTAACACCTATACTAGCGAAATTCACGCTCCTTCACCTCAGTACTTTGTGGTAATACCGCACATATTCGGAAGAGCCTCTTTTGGGAAATACAGATTCATGCCCAACCTTCAATGCTCAAGCGCAGCGCTTCGACTTCCTGAGCAAGAAGGTGCGCCCCGCGGTGCATGAATTTCAAGGCCGGAAAAAGCGCATAAATATCCCGTGACGGGAGCGACCATTGAGGAAGGAGCTGCACCAGCGCAGCTTTCCCTTCTCATCCTCTACGGCGATATCCGTCAGGCACCCGATGCCGCATCCTCGCAGCACGGCATCCCGGACGAGCCCCGCCGCCGAATAGCTTAGCGGCGCATTGACCTCGTTCCTGCGGGTTTGCGTCCCGCGGGCGAAAACCCAGCATGTCTCGCCCAGAAGCCCGATCAGCCGGTGAGCCGTGAGTACCCCCGGTTCTGACGGCGCCGGATGAACGCGCAGACGGCATTGCGAAAAATGCGCATCGCATCAATACGATGCTGGCGCTCTGCAATCTCTTCACTTTCGATTGTTACCTGAAGAGATTGACGGCCTAATTGTGCCTATATTGTGGAAATTTCCACTAAAAACAGCATAAACTGCCAATTTTTAGACTGTAAACAACCGAATTTATGTGTTGGGGCTGTATTTTCCGGTTGCAGTCATAAAAATTGGCACTTGCTCAGACCTTCCAAAACGAAGGAAGAGTTGAATCTCGAAGAAAAGCTGCTTCCTTGGCTCGATCAGCACTCTCTGATTCAAATTCTTGATTGGTTCCGTTGCGTCGACTACGTTGCCACGACAGGCAACGACAGCGCTTCCAAATGGACCACGGAACAACCAAACGCGATCAGCTATTCCTCAAGCTGCTGGGTGTCAGTTGAATCGTGGCCGCATTAGACGACTTTTAGGTTCTCAAAGCATAGCTGCTCGCTGCCGCTGCGCTCATCCCTGCCGCCGTCATGGCAATGGGCGGCGCCTCGGGCCCAAAAACCACCTACGAAGTTCAGGGCCACCTCGGCGAAATCGTCGTGAACCCGTACGAAGTCGCACCGCTCACGGCCATCATCCGCAACGGTGGCTATCAGATTCTCGACGCCCGCGTGACGGTGCTTCCGAAGCCCGAAGGCGAGCAAATCTCCTACACCGTCTCGCGCCGCATGCTCCTTACCAACGGGGCATTCCGGTTTTCGGCCTCTACCCCGACTACCTCAACTCGGTCAAGGTCGAATTCACGCGCCTCTTCGACGGCAAGACGGAAAAATTCTCCGACATCTACAAGATTTACGGCTCGCCCATCTACGTTGAAGCCTCGGGCCTCGTCAATGAACGCTCCACCATGCCGAAGGTGCGTCCGGTGAAGGTCGATCCCAAATTCAAGGACCGCCTCGACCTCCTCAACAACGCTCAGGACCTCGCGGGCAAGGCTTCCCACGCCGTCTGGAACAATCCCATGGGCGGCGCGCTCGAATGGAACTTCAACCCGCAGATCGGCATCGTCGATACGAAGGGCGATTATCGCTGGTATCTCTTCACGAACCCGATCTATTCGCTCGACTCGCTCTACTACGGCGGCGACATGATGGACTTCCGTCAGAATAAGGACAGCGCCTTTACCTGGGGCTACGGCCAGCGCTACGTCAAGTACGACCTCATGGGCCTCGAAATCTGGAACCGTCGTCCTCCCTTTTCCTACAACGACTTCTCGCACCCGCTCGATCCCGCTCAGCATGGTCACTTCTTCCTGCGCGTGGCATCGTCGAACGTCAGGCTTGCCAACGGTGAGAACGTCCGCACGGTCCGCGACGTGATCGCCGAAGTGGATCATGACGCTACGTCGTCGACGAATTCAGTCTCTTCGACATCCTCGACCCCTATCGCTTGGACGTCATCAAGGCCCTCGACCAGGGTGCGGTGTGCCTCAACATTGATGATTCCAAGGCCGGCAAGACGCTCTCCGAAGAAGACATCAAGCAGTTGAATGAATCCGACCACTACGGCGACATTGCGGGCACCGGCATCGGCCGCAACTGGGCGCACGTGAATTCCGTCGACTACGACCCGACCGATGATTCGATCATCATCTCGTCGCGCCACCAGTCCGCCATCATCAAGATCGGCCGCGACAAGAAGGTGAAGAGGATCCTCGGCGCCCCGCGCGGCTCGAAGGGAGAATTTGCAGGCAAGGTTCTCAAGCCCGTCGACCATCAGGGCAAGCCCATCTCCTGCACGGACGCGACTTGCGAAGGGGGCTTCGACTGGATGTGGACCCAGCGCATTGATGCGAAGAGCAAGCCGGGCGTTGTGTATCTCACGGCCTTCGACAACGGCGACGCCCGCGTCATGGAACACCCGGCGCTTGCGGAAATGAAGTATTCCCGCGCCGTCGTCTACAAGGTCGATGAGAAGGCTGGCACCGTTGAACAGGTCTGGACCTTCGGCGAGGAACACGGTCACGATTGGTTCAGCCCGGTGACGTTGCTTACCGAATACCACGCCGACAAGAACTCGATCTTCGTCTACTTCGCCACTGCGGGCGCATCGTTCGACCTCAAGACCGGCGCCTTCACGTCGGCTCCGAACCCCTACATGATGGAGTTCAACTGGGGCGAGAAGGAACCTGCAGTCGAAATGCGCGTCGAATCGACGACCGGCTACCAGGCAATGCCGATCGACCTGAAGACCGCATTCGAGAAATAATTCCTGATCGATTGAGATCCCCGTATGAGCGATCGCGCTCAGGCGGGGATCTTCTTTATTCGGAGGAATTACCAAAAATCATCAGAATTGCGGCAGCGTCCCTCCCATTCTGATTGAAGTCCTTCAAACGGATCCGTTTTCTATTGGAGAGCTTTGTCTCCCAGACTTTTCCATCGATTAATTCAATAAACCCCTGCTGCGGGGAAGCGCAGAGGAATAGCCAACCAGGAATGAATTGCGTAGAATACCCTTTATTCCACTACCATCCCAAAGGTTCACATAATGACTAGCGACGAAATCATTGCGCAGGTAAATGCCCATCGTGAAAAAGAATCAAAGCTCATAGAGGAATGGCAGGAACTCCGCGCCCGCGCACAGGAAGAATGCATCCGTCTCATTGACGTTTTCGAATTTACCGCCTCTGATCTTCATCTCGGCAAGGACGGCAAGGCCATTAAGTCTCCCGTCCGGAATGCCGGCGTGCCGAAATTCATCAACCCTGACGGCCCCGAAACCTGGACGGGCCGCGGCAAGCGTCCCCAGTGGTACATCAAGGCAAGGGAAGCCGGCTACACGGACGACGACATGCTGATCGCCAACAATACGCCTGCTGAGGCCAAATAAAGATTTGTGAGAAATCTTTATTTCTCTGAAGCACTCGCCCTGCTCTCCACTTTCGGTGAGCAGGGCTTTCTTTTTTTATTTCTTCTAATGGAGAGGCTTTCCTCATAAGAACCGGGATCAAAATTGACCATCTCGCTTAGCGGCAGCGTTTCTCTCGCGATAAAGCAGAGAAGAATGAGACAAGCAATTGATTCGAATTCAAAAGATCAAATGTCTGAAATCTGCCTCTTCATCCAATTTTAAAAGATTAGGTAATACCATGATGCGTCTCAGAAATTCCTGAAGCTGCCGCCTGTAGAGTTTGGGTTCCAGAACACCGCCCGCACTCATCCCAAGGAAATGCGGACGAAATAGAAGCGGAAGGAATCCCATGACCCATCAGGAAAAAAGAGTTTATGCGCTCTCGAGAAGAGCATTGATTGAGAATGCCGGCAAGGTGCTTCTCGCTGCAGGCGCAGCGGGCGGCCTCGCCGGAATCTCCGGCAAGTCGCAGGCAGCAGAAGCCCGAAATTCAAAATCATCCATTCCATCGGGAACAGCATCCATCGCAGCTTTGCCCGCAATTGATGCCATTCTTCTCTATGCAGCAGAAGCCGACGGCCTCTTCAAATCCGAAGGACTCGACGTCAAAATCGTCCCATTCATGAGTGCGCTCGAAATGACTGCTGCGCTGCGTGCAAAACGCATTGCGGGTCAATACACCAACCTCATGACGACGATAACCCAGCAGGCGAACGGCATTGATGCTTCCATTGCAGCCACAACCTGGCATACGGATCCGAGACGCCGCGCTTTCGGTTTTGCCGTTTCTCCCAATCATGTCTCAGAGGTGCCGACTCTCGATGCCCTGAGAGAAAAGACCGGCATTTCCACTTCAGCGAGCTCCGGCACAATCACGGACTGGATGCTCGACAACTTCATCGCAAATGCCGGAATTCCTGAAAAATCAATCAAGCAGATTGAAATTCCGCAGATCCCCATCCGGCTGCAACTTCTCAATTCCGGGAAGCTTGAGACAGCGCTCTTTTATGAGCCGCTCCTCACGCTGATTGAATTAAAGGGCGGCAAAGTCATTTGGGACGACCGCAAATTGAATGAACCGCTTTCAATGATTTCTCTCAGAAGCGAATACCTCACAGAGGATTTCGTTAGGCCATTTCGCCGGGCGCTCGCCGAAGCGGCGCGCCGCGTGGATGATGCGCCGGAGCTTTACCTGAAGCTCGCCCAAAGAAAGCGTCTGATACCAGAGAACATCATCGAAGGCTATGTGCTCCAGAAATTCGGAGGCTTCCCGACGCCGGACGGCCTGCCTGAGCTCCCGTCGAGAGACGACGTGAAGCGCGCCTCAGAATGGCTGATTCGCCGCGGGATCCTCTCGAAAGCGCCGGATCTCGAAAAAATCGTCTGCCGCTTATGAGATAGAAAGGAAAGATCATGACGACCACTTCGAGGCTCAGACACGCCGCAGGGCTTCAAGTTCGGCGACTCTCGGTCAGCTACGGCCCTGAACCCGTGCTGAGGGACCTTTCCTTCACGCTTCCAGCCGGAGCGTCGCTTGCCATCGTGGGAGAATCCGGCTGCGGAAAGACGACGCTCCTAACGACGCTCGCGGGACTCCTGAAGAAAGATTCAGGCGACGTCGTCTGGAGCGATGCTTCCGGCGCCGCAATTCCAGAGCTTCATTCGAGCTTTGTCTGGCAGAACCTCGGATTGCTGCCCTGGAAAACCGTGCGCGACAATCTCGCGCTGCCGCTGAAGCTCAGGAACGCGCGCCGAAATCCCGCTGAAAGCACGTCGCTGGCTGACGCCATGCTCGATGAACTCGGTCTCTCGCGTTTTGCCGATCGTACGCCGGCAGAGCTCTCTGGCGGACAGCGCCAGCGCCTTGCCATCGGCCGCGCATTGATTGCTGCGCCCGACGTGCTTTTCATGGATGAACCGTTCTCTGCGCTCGATGCACTTCGCCGCGAGCGTCTGCAGGATTTCCTTGCCGACATGCAGAGGCGCCGGCCTCTGACGATGATTTTCGTCACGCACGACATTCCGGAAGCCGTATTCCTTGCCTCCCACATTTTGCTTCTCGCCACCAACCCGCCGAGAGTGCTTGAGCTCTACGAGAATCCGTCCTGGGAGCCGGGTCGCCATTCGGGAGACCGCGAGGCTCCGGAATATGCCGATGCCATCCGGCACGTCCATGCGCGCCTGAGAGAAGCGGGCGCCGCCGCGAATAAAGGAGCTTACGCATGAAAACCACCCTCCTTCGTTATTCAGCTGCAACCGCAGTGCTCTTTCTTCTCTGGGAAGGAGCGAGCGTGCTTCTCGGCGAAGAGATCATCCCGAGTCCCGCTGCCGTACTCAGAGCGCTTCAGGAAGCGCTGATGAATCCCGACCTCGCGAGGCATGCCGCGGTTTCCGCCCGGCGTCTTGCAGAGGCGCTCGCCGTAGCGATTCTGACAGGCTTCCCGCTCGGACTCCTTTTCGGGCACTCCCCGAAGGCGGACTGGCTGGGCGCGCCCATCACCTTCATCACGCTGCCGCTTCCCAAAATCGTGCTTCTCCCGGTCTTCTTTACGGTCTTCGGCCTTGGAGACGCCTCGCGGATTCTTCTCATCGCGCTCGCCACGGGATTCCAGATTCTCGTCATCGTCCGCGAACATGCTCTGAAGCTCGATCCCTCCTATGAGAGGGCGCTTCGCTCCATGGGAGCCAGCCGGTGGGAGCGCATTCGGCACGTCTATCTGCCGGCAGCGCTTCCATCGCTCTTCACGGCGCTCAAAGCTTCTGCGGGCACTGCCATGGCCGTTCTCTTTCTCGCGGAAAGCTTTGCCACCGACTCCGGGCTCGGCTGGCTCATCATGGATGCCTGGGGGTTCGGCGACAACCTGATAATGTTTGTCGGGATTCTCGGCATGAGCGTGCTCGGGCTCTTCCTCTATGCGGCGATCAGCCTCGGCGAAAGGCTCTGCTGCAGCTGGATGAAGCCATCATCCTGAGAGGCAAAAGGTGCAGACGGCGGCTAAATCTTCTTCGTCTGTTTCTGAAGCCAGACGCCGCTCTTCAAGCGCATGAGGAAGATGCCGCCCCTCACGATGAGCTCGGCGCACATCGCGCTCCAGACGCCGACCAATCCGTAGACGGGAGCGAGGAACCAGGCGACCGTGAGGCGCACCACCCACATGCTCGACAAATTCATGACGGCAGGAATCAGCGTATCGCCGGTACCGATGAAGGCGCTGTATGACACAATCGCCGCGGCAAACATGGGTTCCGCAAAGGCTTCGATGCGAAGCACTTTTGTGCCGAGCTCAATGACTTCCGGCACATCCGTCATGATGCCCATGAGAAGCGGTGCGGCGAAATAAAGCACCACGCCCATCACGGTCATGACGACCATGCCGGCGCCGACGCACTTGTAGGCGATGCGCTTTGCGAGATCGAGACGCTTCGCGCCGACGGACTGACCAACGAGCGTCGACGCAGCGTCGCCGATCCCGTAGCCCGGCATGTAGCAGAGGCTCTCGGCGGTAATGCCAAGCGTATGCGCTGCAATCGCAACAATGCCGAGCGGCGCCACAATGGCAGTCGAGAGAATCTGCGCGCCGCACATGAGAATGCGCTCGGCAGCCACAGGAGACGCAATTGAAAAGGCTCTCCGCAATACGGCCGCCTGAGGAATGAAGCTTCCGGACCGCCCCACGAGCGAGAGGAACGGCGAGCGCACTACGAGCATCCACAGCATGATGGCGCCGACAATGGTTTCCGCAATGCCGGTTCCGACGGCCGCCCCGATGATGCCGAGATCCGCCCCCTGAACCGTCAGGGAAAGGCCGAAGAGCGTATAGGTGGTCGTCGGGAAGATGAGAAGAAAATTGAAGAAGCAGTTCAGAAAGCACATGAGGATCCCGAGGTAGCTCGGAGTCTTCATGTCGCCCGTAGCCCTCAGGAGCGCTCCGGCGAGCCAGCCGAAAAACGTGGCCGGAAGGAAAAGCGCCATCATGAGGAAGTAGTTCGACGCGTTTCCAGCAATCGACGGGTCGCCCCCGAGCCAGACAGGAAGATGGGAACCGATGAGAAAGCCCGCCGCAGCGAGAACGGCAGAAAAAGTCATAACCGTGGTGAAGGCCTGACGAACGATGCTTCGGGCGGCGTCGAAATCCTCTGCGCCGATGCAGTGCGCCGTCTGCACCGAAAACCCCATGATCGAGGCGCCGCCGATGCCGTAGAAAAGCCAGAGCGTCGTGCTCACGAGCCCGACCGCCGCAGAATCCCCTGCGCCGAGGTGCCCCACCATCGAAGCGTCGATGTACTGCATCAGGATATAGGAGACCTGAGCGAGCGCTGCAGGGACCGCAAGCCGGGCGACAAGTTCGAGCTCGTCGCGCACGCTGAGCTCTCGCCCGCTGCGGAGCGTCTGTAGGAGCAAAGAGGTTCTGCTTGGACTCGAACTCATGAGTAAAAAGAAAAATGAAAAACGGCCGCCGGGATTCAGCCTGAATCTTAGACTCGATCCGTGAATCGCTATTGCCTCTTTCTTTCGGCGCGATGCCCGAAGCAATCAGAAAAGAACTCCCGCCTTTTTAAAAAGGCAGCCCCGGCAAAAACCGGAACTGCCTCTTTGCGGGATTCAGAACGGAACCCGAAAAGCGGGAAGCGTCATACTCAGGCTTCGCCTTCCTGATAGGGTTCGCTGTTGAGGTCCCCTTCGAGACTCGTCACAACGACGGCGGAAGTAACGTCGCCAACGACGTTGATCGACGTGCGGATCATGTCGAGGATGCGATCGATGCCGGCGATGAGCGCCACGGCTTCGAGCGGAATGCCCACCTGCGTGAAGACGACGGTCGTCATGATGAGGCCGGCGCCCGGGACGCCCGCGGTGCCGATAGCGGCAAGAACACCCATCAGAACGACGGTGAGCTGGTCCGTAAACGAAAGATGAATGCCGAAAACTTCAGCCGCGAAGATTGCGCAGACGCCCATGTAGACGGCGGTGCCGTTCATGTTGATGGTGTTGCCGAGCGGTATCGAGAAGGAAGCGATGGAGCGCGTGGCGCCGAGCTTTCTCGCTGCCGCGAGGTTGGCCGGAAGCGCAGCTGCCGACGAGCAGGTCGTGAAGGCGACGAGCCAGGGCTCGAAGATGCCCTTCAGGAACTTCACCGGATTGGTCTTGCCGATGACGGCGACCATCGGAATGAGGATCAGGAAGACAAGAACGACCGTCGCAAGGAAGGACGTAAGGATGAGGGAGAAAAGCGGAAGGAGCACCGAAAGACCGTGCTTCGCGACCGTGAATGCAATGAGGCCGAAAACGCCGATCGGCGCGTACATCATGACGTAGCCCGTCACGCGGATCATCACGTCGCCCACGAGCTCAAAGAAGCGAAGAACGGGCTTCCCGCGTTCGCCGAGCGACGCGAGGCCGAAGCCGAAGATCACCGCGAAAAAGATGATCTGCAGCATCGAGCCGTTGGCCATCGCTTCCATCGGATTGATCGGAACGATGTTGAGCAGCGTGTCGGTCAGGCTCGGCGCCTTCACGGCCTTGACGACGAGACCGTCGGTCGAAAGGTCAAGACCCAGCCCCGGTTGAATGAGGTTGGCAAAAAGCAGACCGATCGCCACGGCGATGGCAGTGGTGACGGCATAAACGATAAGAACTTTGCCGGCAACGCGGCCGAGCTTCGAGGTATCCGAAATGCCCGCGGCGCCCGCAATGATCGTAGCTACCACCAGAGGCACCACCACCATGCGGATCAAGCGGATGAAGAGCGTGCCCAGGGGCTGCAGATAGGTATGGGCGAATTGAGAGTCGACGACGGCGCCGACGATGACGCCGAGCGCAAGGCCGATCATCATCTGCCAGGCCAATGAAATCTTGAGTTTGCCAGCCATTATGGGTCTCCTCGTAATAAGGCTGAATAAAAAAAAGGCAGCAGGCCGAATCGAATATGAACGGGGCTTAGCGCGCTCTGTGCTTCCCTCTCCTCTTCCGGCAAGCTGCCTTTGCGTCTCGACGCAAAAGATTAGCCTTATTACCGCGAATATTTGATTAGAGATAATCCTCATTTACGTTTGTAAAGACCGCTGGCGTTCTCAGCACATTCATCCGCTTGTTAATGCATGTCCTTGACGCAATTCAGCAACTCACTTAGAACGAGGCGGGTTCTCAATAGAGACGAATGATGGAAGAGAGTCTTGCGACGCCTTACTTCAAGGAGTCCTCTTCCTGCGGCGCATCCGAAGACTGATCCTTAGATGCGCTTAAAAGTAGAACTACACAGCAATAAGGTTTCGGGCATCAGCCAAGGGTAGATGTGAGGGAATGGGAAAGTTAAAAACTCCGTAGAACTCTTTGGTCTTTTTGTTAGGGGTCTCAATGGTTAGGTTCTTTCCGTCTGAGAAACACATCAAGGACTGTACCCGACCAAAAATCTCCGGAACAGAATACCCCTGCTTATCGATGACCTTGCGCAACTGCAACACGATAATCGTGTTGATGATGTCTAAAAGAATCTTGCCTCGTACCGCTTCAGCAGTCCATTTTGAGTGTGTACTCGCGGCTGAGCCAGCGTTGGAGAGCCTGTCAGCCTTTAGACCGCGCGTGGGAGATTGAAAAATGCCGGAACGCTTATCATTACTGAGATCAAGGATCTTGCCAAGACGTTCCCGAACTGTATGTTTGCTGTGGTATTTCTGGCCCGTAACGTACGAAGTATCAACAACAGCAGCTGACCCACTCAAGACTTTATCGCCTTCTCGAACGAGTTTTTGCACCTTGATGAACGGCATTTTATGTAGTCTTTAATAGAACCCTGAAAATTCCACAAAGGGGACACGTTTCAGCGTACGAGCGTGATCCCCAGCTCGCGTAGGAAAAGTTCGTCGCGAGCAGCGGTCTCCGTGGTAATGGTCCGCTTGCCGTAGGGCGTCTCGACCTGCATGGCGTACACTGCATCGAACCACTGCAAGATCTGCACCAAGGTCTTGTTTTCCAGCCACGACCGCAGCTTGCTCTCGTTTTTGAGTTGCACCGCCGACTTCGTGCCGTCATCAACCCCCAGGCGCGCCTTGAGATTCTTGAGCTCGTTGAGG